>CAMDSO010000122.1 GCA_945906935.1 Bordetella parapertussis
CCGAATTCGTCAAGGTGTTGAACAACGCGGAGTTCAAAGCGTGGCTGGCCGAACAAGGCGCCGAGGCAGCACCAACGACACCGGACGAATTCGCCGCCTTCATCAAAGCGGAAATTGCCCGCTATGCGCCACTGGTGAAAAAATCCGGTATGAAGCCGGATTGATTTGCGCGCGTTAACCCGGCAGACATTGCCGGTCGGCCAGCAACAACAACCTTCGAGTGCCCCCACCGCACTCCCTCCCCCGCTGCGCAGGGGAGGGAGTGCGGTGCATTGCCTCGGCAGGTTCCTGCCCCCCCCACAAGCCGTAGGGTGCGCATTGCGCACGCGCAGCGCTGCTGCACGGTGCGCGATGCGCACCCTACACCGTCTGCTTAAAAATCCGGCATCAAGCCGGATTGATCAGCCAAGCGCAATCTCCACGTCATCACCACGCGCCGCGAGCGTCGCACCGAACGGTTCGCTGCGCTTTTGAATGTCGACGAGCGTGTCTTTTTCATCGGCGAGTTTGCACGGCACCGTTTCGTTCTTCGCGTTGTGACGCACAAACTGAAACGAGGCGCCGGTGACCTTGCCCGCATCGAAGGTGACACGCGCCATCTGCCCAACCCAATCGCCGACCGCAACGCCACCAAAGTGGCCGGTGTGGAAGGAGAAACTGCCCAGACCGTAGTAAATCGGTTTGCCCTTGTAGACCTCGACGGGCAGCGAATAATGCGGACCGTGACCGATCACCACGTCGGCGCCGGCGTCGATCGCCGCATGCGCGATCTGCGGCATGTAATCGAGCACGTCCTGATGCAGACCCCAGTGACAGGACGCGACGACGTAATCGCATTGCGCCTTTAAAGCGCTGACATCGTCGGTAAACGCCTGCAATGAATCCTTGTCGGGCCAGGTCAGTATCACCGGCGGCAAGCCGGGCCGGTTGCAGGGCGGAATCTCAACGCGCGTTTTATGTAGCGGCAATTGATATGCGGTATGCGCCTTGATGACAGCTACTCCCGCCGAGCGCGCGGTGGCCTCGTGATTGGTCGGCCAATAGACCGAGGTGCGTTGCAGAAAACCAATCTTCACGCCGTTCTTCTCGAGGATCACCGGGGCGCGCGCCGCTTCGCGATTTGCACCAGCGCCGGTGTGCGGCACACCGATTTCGTCGAGTCGTTTGGTCGAAGTCAGAATCGCCGCTTCGCCATAGTTCACGTTGTTGGCTATGCCAACGGCCTGGATGCCGGCGATTTTCAAGGCCTCGGCCGCCGCCGCTTCGGCGAAGAAACCTTCGTTCTCCAACGAATGGCCGCCGGGCGGAATGTAAAAACAGCATTCGAGATTGCTGAAGACAAAATCTGACTTCGCGAAGATCGGAGCAACGATCTTGAACGGCACCGTCGGATCGGTCACGTTCATCAGATTAACATCACCGGTGAGCATCAGGGTTTGGGGCATGCCATCACTCCTTACGAGTTCGAAAGACAGGCGGGACCGCCTGCGCGACAACAACGCTACAACAACGCGACAAAAAAATCCTAGTGAAAATAAACGCCGCCGTTGACCAGATAACACTGGCCGGTGATAAATCCGGCGTCTTCGCTAGCCAGATACAGCATCATCGACACCACTTCCTGCGGCTTGCCCATGCGGCGGATCGGCTGTTGCGGACGCAGGCCCTTGGGCTTTTGAAACGCATCGCGCTCGACCTCGATGGTGCCGGGGCCGATGCAATTGGCAGTGATTTCATGTTCGGCGAATTCACGTGCAAGGCCGCGCGTCAGACCGACGATGGCGAGCTTGGCCATACCCTTGCCAGTGCTACCGCCAAGAAAGGGCGAGATGCCGGAAAAATTAATGATGCGACCCCAGCGCTGCTTGATCATCAGCGGCATCACCGCCTTGCAGATGTTGCGCGGACCGCCGAGATTGACGCGAAAGCTCCTCTCCCAGGCCTCGTCACTGTCTTCGAGAAACGCGCCCTCGCCGCCGCGATACACGGCGTTGTTGAGCACGACATGCACGGTGCCCAGTTCCTTCTCGACCTTGGCGACAAAGGCAGCAACCGAGGCTGGCTCGGCCACATCGCACTGTTCGGCGACGACCTTCACGCCATAGGCACGCGCCTCGTCGGCCACTGCATTGAGTTCTTTCATCTTCGCGCTGGTGCACAACGCGAGGTGTGCGCCCTCTTTTGCAAATGCGATGGCGGCCAGCCGGCCCATGTTGCGACTGGCGCCGGTGATCAATACAACCTTGCCCTTGAGTCCGGTGTCCATGATGTTCTCTGCTATTCGTGGGGGGATTGCCGTACGCCGCGCAGATGCAACGGGGCGACGCAGGCGCGATTATTATAACAGCGCACTACAGGGCCTCAGCCACCCGCTCTAGCGCGACTTGACCGCAGGCGGGCGCGCACCCTACGCTTCGTACCTTATTCCAATGCGTAACGGGAGACCCTCTTGAGCGAGCCACTGTATCCGTGTTTTTCCGCAGCTGAATTCGCGCGCCGCCATACCGCCGCGCGCGCACTCATGGCGGCAGAAGGTGTAGACGTCATTGCGGTGTTCGGCGATTCGGGTATCTCGCGGCACAACCACGCCGATGTGCATTATCTGTCGGGCTTTCTGGGCAACCGCAACAACTATGCGGTGCTGCCGGCGGCAGGCGAGCCGGTGCTCTTCGTGCAATCACACAACCACGTGCCCAACGCGCGTGAAGCAGCTTCCATCCGCACTGAATCCGGCCGCCTGGATTCGGCGGTGACGATTGCGAAATATCTCAGCGACCTCGGGCTGAAAAACGCTACCCTCGGTTATGTCGGCAACGTGCCGGTGCAGAATTATCTGACCTGGCAAAAAGAACTCCCCGGCTGGCACTTCAAGGATATGAGCGCTGCATTCCGCACGCTGCGTCTCGTCAAGAGCGCCGAGGAAATCAGCTGGCTGGAAAAAGGTGCGGCGCTGACTGACGCCGCGTTGCAGGCCTTGATCGATCAAATTGAGCCGGGTATGCGCGAATACCAACTCGGCGCCATCATCGAAACCGCGGCGCTCAACGCCGGCGGGCTGCCGCACCTCTGTTATCTGTCATCGGGCCCGCAGGACGGCGCCGGCGCCTGCGTACCGCGACAAAATCTCTCCAATCGCATCATCGCCCGCGGCGACGTCGTCAACACCGAGATCAGCATCAGCTGGTGGGGCTACTCGGGGCAGATGCACCGGCCGATTTTTCTTGGCGCCAAACCGAATGCGCTCTACGAGCGCCTGTGGGACACCGCGCTCGAAGCCTACACGCGCTGCGTATCCGCGTTAAAACCCGGCAACAGCAGCGAAGACATTCTTGATGCCGCTGACGTTATCGCCGAGCGCGGCTTCACCATCAACGACGGTTTTCTGCACGGCTTTGGCATCGGCCTTCTGCCGCCATCGATCGGCACACGCGAAGCCAAACGCGGCATTCCGAAACCGCCCTTCGTCCTGCAGGAAAACATGTGCGTGGTGGTGCAGCCCAACGTCGTCACGCGCGACGAAACTGCTGGAGTACAACTGGGCAACCTGTTTCGCATCACGCAGGACGGCGCCGAATGCCTGCACCGCCTGCCGCTCGTCTACAGCGTCAAGCCTTAGCAAGCGCGACGACCACCCCGGCGGGGATATAATGGCGGTTGCGAAGGGCGCCGTGACCACGGGTGCCGCCACGACCCCAAACTCATCCCCCCGACATCCCCTCCATGACCCGCTCGGACGCCGCGCCTCAACCGATTGCCGCCCTGACCCTGGCCGCCCTCGGCATCGTCTACGGCGACATTGGCACCAGCCCGCTGTATGCCGCCAAGGAAGTCTTCAACCCCACGCACGGCATTGAATTCACCGCAGCAAACGTGATCGGCGGCGTGTCGACGATCCTGTGGGCGCTGATGTTCGTCGTCACGCTCAAATACGTCCTGCTGATCATGCGCGCCGACAACAAGGGCGAGGGTGGCATCATGGCGCTGCTGGCACTGGCAGCGACCTCGGTGCGCGAGCGCAGCGGCTGGGGGCGCGGTCTGGCAATCATCGGCGTGTTTGGTGCCGCGCTGTTTTATGGCGACGGCGTGATCACCCCGGCGATCTCGGTACTCTCCGCGGTTGAAGGCCTGGAAATCGCCACGCCTGTGCTCAAGCCTTATGTAGTACCGATTACCGTCGTCGTCTTGATCGCCCTGTTCGCCATCCAACGCACCGGTACTGCGGCGGTGGGCGCGCTATTCGGTCCGGTGATGGGTTTGTGGTTTTGCGTGCTCGGCTTTGCCGGCGTACTGCAAATCATCCAAACGCCGGCGATACTCGCCGCGTTCAACCCGTGGCACGCCTATCATTTTCTGACTCTGCACGGCTGGTCATCGTTTCTGGTGCTGGGCTCGGTCTGTCTGGCGGTGACCGGCGCCGAGGCCCTCTACGCCGACATGGGGCACTTCGGCAAACGCGCCATCCGCATTGGCTGGTTCTCGCTGGTGTTCCCGGCGCTGGCTCTGAATTATCTCGGCCAGGGTGCGCTGTTAATTGCCAAGCCTGAGGCGGTAAGCAATCCGTTTTATCTGATGTTTCCCGACTGGGCGCTCTACCCGATGGTTGGTCTGGCCACCCTGGCCACTGTGATCGCCTCGCAAGCGGTGATTTCAGGCGCCTATTCGATCACCAAGCAGGCCGTGCAACTGGGCTTCCTGCCGCGCATGCAGATCATACAAACCTCGGCACGCGAAATCGGCCAGATCTATATTCCGGTCATCAACTGGACATTACTCGCAGCCATTCTGGCCGCCGTTATTGGCTTCGGTTCATCTGCCAATCTGGCCTCGGCCTATGGGCTGGCGGTATCGGGCACCATGCTGATCGATACCGTGCTGACATTTTTCGTGATCCGCTACACCTGGAACTATGGACTGCCGCTGTGTATCGCAGCAACCGCTTTCTTTCTGGCAGTCGACGCGGCCTTCCTCTCCGCCAACCTGGTGAAGACCATCGACGGCGGCTGGTTCCCGCTGATGATGGGGGCGGCGGTCTTCACGGTAATGGTGACCTGGCGCCGCGGCCGCGAAATTCTGTTCGAGCGCATGCGCAGTTCGTCGATCGCGCTAAAACCATTTCTGTCTTCATTGTTTATCGACCCGCCGCCGCGCGTCGAGGGCACCTCGATCTTCCTCGTCGGCGACACCGAATCAGTACCACACGCCCTACTGCACAATCTCGCACACAACAAGGTGATCCACGAACGGATCGTCTTTCTCACCGTGGTCTCCCGCGATGTGCCCTGGGTGCGCAACGAAGATCGCGTGCTGATCGAGGCGCTCGGCAACGAGTGCTTCCGCATCAAACTGCACTTCGGCTTCATGAACGTGCCCGACGTGCCAAAAGCGCTCACGCTATGCAAACCGCACAACATGGAATTCAACACGCTCGAAACGTCATTCTTTGTCAGCCGCGAAACCGTGATTCCGACGCCCGGCGACGGCATGGCACTGTGGCGCGAGCGGCTCTTTGCCACCATGACGCGCAACGCCGGCAGCATCGTGGATTACTTCCACATTCCGTCGAATCGCGTCATCGAACTCGGCACCCAGGTCGAGATTTAAGCGGCGCCTGCCGCCCGCATCACCATCAACATCACCACGCGCGCGTCACCGAGTCGTCGAGTCACCTGCACCGTTGCCATCGCAAGACCTGCGCATAGCGTCTAATCGCCGCGCGAGCTAAGTGCACCACCGTGTGATCAGCGTCTTCTGCTGTTCGGCATCGGCGGCACGCTCCGTATCATCCAGATTGATGCGTGCCCCGCTATCGGCGTCTATCCGTTCCATGCGCTGGCCTTCGAGCAAGGCCTTCAACTGGGTGCGCGCCACCATGCAATTGCGCTGGGCATCCTCGCGCTTGCTACGCTCCTCAAGCGCTTTTGCCTCGGACTCACGCTGCTGCGCCTGACGCTTGCGGAATTCCGCATCCAATTGCGCGGAAGATTTGGCATCGCCCGCGGAGGCGGGAATTTCATCGGTGCGCAGCAGCTGGCGCTGGCGCAGCGTACCGGCGGCACAAACCTGCGCGAACTCGCGCGCGCCGCGCGCGTCCGTGCATTCGTAAATCTGCGCGTCGGCCTGTGGCGCAAGGCCCACCAGCAGGGTAAGGCTACACCGCAGCGCCGCGGCCAGACAGCGTGACATGGTCACTCGGCGCGCATGCCGGCCTCTTTGATTACCTTGCCCCATTTGTCGATTTCCTTCTTGAGAAACGCGGCAAATTGATCCGGGCTCATCGGTGAGGCTTCCGCCCCTTGCAAGAGCAACGCCTCGCGCGCCTCGGGGGTAGTCAGTGCAACCGTCACGTCATGGTTGATCTTGGCGACGATCGCCTTGGGCGTGCCAGCCGGCGCAAAGAGGCCGAACCAGACATTGGATTCAATACCGGCCAGCCCCGACTCGGGCGCGCTCGGCACATCAGGCGCAGCGGAAAAGCGCTTCGGACTCAATACCGCAAGCGCCTTGATGCGCCCGCTTTTCACCTGCGCGCTGGCTGTCGTCGTCGACAGAAACGCCGCCTGCACTTCGCCGGCGATCAAGGCCTGCAAAGCGAAACCGGCGCCTTTATACGGAATATGCGTGAGCTTCGCACCGGTCATCTGGTTGAACAATTCACCCGACAGCTGACTACTAGTACCACCGCCGGCAGAACCATAGTTGACACCACCCGGCTTGCCCTTGGCATAGGCAATAAAATCGTTCAGATTATTAGCTGGCACCGAGGCATTCACCGCCAACGCAATACCAGAGACTGAGAGCAGCGTAATCGGCTGAAAGTCCTTCACCGGATCGTAATTGAGCTTCTTGAAGAGGAACTGCGGCGACGCATGCGTGCCGATGTGTCCGACGGTCAGGGTATAGCCGTCAGCTGCGGATTTCGCGCCGATTTCAGTGCCGATAATGCCGCCGGCGCCGGGCCGGTTGTCCACAACGATCTGCTGCCCCCATATGCCTGCCAGTTTGCTGGCGAGAAAGCGCGGCACGATATCCGAGGTGCTGCCGGGGGAACCGGTAATGATGCGCACCGGACGACTGGGATAGTCGCGCGCCTGTTCGGCGGCATAGACTGCAGGCAGAGACAGCATGGCGCAGACGACAGCCGCCAGAAATTTGATTAAACGCATGCGAACCTCCAACCAGTTAAGTGAATTTTTGGATGGCGTGAATTATGGCACCTTAAGTCGCCGGCTGCGTCCCCGAAACTGGCGATTGACAGGCTGTCCAGTTGTTCCTATCGTGGACCAAAATCACAACAATGGAGGAGCCAGCGATGGAGATGAGCGAACGTGTTCTCAGTGCGGAACAGCGGATGATGCGCGACACCATCCGACAGTTTGTCGACCGTGAAGTCATTCCTTTCATTCGAAAAAACTGGAAGCTCGAATGGGACATGACGCCGGAACGCCGTCCATCGCGTGAACTACTCGAAGGCGCCCACCAAATTGGCGTGCGCACACTGGGCATCCCCGAGGAATTCGGCGGCACGCCAATCGATCCGCAATCCGAGGTACAGACCTTCGCCATGGTGGCCGAGGAAATCTCGCGCGGCGATTCGGGCCTGGCCGACAAGCTCGTACAGATCTGGAAAATCTCCAAACTGCTGCAAAACATCGCGCCACGCCATCTGCAGGAAAAATGGTTTCCGCGCATCGTCGAAGATCCGGGCTTTCTGCTCGCGCATGCGCTGACCGAACCGCGTGGCGCCTCAGACCGCTGGCTACCCTACGATGTGCCGGAGGCGATGATGCATACGAAAGCGGTGAAGAAAGGCGACCGCTGGGTGCTTAACGGGCGCAAGCAGTTCATCACCAACGGTTACGATGCCAGCCTCTACGTGGTCTACGCCACCACCACACCGGGCGCAGGCATGACCAAGGGCACGTCGAGCTTCCTGGTGCCACGTGACACGCCGGGCCTTTCGGTGGCGCGTTGTAACGAAACGCTCGGCGGTCGTTACATGAACAACGGCGAAATCGTGTTCGAGGATTGCGCGCTACCACTCGACCATTGCCTGGTCGAAAACATTGCGCTCACACGCGCCGGCATTTACTTCCGCCCCGGAAAAATAATCGTCGCCGCAAAGAACCTCGGCGTCGGCGTCGGTGCTTTCGAAAAGACCGCCGATTATGTGCAGAACTACGTGCAGGGCGGCCGCATCCTGATCAAACATCAGGCGGTGGCACTGCGGCTGGCGGACATGGCAACGAAAATCGCCGCGGTGCGCGCACTGCTCAACGAAGCGGTGCGGGCGGTCGATAGCGGCGCCCACGACGCCGAGGCGCTCTGCCTGATGGTAAAGATGTTTGCGTCCGAAGAAATCTTCAAGGTCTGCCAGCACGCCGTCGAACTGCACGGCGGCAATGGCATCATGCTTGACTTCGGCATCGAGAAATACCTGCGCGACGCTTCGCTGTTCCTGCATCGCGATGCGACGGTCGATATCTCGAAGTTCAAGATCGTGAAGTCGATGTTTCCGCAGACGGCGGGCAAATACGCAGGTCCTGAGTTGTAGCCTGATTGGGCTGTGGTCGCAATCGAGAGTCGATGGGATGGGCGACACCAGCCCCCCCCGTAGATACGGGCGCCGGCCGGTCCTCATGCCGTGGCCGGCAAACCGCCGGTCAAACTCGTCAAAATTATTGACCCCTGGCTGATTGGCAAAGTTGCCCACTTTGTGACCACTGACATCTGCGGCGGTCCAATACGCTCAACCACGCGCCCACCCGGCGCGTCAGGGCCAGAGCCCGGAGCCACCGTCTTGCAACGCCTTGGGCGGGCGCTTAATCGACACTGATGCCCACCGTCTCGATGACTTTGCGATAAAGCGCGCTCTCGCGCCGCACATGAACCCCCAGGTCGTCGGGCGTACTGCCCACCACCTCGGCGCCCTGGGCGACGAGACGATCACGTACATCGGCACGGGCCAGTGTGCGCGCCATATCGGTCTGGATACGCACAATCAACTCACGCGGCGTTGCCGCAGGGGCGAAAATCCCGACCCAGCTGCTGACATCGAAGCCGGGGTATATCTCGGCGATACTGCCGGCGTTCGGATAAGCTGGCGAGCGTTTCGCCGAGGACACGGCGATCGCCCGCACGCGTCCCGCCTGCACATGCGGCAGCAAGCCGAGAATATTGATCAGCGTGGTATCGACATGCCCTGCCATGATGTCGACCAGCGCGGGTGCCGACCCCTTGTACGGCACATGATTAAGCTTTACCGCCGCCGTCACCGCCAGCCACTCCATGGCGATATGACCAAGGTTGCCCACCCCTGCCGAGGCATAATTAACCTGCCCGGAACGGGCTTTTGCCAGCGCCACCAGTTCGCGCACGTTCTTCGCAGGCAGCGAAGGATGCGTCACCATCACCAGCGGCACCGCCACCAGCATGGTGACAGGGGCGAGTTCGGTAAGCGGGTTGTAAGACAGGCGCTTTTGCAAATTGGGCAACACCGTCACCGGCCCGGGGTTGCCCAGCAGCAGCGTGTAACCATCGGGGGCGGCCTTGACCACCAGCTCAGCAGCGATGCCACCGCTGGCGCCGGGCCTGCTATCGGCAAGTACCTGCTGTCCCCACCCCTCGGTCAAACGCTGCGCCAGCACGCGGATAAACTCGTCGAGCGGGCCGCCCGCGGCATAGGGCACAATGATCCGTACCGTTTTCTGGGGAAAATTCTGCGCGATGGCCGCCGCAGCACAGGCCCATAACAGAGCTCCGCCCAACCACGCAGTCATCGGTAATGCCGTGCGGTGTAAGGAGCAGACCAAGTCCGTCTTGGTTTCAAACTGTTTTCGCCGCCGACACCTGCGCCAGCAGACCACAAGCCTCCAGATCGGCACGCAACTTCTCCCGCTCTTCGGCGGTGATTTGCAACAGCGGCGCCCGCACCGGCCCGGCGGCCAGCCCCATCATTTCGGTCCATGCTTTGAGATAGGCAATCGG
Source organism: Bordetella parapertussis (assembly GCA_945906935.1). Lineage (GTDB taxonomy): Bacteria > Pseudomonadota > Gammaproteobacteria > Burkholderiales > SG8-41 > PALSA-1004. The sequence continues at coordinate 9,985 of CAMDSO010000122.1, forward strand.
GATGAGCTGCTCTTTCAACCAGGGCTCGCGCAGCCAGCGTTCATGCACGCTGCGCACCGGCTCGAGCGAGTCGCGCACCTTCAAGGCCTCGTCGAAACGACCGGCGAGGGCGAGTTCGGAGTATTCGTGTATCAGGCGCGACGACGCGGTTTGCATCAAAAACGGCGCCGCCGACGACATGTGCACGCGCATACCGTGATCGCGCATCAAGGTCAGGTAGTCGGTTTCCGACGGATGACTCAAAACGATTTTGTCACCGCACAAACGCTGGACCTCGGCGTAATGCGGCAGCGGGCGCGAGACCTTGATGCCGCAGACATTTTCAAATTCGGCAATGCGGGCGGTGAGCGGCGCCGACAGACTCATGCCGGAAAACGGTGTATCGAACATCCACACGCCGATCTCGACCTTCGACACCACCGCCTTGAACCATTCGTAGATCGCCTGCTCGCCGGCGACCGGATAGTAGGGATTAATGACGACGGCGAAATCGGCGCCAACCTCTTGCGCGTGGCGCGTCAAATCGACGGTTTCGTCCGGCGAATGATGTCCGGTGTGGGCGATGACCTTGCATTTTCCGCGCGCCTCTTCGACGACAATTTCAACCACGCGCTTACGCTCTTCCTTGGTCAGCGCCCAGAACTCGCCCATGGTGCCGGCACAGAAAATGCCAGCCACGCCAAGGGCATCGGTAAAGTGGCGCATGTTATGACGCAGGCCTGCCTCGTCGAGCGCGCCATCCGGCGTGAAAGGCGTGGCAATCGCCGCCCAGACACCGCGAAATTGGGCGCGAGCGGCGTCCTTGGCTTCGGATTTACGATAATTCAATTTAATTCTCCTCAAGACGTTCTTTTACGCAAGTGTAAAGTGCGGGGTGGCATTCTGTCGACCTTCTGTTGGCGCAACGTAGACGAGCGTACGCGAACGTACACAAACGTATACGGCAAGTTCGGCTAGAATCATTTTTCGATCGCTGCGGCGATACTGCAGCATCCTTTAACCGACCATGGAGGAAATGGCAAATGATCACCAATGAGCGCGGCCTGTCCGAAGAACAGATCATGATGCGCGATGCCTGCCGCGCATTTGTGAATGATTTTGTCACCCCCTTCATACGCAAGAACTGGCAACGCGAATGGGACATGAGTCCGGAAAACCGCCTGCCACCGGAAATTCTCGAACAAGCGCACAAAATCGGCATCCGCACACTCGGCATCCCCGAGGAATTCGGCGGCACAGCGATCGATCCGAAGAGCGAAGTGCAGACCTTTGCCATGATTTCCGAAGAGATGTCACGCGGCGACTGCGGCATCTCCGACAAGCTGGTGCAGATCTGGAAGGTTTCGGTGTTGTTACGCAACATCCTGCCGCGCCACCTGCAGGAATACTGGTTTCCACGCATCGTCAACGACCCGAGCTTTCTGCTCTCACACTGCCTGACCGAACCGCGCGGCGCCTCCGATCGCTGGCTGCCGTATGACGTGCCCGAGGCGATGATGCAAACCAAGGCGGTCAAAAAAGGCGACCGCTGGGTGATCAACGGGCGCAAACAGTTCATCAGCAACGGTTACGACTCCAAACTGTATGTCGTTTATGCGACGACCACCCCCGGCGCCGGCATGACCAAGGGCACCTCAAGCTTTTTGGTACCGCGCGGCACCAAGGGCTTCACCATCGCGCGCTGCAACGAAACCCTCGGCGGCCGCTACATGAACAACGGCGAGCTGGTGTTTGAAGATTGTGAAGTACCGGAAGATCATCTGTTGGTCCAAGATACCGCGCTGACCAAGGCCGGCATCTATTTCCGTCCGGGCAAGATCATACAGTCGTCAAAGAACCTCGGCATTGGTGTGGCCGCCTTCGAGCGTACCGCCGAGTATGTGCAGAACTACACGCAAGGCGGGCGCCCGCTGATCAAACACCAGGCAGTGGCGATCCGTCTCGCCGAAATGGCAACAAAGATCTCTGCGGTGCGCGCGTTGCAAAACGAAGCCGCCCGCGCCGTTGATGAAAATGCACCCGATGCGGAAATGCTCTGCAATATGGCAAAGATGTTCGCCTCGGAGGAAATTTTCAAGGTCTGCCAACACGCGGTCGAACTGCATGGCGGCAACGGCATCATGCTTGACTTCGGTATCGAGAAGCTGTTTCGTGACGCCGCGGTGTTCCTACACATGGATGCGACGGTGGATATTTCAAAATTCAAGATCGTCAAAAACATGTTCCCGCAAACCGCCGGAAAATACGCTGGCCCGGAAGAGTAAAAAATCCGCTGCTGAACCAAAGGCCGCCCGCAGGCGGCTTTTTTATTGGATACGCGAAGTCAGCGCCTCGTATCCCGGGTTATGCGTCTGGCGGATTATTTTTTCGACAAGGCTGCCTTCACCGCAGCATAGTCAATCGGCAGCGGAGCCACCGCACGTGCGGCCTCTGGCAGCGCCTTCACCGCGCGGTCAAGATCGACAAAACGCTCTTCGCTCGCAGGATGGGTTGAAAGAAACGCCGGCACCGCGACACTCTCTGCCGCCATCTTGCGGAAAAACGCAGCCATCGGCGCCGGCTCAAGGCCCGCCTTTACCAGCAAGCTAAGTCCGGTGCTGTCCGCATCGCGTTCGTTGTCACGCGAAAATTTTAGATTGAGCAAATC
>CAMDSO010000123.1 GCA_945906935.1 Bordetella parapertussis
TACTAGACAGTAATACTGTCGTTGTCAACTGTCACGAAAAGCTGCGCAAGAAAACTGACGCATCGGCGATCGCCGAGGTGATGAATTCGGCTATCTTGCGGGCGGGGCCCTTCGCGGACCCGATGCCGTGCAATGTGCAAATTTGCGCATGCATCTGGTTCCCTCCGCAACCCAATACGTCAAACGAACTCCGTTGATTAGTCATCAGGCAGGTCATTGATGTAATGCGGTATGATATTTTGTGTTTGAGGACTTCTCCGGTTATAGCGGGCGCCGGAACGGAGAGAACCGGCCAACGGACAGAGAAAACGGGGTCGAATACCGCCGCCAGGGCCTTCGGCGAAGTCCGCTGGAACCCACGCCAGCCCCCGTGAACACGCGGCAGCAGGCAAAAAAATACCAACCGGAGAATTGGTTGGTATTTTTAATTGGTGGTGTGTCGGCAACCGGCGGCAAACCGCGTATGAATTGCTAATGCGGGCGAGTGTGGGGTGGTGCGGGGCGTTGTTGTTGGCGTGGCCGCTGCCTCGCGAACGTCAAGCTCGTCAATGGTGTCTGTCAATCGGTGCAATAAAAACGCTGTTGCTTTCCCGAAAATCGGCGCCAATGGATGTTTTAACTATACGGGCTGATTTCTAAAACTCCACCACACTGCGGATCGACTCGCCCGCATGCATCAACTCAAAACCGCGGTTGATGTCGGCCAGCGCGAGTTTATGCGTGATGAGATCATCGATATTGATTTTGCCGTCCATATACCAGTCGACAATTTTCGGCACATCGCGACGGCCCTTGGCGCCGCCGAAAGCGGTGCCCTTCCAGACACGCCCGGTAACCAGTTGAAATGGCCGCGTTTTGATTTCCTTCCCTGCGCCAGCCACACCGATGATCACCGATACGCCCCAACCCTTGTGGCAGCATTCGAGCGCCTGCCGCATCACATCGACGTTGCCGATACATTCGAAACTGTAATCAGCCCCACCCTTGGTGAGATTAACGAGATAAGCGACAAGATCATCACCGGCCTCTTTTGGATTGACGAAATGCGTCATGCCGAATTTTTCTGCCAGCGCCTGGCGTGACGGATTCAAATCAACACCAATGATCATATTGGCGCCGGCCAGACGCGCGCCCTGAACCACGTTAAGGCCGATGCCACCCAGACCGAACACCACAACATTGGCCCCCGGCTCGACTTTCGCCGTGTTGATCACCGCGCCGATGCCGGTGGTGACGCCACAGCCGATGTAGCACACCTTGTCGAAAGGTGCGTCTTCGCGGATTTTTGCTAGCGCGATTTCCGGCACTACGGTGTAATTGGCAAACGTGGACGTGCCCATGTAGTGAAAGATCTTCTCGCCGCCGATGGAGAAACGGCTCGAGCCGTCGGGCATCACGCCCTGGCCCTGTGTGGTGCGGATCGCCTGACACAGATTGGTCTTGCCGGAGAGGCAGTATTCGCACTGCCGGCATTCCGGTGTGTAGAGCGGAATCACGTGATCGCCTTTTTTCAGGCTGCTCACGCCGGCACCGATGTCGACGACCACACCCGCGCCTTCATGGCCGAGGATCGCTGGAAACAAGCCTTCGGGGTCGGCGCCCGAACGCGTAAATTCATCGGTATGACAAATGCCGGTGGCCTTGATTTCAACAAGCACCTCGCCGGCGCGCGGGCCGTCGAGATCGACTGTTTCAATGGATAACGGCGCACCGGCCTTGGTGGCGATTGCAGCTTTGACTCTCATTGCCTCTTTCCCTTTCTGTTATCAGCCCGCAGCCGATGCGGCACACTGAATTTCAGCCCATTGCGCACGTATCCAATTGGCGCAGGCAATATTGTTTTCTAAAAGTGAATACTTGGCGCCGCCGCCGTAATCAGGCGCAGGGATGATCTCCATCGAGATTTGTCCGAGCGCGCTGTCGGCACGCGCAGCATGATGCGTCAACAACTGACGCACGACTTCTTTCCATGCCGCAAGTCTTTCTTCCTGCCACTCCGCATGCCATTCGCCGGGCGCGGGCCTAATGAACGGGTACTGCACGCCGCGACCGAAACTACCGTCCGGATGTTTGGCCCAGATATTGACGGGATTGGCCGGCACCGACGGGCGTGCATGCGCGTGGCTGACGTAGTTGCGCACAATCCACTCGCCAGCGACATTCCCGGGCCTGAAGGGATCGAGCACGACGCGGCCAGCCTCCACGTCGGCACGCATGTTCAGCACTTCCTGCTCCTTCGGATTATCGATCTTGAAAATAACATGTGAATGATCGAGAGTGATGTTGAACTTGGCGCCGCGCTTCTCGACCAGTTCGCCGACACGCGAGACACGGCCGAAATGCTCCGACCACATGTTGATATGTACCTCGAAACTCGGCGTTACGCCGAGCTTGTCGCCCAACTCGGCTGCATATAAATAACTTTCGGCGACTTCCTCGTCGGTCACAAATTTGCCGTTCGCATCTTTCGGTTTAATCTGGATATTCTGCACGACAGAGCCGATTTCCCTAGCGATGCGCATATGCCATTCGAGTAGCGGCTCGTCACGGCCGCGCGTATAGTAAAAACCGCCAGCGCGAATAGGCAGCCCGTGTTTGGCACTGGCCCTCTGATAAATCTCGAGCTCACCGGTCGGCGGCGTTTTGTCGTAATAGTCGAACCCCGCCTCTTTCGCCATGCGAAAGCGTGTATCGACGTCAAAGTTGTCACGATCGCTGTGCACGACCGCATTGCCGGTAATGCCAATGAGTAATGCTTTTTGCATGATCCCCTCTCCACTTTTTGATGACAAACTTGCGCGCTGACACCACAAGATTGCACGACAAGGATGCTACACCATACGCGGCACCTAAAAACATCACCAACGTCGTTGCGGCGCAACGCTTGAGCACGCAGTAAATATAGTGCATGATTGGAAACAATAACTCAAATAACAACGCCGACACCAATTTAAGCGGTGCGTACGATGTTGCAAGCGATGGCCAAACCGGGGGAAATACAATGCGGACGAATAAGCTACTTCCACAGGGCACCTCTACGCCTGTAAAGGTGCTGCGCCAGGAACAACTCGCGCGTTATCACGGGGATGGTTATCTGCATCCCGTGTCCGCGTTGTCGCCGGACGAAGCCCAATCATATCTCGCAAAAATACAAACATTCGAGGCGCAACACGGCGGCCAGTGGCCGCGCGCGTTGTCGAGCAAGCCCCATTTGATCCTAACCTGGCTTGACGAATTGATACGCCACCCACGCATACTCGACACGGTTGAAGACATCATCGGCGCGGATATTCTTTGCTGGTCGAGCCGCTTTTTCATCAAGGACACCAACGATGGTGGCTTTGTGTCTTGGCACCAGGATCTGCCGTACTGGGGGCTGGATTTCTCCGAGAACATCGTCACCGCGTGGGTGGCGTTTACGCCTGCCACGCGCGAGAACGGTGTGATGAAAGTCGTGCCGGGCAGTCACCGCAAGCTGGTGGAGCACAAGGCAGGGGCGGCGAGCAATCTGTTGCAGCGCGGACAGGAGATCGCGCTCGCGGTCGATGAATCGAAAGCCATCTACATGGAACTCGCGCCCGGCGAAATGTCGCTGCACCACGGTCTGATCTGGCACGGCTCGACGGAAAATCAATCGCATACGCGGCGTGTCGGTTACGCGATACGTTATATTCCCGCGCGGGTTAAACCCGTAGCCGGTTTACCGCGCGATCACGTCTCGCTGGTGCGTGGTGTCGATCGCCATGGAAACTTCGATCTGCTGCCGCGCCCCGCTCGCGATCTGGATCCCTCGGCGCTCGCGTTACAAAAGAAAACTTCCGCGCGCGCAAACGAGATTCGTAATCTGGCGGTGAGCAGGCATGCAACATTTCTTGCGAGTTCTTAAAGATAATGTTTAAACACATATACTTATCCGCTATTGCATGGGGGCTGGCGGCGTCCGCAGCGTTGGCCCAGGGTAACTATCCGCAGCGCCCGATACGCATGATCTTGCCGTTTGCGCCGGGCGGCGCGGGTGACTTTGTCGCGCGCATCATTCAGCCGCATCTGACCAAAAAACTCGGCCAGCAGGTCATTGTCGAGAATCGTCCGGGAGCAGCGGGTAACATTGGCGTCGAGATGGTGGCAAATGCCACGCCCGACGGCCACGTCATATTGCTTGGCAATATCGGCGCGATGGCGATCAACCCGAATTTGTACACGAAGTTCACAGTTAAGCCGCTGCGCGATTTTGTCGCAGTGACGCAAGTGGTCGATGTGCCCGGTTCGGTGAATGTGCATCCCGCGCTGCCGGTGAAATCGGTAGCGGAATTGATTGCGCACCTGAAGGCGCGGCCCGGCCAGATCAACTTTGGTTCCGCCGGCGGCGGCAGTCTGACTCGCCTTGAGACCGAAATCTTCATGAAGGACACCGGCACACGCATGGTGCATGTGCCATACAAGGGCGGCGCGGGACCGGCGGTACTGGGCTTGCTCGGCAACGAAGTACAGATGTTGTTCATCACATTTACCTCCGCGATCAGCCATGCGAAATCCGGGCGGCTGCGCATGCTGGCGGTGACCGCGCCGGAGCGTTTGTCCGCCGCGCTCGACACGCCGACGATGCTAGAGCTCGGTTACAAGGATCTCGCCAACGGATCGTGGCAAGGACTATACGCGCCCAAGGGCACGCCGCCGGGCGTGGTGAACACCCTGTTTGAGGCTGCCCAAGTCACAATGAGAAGCGCCGATGTCCTCAAACTCATGAACGATGGAGGCGTTAGTGTCGTAGTGAGCGGTACGCCCGCGGAATACGCGAAATTCAACGCGTCCGAAAACCAGCGCTTCGCGCAGATGATCCGCGAGGCGAAAATAGAAGTGGAGTAAGCGCACATAGCAAAACTACTCTTGATCGGAATAACCGGCACGCGGTCACGCACACCGACTGCGATGATCCCGTTGGAATCATGTTCCCCGTTCAGACTCATACTCCGCCGGATAATGCTGGCGCTTGAGCATGCTGGCGCTTGAGCACGCAGTAAAAATAGTGCATGATTGAAAATCAATAACTCAAAAAACAACGCCGACACCAATTTAAGCGGCGCGTACGATGTTGCAAGCGATGGCCAAACCGGGGGAAATGCAATGCGGACGAATAAGCCACTTCCACAGGGCAACTCTACGCCTGATCTCTCCGAGATAGTCCTGAAGACGCTTAGCGCCGACGTCGCGGCACGCTACAAACGCGAAGGGTTTCTCTCCCCGCTACCAGCAATCGGCACTGCACACGCTGCCGAAGTGCGCAAGAAAATTGAGGCGGTAGAAGCGCAGCATAGTGGCGGTTGGCCGAACGAGCAAGCGTTCAAACCCCATCTGCTCTATCCCTGGCTTGACGAATTGGTTTGTCACCCGACCATACTAGATGCGGTCGAGGACATCATCGGCCCGGACATCATGTGCTGGCAAAGTCGCTTTTTCATTAAAGACCCGAACGACGGTGGGTTTGTATCGTGGCATCAAGACATCACCTACTGGGGCATTGACATCACTGAAAATGTTTTGACGGCATGGCTCGCACTGACGCCCGCAACTCCTGAAAACGGCGTGATGAAAGTCATCCCCGGATCCCATCACAATAAATTGCTACCGCACCGGGAGGGCGCCGGCAGCAAACTGACGGTGCGCGGGCAGGAAGTTGCCGTCGATGTCGATGAATCGAAGGCTGTCTTCATGTCACTCGATGCCGGCGAAATGTCATTGCATCACGTGTTGCTGTTTCACGCCTCCAAGCCCAATACCAGCAACCAGCGCCGCATCGGATTGGCAATCCGCTATCTGCCAGCGCATGCGAAAGCGCTTGAAGGATTGCCGAAGGACTACGTCAGACTGGTTCGCGGCGTTGACCGGCACCACAACTTCAATCTCGAAACACCACCAAAGCGCGATCTCGATCCTGCTGCGATCGAACAACATCGCAAGTCGTGGGAAACCTATTCCGGCATCAACGAGGAAGCGGCACGACGCCACGAGGACACCATCCGCTCTAAACAGTGAATTTAAACTGGCGATTGTCGCCGACAAATGAACTCTTGGAGTAACGGCATGCGATCCCAATTCAAGCACCCGATTGCGTTTGGCATCTGCGTTGCTAGTGCATGCGTTCCCGCTCTGGTGCACGCGCAGGCCTATCCGGGCAAGCCGGTACGCGTAATCGTACCGTTTGCCGCTGGTGGCGGCACCGATATCATGGCGCGCCTTATTGCGCAGAAATTGACTGAAAGCCTTGGCCAAACCTTCGTTGTCGACAATCGCGCCGGGGCCAACGGCATTATCGGCAGCGAACTCGTGGCCAAGTCGGCACCCGACGGCTATACAATCATGCTTGGCACCTCGGCTACGCATGCGATCAATCCCGCCGTCTATGCCAAACTCTCCTACGATCCGGTGAAAGACTTCGCGCCGATTTCTAATCTGGCCTATTCCGCATTTATCATTTCGGTACATCCGTCAATTCCGGCGCGCAGCATTAGGGAATTGATCACGCTGGCGAAAGCAAGTCCGGAGCAAATCACCTATGCATCGGCTGGGTTAGGCAACTCCACGCATCTGGCCGGTGAACTATTTTGTATGTTGGCTGGCGTGCGCATGGTGCATGTGCCGTACAAAGGTAGCGGGCCGGCGATGACCGACACGCTGGCGGGACAGACCGCCGCAATTTTTGACACCATGCTTGCAACAATTCCACACGTCAAACTCAATCGCCTGCGTCCGCTGGCGATTACCGCCGCAACGCGTTCGCCGGTCATCACAGATTTGCCAACAATCGGGGAAGCTGGTGTGCCTGGCGCTGAAGCAGGTAGCTGGTACGGAATGTTCGCCCCCGCGGCGACCCCACCTGCTGTTGTTGCGAAGCTAAATGCCGAAGTCGTCAAGGCGCTTGCCATGGCCGACGTCAAGCAACGTCTTGTCACCGTCGGTGTCGATCCCATTGGCAGTACGCCAGAGCAATTCGCGGCCGACATCAAGTCCGATATACTCAAATGGAGCAATACTGTGCGTGTCGCCAAAGTGCGCGTCGAGTAACTTTTATTGGGCAAAGGAAATCATGTCTACACCATTGCAATCAAAGCAACCGCGGCAAACCACCAACCACCATCTGAGCGGAGCTGAACTTGCGCGCTATCAGCGCGAAGGCTTTATTGCACCGCTGCCCGCGCTCAGCTCCGAACTCGCCGCCGAAACGCTGGAAAAAATCGAGGCTTACGAAAAACAGCATGGCGACTTTCCAAGCAAGGGACTGAAGGCACATCTGTATCTGCCATGGATGGAGAACGTTGTGCGCGACCCTGCAATCCTCGATGCCGTCGAGTCGATCGTAGGCCCGGACATACTGTGCTGGTCGAGTCGCTTTTTCATCAAGGACCCGGGCGACGGCGGTTTTGTTTCCTGGCATCAGGACGTCACCTACTGGGGTCTGGATGTTTCGGAAAATATATTGACTACGTGGATTGCACTGACGCCGGCAACCCGCGAGAACGGTGTGATGAAAGTGATCCCGGGCACTCACCGCAAAGTGGTGCCGCACCGCGAGGGCGCGGCGAGCAATATGCTCCTGCGCGGACAGGAGGTCGCCGTCGAAGTCGATGAAAAACAGGCGGTATATATGGAACTGTCCGCCGGTGAAATGTCGCTGCATCACGGCTTGATGTTCCACGGTTCCGAAGACAACAGATCGCAAACGCGCCGTGTCGGCTTTGCCGTACGTTACATGCCAACGCGTGTAAAAGCACTCGACGGCCTGCCGCGCGACAGCGTGATGCTGGTGCGCGGCGTCGATCGTTACAACCACTTCGATCTTGAACCAAGCGCGCAATACGATCTGGAGCCGGCGGCAGTCGAGCGGCATCGCAATGCAACAGCAACCTATGCGCAAATCAATCGCGAATCAGTTGAAAAACATCTCGCCCTGATGGCCGCGCAATCGGCGCCGCAATAGCATGCTGCGCACGATGGTAAAAATAACTCCCGCGATCCTAGTAAGCGTTGTTTTGTCGCTCACGGCAAACCTTGCCGCCGCGCAAGGCAGTTATCCGCAGCGGCAGATTCGTTTTATCATCCCGTTCGCACCGGGCGGCGCCGGTGACTTTGTCGGCCGCGTCGTTGCAGCCAAGCTCGCTGATATCCTCGGCCAGGCGATGGTCGTGGACAATCGCCCCGGCGCATCGGGTCTTCTCGGTGTAGAGGCAGCCGCCATTTCGAAACCTGACGGTTACACCATGGTACTCGGCAACAACGGCGCCATAGTCATCAGCCCCGCCGTATATACGACTTCGACGGTCAAGCCGGTGCGCGATCTCGTAGCGATATCGCAAATCGTTGACGTGCCCAGCATTCTCGTCGTCCATCCGTCTCTGCCGGTCAAGACGGTCAGGCAATTGATCAATCTCGCCAAACACCAGCCGGGCAAGCTCAACTATGGCTCGCCGGGCAGCGCGAGCGGCAACCGGCTGGAAATGGAGGTGTTTCGCAAAAGTGCAACACTCAATATGACACATATCCCGTACAAGGGCGGTGCGGGTCCCGCGGTAACCGCTTTGGTGTCGGGCGAAACGCAGCTAATGTTTACAACACTCGCTTCAGTAGTTTCTTTCGTCAGCGCGCACCGGCTACGCGCGCTGATGGTGACTTCGCCTGCGCGCGTAGCCGTGTTGCCAGAGGTGCCAACCACCACCGAACTGGGCATTAGCGACCTGGTCGGCGGTTCCTGGCAGGGACTGTTTTTCCCTAAAGACACGCCAACAGCAATCCTCGATCGTTTGTTCGCCGCGACTCAGAAGGCGATGGCGGACCGCGATCTGCAACAGCGTCTTGCCAGCGGCGGCGCCGAAGTTGTCGTCAGCACGTCCCCAGCTGAATACGCACGCTATGTTGCACGCGAGACGCAAAAGTGGGAGAAGGTCGTCAAGGAATCCGGCATCACTGCGGATTAAGCGCGACCAGCTTTCGTGCCATATCGCGGCCGCTTTGCCCGTAAGGTCAAAAAATAGGAGGCTACTGAAAGTGCAGTATTACGGTAATAAAAGAGTTGTTGTTTTTACGGAAAGCAGCGCCGATGGATATTTTGACCATAAGAGCGTTGCATCTCTTCACGATCGTTCACGAAATAAAATGGAGGACCTTCATGCAACGCACCGCCTGTCTGTTACTGCTCTTCATTCTGTCATCCACCGTATCGAACGCCGGCGCCGCAGAAGCGGACAACTACCCGAGCAGGCCGATCCGCATCATTGATGTCTTCGTGCCCGGCGGGCCGAGCGACATCATCTCTCGGCTGCTCGCGCAAAAGCTGACTGAAAGCCTCGGCCAACAGGTGATCGTCGAGAACCGCGGCAGCACTGGCGGTATTGTCGGCGCCGAACTCGCGGCGAAAGCCCCGCCCGACGGCTACACGATCATGCTCGCGCCACAGGCCACCATCACCATCAACCCGGCTGTCTACAAAAAGCTGCCGTACGACCCGCTGCGCGACTACGAGCACATCACGCAGATCACCTCGGGCGCTTACATGATGGTGATTCACCCCTCGCTGCCGGCGAAAACGGTCAGCGAATTCATCGCGCTCGCCAAGCGGCGGCCCGGCGAAATCAACTACGCGAGCTCGGCTGCGAACAACCTGCTGGCGATGGAACAGTTCAACTTCATGGCCGGCGTCAAAACCGTGAACATCCCTTACAAGGGCACCGGCCAGGCGGTGCAGGCGCTGCTGTCGGGCGAGGTGCAGGTGTTCGTGATCAGCCCAATCGTCGGCATGAACCTGGTGAAGTCCGGCAAGTTGCGCCTGCTGGGCATGACCGGCCTCAAACGCAGCCCGCTCCTGCCCGACGCGCCGACGGTGGCCGAAACCCTGACTGGCTTCGAATCGGTGGCGTGGCACGGCGTGGTGGCACCAGCGAGGACGCCGCAGCCGATCATCAACAAGCTCGCGCAGGAAATCATACGCATTAGCAAGCTGCCTGAGTTCAAGGAACGCCTGAGCAGCCAGGGTCTCGACGTCATCGGATCGACCCCCGAAGAATTCATCACGCTGATCCGCAACGAGGTGGGCGTGTTCCAGAAGCTGGTCAAGCAGATCGGGTATCAGCCGCAGTAACTGCAGCGGGCAAACTCAAAGTTTTTCTCATGGGGTCAAAAAATAGGAAGCTACTGAACCTACGGTAGTTTCTGGCTGTAAGAGTTTTCATCCGTGGCTCAATTTTCTCTTGTGCTTACCGTAGAATCTCATTGCATGTGATGCAAGAACGGAGCACTTATGGATTGGCGACGGGTATTGGCCTACATCACCGGCAGTGTGGATGAGGAGTTGCTGCTGCGAAACGAATATCTGGCGGCCGAGAACCGGATTCTGATGGAGCAACTGCAAGGGCGCTTGCGCCTCACCGATCCGCAGAGAAAGACGCTGGCAGAAATTGGCTACCGTCTTGGACGCAAGGCGCTGGGAGACGTGGCCAATGTCGTGAAGCCCGAGACGATCCTTGGCTGGTATCGGAAACTGGTTGCGCAGAAGTTCGACGGTTCGAAAGCACGCGGCGCTGTGGGGCGACCGCAAATTAGTCAAGACGTCGAAGCGCTGATCGTGCGTATGGCGCGAGAGAATTCTGGCTGGGGCTATGACCGCATTGCCGGGGCATTGCGCAACCTTGGCCACAGCGTTTCAGACCAAACCATCGGCAATGTGTTGCGGCGCCACGACATCCCGCCAGCACCTGCGAGAAAAACAAAAACGACGTCGGCCGAATTCATTCGAAGCCACAGGGCGGTGCTGGCCGCAACCGACTTCTTGAGTGTGAAGGTATTGACGCTGGGTGGCTTGGTTACCTATTACATCCTGTTTTTCATACACATCGAAACGCGTAAGGTCGTCGTTGCCGGCATCACCCAGCATCCCAATGAACGCTGGACGCAGCAGATGGCGAGAAACGTGACGATGGACGAGTGGGGATTTTTGCAAAACAGCCGCTACCTGATTCACGACCGTGATACAAAATACACGAAGTCATTTCAAGCAATCCTTGAGTCTGGTCAGGTAAAGCCGTTGAAATTGCCGGCGCGCAGTCCGAATCTGAATGCATTTGCAGAGCGATGGGTGCGATCGGTCAAAGAGGAATGTTTAGCCAAGCTGATTCTTTTCGGTGTCGGCAGTTTGAGGCGGGCGCTGGACAACTACATGCCGCACTATCACGAAGAACGGAATCATCAGGGCAAGAGCAGCGTGCTGCTATTTACGCTATTTACGCAGAAGGTGAAGTCGCGCCCGGATGCCGCCATCGAGTGCCACCAACGGCTTGGCGGACTCCTGCGCTATTATCACCGCAAGGCAGCTTGAGTTTTTCGGTGCGGCGCGGCGGGGCAAGGTGGCGCGCTGTAGGTGGCGAGGTTCATCATTGTGCCCGCTCGTTTCGACGGTGTTGGCTTGCGCCCTGTGCGCATCAATGCACCGGATTTTTGTCGACTAGCCTAGTCTACGGTCGAGATCGCGGTAATAAAAACGCTGCTGTTTTTACGGAAATCAGCACCGATAAATATTTTGACTAACCGCGATCTGCGATTGACCACCACCGGCATTCGACAAACACTGGTCAATACGTAATTGGCACGGGGGGTAGTCAACATTCGTTCAGCCGCAACAGCCGAGGCGTTCAGCATGGCGCGCAGCTTGACGTGCCTGGCGCGGCGCAGGCAGTGTCAATCCGCAGCCTTCTCCGAGGATCGTCCCAGGGTCCACACCAAGCCCAGCCCGAGCACGGTGCCGCGATCCTTGACGTGCAGCGGGCTGTCGCGATTGACGCCGCTACCGGCAAAGTCGAAGCGGGTGAAAGCGAACAGCCGTACATCGTCGGTAAGTTTGCGTGACACCGCCAGTTGCACTCGCGGCGTGATCAATCCGGCTTTTGCCTGGTATGCGCTGCGCGCCGGCGTGGCAAATTGCGTCGCCACACCGTACAGGTGTTCGTTGAATTTTTGGTCGCCGAAATTCAGGCTCGCGCTGGCAGAGAAGCCCCAACCGCTACCGCTATCGCGTTTGTCGAAAGACAAACGTGGCTCGAATGCCAAGCCGCGGTGGGTCAGGCCGTTTTTCAGCTCAAACACGCCACGCAGTGGCACGTCCAGGCGCACCAGAGAATCGCTCGATGGGCGGTCCAGGGTGTAGCGCAAACGTGGGCCGAACTCCAGCAAGAACCCGAGGTCGGGCATGCCCTCGCGTACGGTGACATCGCTGCTTCTGGCGCTCAGGGCCCCCGCAAAGCCAAGATCGAGCTCCAGGTCGGGAGTCTTGGCCACGCGCGCGCCCACCGCGCCGCCATCGGCACGCAGCACCGGGCCGCGATAAACGATCCATGGCAAGACAAGCCCGCGGCTGACGCGGTCACTCGCGCCCGGATATGCCGGGCCATTCAAGCCGAAGCTGGCAAC
>CAMDSO010000124.1 GCA_945906935.1 Bordetella parapertussis
CCGACCATCGCCACGGTGTTGGCGGTGGGTGAAGCCAGCGGCGCGCCGGGGGCGGCGGTGTTGTCTGCGTATGCGATTGGTCTTGAAATCGCCGGCAAACTCGGTCGCGCCATGGGGCCCGGCCACTATATGCGCGGCTGGCATGCCACTTCCACCATCAGCACCTTCAGTGCCGCCGCCGCCGCCGGCCGCTTGTGGCATCTTGATCTGCCACAGATGCGCACCGCGTTGTCGATTGCCGCTTCACAATTGAGCGGGCTGGTGCGTAATTTCGGCACCATGACAAAACCGTTTCACGCCGGCCGTGCGGCACGCGCCGGCATGCTGGCGGCGTGGCTGGCGAAAAACGGCCATACCGCCGACGAGGCGATCTTCGACGGTCGTAACAATGTACTCTCCACCTATAGCAGTGGTGACGGCGAAGCGCTGGCCGATGTGGTCGCCGCCTTTGGTGCACCGTGGGAAGTGGTGAGTCCGGGTAATTGGGTCAAACGCTGGCCCTGCTGTTACGCCGGACATCGTGCCATCGGCGGCATGTTCAAACTTGTTGAACAGCATAAGTTGCGCGCTGAAGAAATTCAGTCGGTTGCAGTGGGCTTCATGAAGGGCTCGGAAACCGCGCTGATCAGCACCAATCCGCAGACCGGTCTCGAAGGTAAATTCAGTGTCGAATACATGATCGCCGCCACTGTGCTCGACCGCCGGCTGGTACTCGAAACGTTTACCGACCGGATGGTGCAGCGGCCCGAAGCGCGTGCGCTGATGGCGAAGGTGCGTCGTTACATCGTCGACGACGGCAAGGTCTACGGGCTGGATGCCACCAACGATGTTGAAGTCGAAACCGCGCGCGGTCGTTTCAAGATCCATGTCGAGCACACGCCCGGTTCGCTCGACTGGCCGATGACCGATGCCGACCGTCGTGACAAATTCAACGGCTGCGCGGAACCGGTATTGGGCAAGGCGGGGGCGGCGAAACTCCTCGAACTGATTATGCGCTGCGGCGAGTTGCCGGACGTCGGTGAATTGCTCAGGGCGACGGTGCCGGTGGCGGAATAGGCTGCCAGTACTGTTCCGTTCCCCCGACATTTCGCGATCACCCCAAGGGTTGTGTTCACCGCTGTTGGTAATGCTTGGCACTCAGGCGGGTCGTCATTTGGTTGGCTGCCCCAAGTTTACGCCTAGCCTTTAGAATGACTGTCATGAAGATTGCGGAGCTTCTCAAGAGTCTGTCCGAAGCAAGCGTCGGCTATGTATTGGTTGGCGGACTGGCTGTTCAGTTGCACGGTTATATGCGTTCAACATTCGACATTGACCTGGTGCTGGCAATGAACGACGAGAATCTGTGCCGCTTTATTGAGGTTGCGAAGCGCTTGGGCATGACACCGGTGATGCCAGTGGATATCGATGCGCTGCGTGATTCACGGCAAATCGAACAATGGCATCGCGAAAAAGGGATGCTGGCGTTCGCATTGCGTGAGTCACGGGCGGGCGGTAATGTGATCGACGTTCTGGTGCGGCCGGAGATTTCCTATGAACGGTTGCTGGAGCATGCGGTGGCGGCCGAACTATCCGGCAACACAATACGGATCGCAAGCATCGATGATTTAATGCTGATGAAGCGCGCGGCCAATCGTCCGAAGGACAGGCTGGATATTGAGGCGTTGGAAAAGATTCTGCGCGGCGAGGATCCGAATGCCTGACTTAAAACGCGCGGCGCAGGTTATGTCAGAGTCGCTTTTTCTTGCGCGGCTCGAGCGCTCGAACGAGATGCGTGAATTTTTTATTCAAATGTGGCTGCAAAACCCGGTGCTGGCGCGTCAGGGCGGGGCGAAGGTGCGGCAGATCATTGCACCGTTTGAATCGCCAACGCCGTCTGCTGAATTGCATCAGCGCAATCGCTTGGGCTGAGGCGGCAAACGTGCGGTGTACGTTTCTGGAGGCTCGTAGATACCGATTCTACGCCTGCGCGGCGTTTGAAGCGGATAACGGTATTAACCGGACTTGTCATGCGTCACTTCGTTTCGTGACTGCCTCAGTCTATTCGGCGTGTATGCCTGAATCGCGTATGACTTTGGCCCAGCGCACAACTTCTGCGCGCATGTGCAGGCCGAGTTGCTCTGAGGTGCCACCGACGGCTTCCGAGCCATCAGCCGTCAGGCGTTCGCGGAGTTCAGGCAGACGCAGCGCTGCGCTGATTTCAGACTGCAATTTTGCAATCACCCCGTTTGGTGTTTTCGTCGGCGCCACCATGCCGTACCAACCGGCGACCTCGTAATGGGTGACGCCGGCTTCCTGCATGGTCGGCACCGCGGGCATTGCGGTGGTGCGGCGCGCCGACGTTACCGCCAGCGCACGCAGGCGCCCCGAGCGGATGTGCGGGTTGGCTTGCAGGATCGTGGAGAACAGCATCTGCACCTGCCCGGCGATGAGATCGTTCATGCCGGGTGTGCCGCCCTTGTACGGGATGTGCGTGATTTTGATTGCGCTTTGTTGGGCGAACAGTGCGCCGGCGAGATGACCCAAACCGCCGGTGCCCGACGAGGCGTAATTGATGGCGCCTGGTTTCGCACGCGCCAGCGTGACCAGTTCAGCCACGCTGTGCGCCGGCAGCGATGGATGGATGACCAGCACATAGGGTTGCGTCGTCAGCTGCGTGATGGGTGCGAGGTCGTTGATGAGGTCGTAGGGCGGCTTGCGATAGAGACTGACGTTGACCGTGTGGCTGGATGAAATCATCGCCAGCGTATAGCCGTCGGGCGCGGCCTTGGCGGCGAGATCGACGCCGATGGTGCCGTTCGCACCGGGACGGTTGTCGATGATCACCGGCTGGCCCCAGGCGGCATACAGTTTCTGCGCGATGCCGCGCGCGATGATGTCGGTGCCGCCGCCGGCGCCAAAGGGCACGATCAAGCGCACCGGCTTGAGCGGAAACTCTTGTGCGTCGGCGCCCGCGCAACACAGCAGTGCGATCAGTAGCGCGTGCTTCATGTGTTCAGACGCCGTCTCATGGCGTCAGCCCGATGTCGGTGACGAGTTTGCCCCAGTGCGCGAAATCCGCGCGTATGAGTGCTGCGAATGCATCGGCGGTGCCCGGCGCCGGTTCCAAACCCTGAGCGAGCAGGGCTTGCCTGACGTCGGGATTTTTGAGCAAGGCGACGATTTCGCGGTTGAGTGTTTGTAGCACGGCCGGCACTGTGTGGGCCGCCACCGCAATACCGTACCAGTTGTCGGCTTCATAACCGCTGAGTCCGGACTCGGCGATCGTCGGTAATTCGGGCAGCATTGCCGCGCGTCGCGCGGTGGTGACGGCGAGTGCGCGGATGCGGCCGGCCTTAATGTGCGGTGCGGCGGTTGGCAGTGACTGAAAAATCAGATTGATCTGGCCGGCGATTAAATCGACCATCGACTGCGAGCCGCCTTTGTAGGGCACGTGCAGCATTTGTATACCCGCGAGGCGCGCGAACAACTCGCCGGCCAGATGCGTGCCGGTGCCGTTGCCGCCGGAGGCATAACTGAGTTTTCCCGGTTGTGTTTTGGCCAGCGCGATCAATTCGGCCACGCTCTTCGCCGGCACCGACGGATGCACAATCAGTACCATGCTTTGCGAAGTTGCCAGCGTCACTGGCGCCAGATCGCGGCGCGGGTCGTAGCCCAGGTTTTTGTTGAGCAGCGCATCCATGACGAAGTTACTGCGCGAGCCGAGTAGCAGGGTGTAACCATCGGCCGCCGAGCGTGCGACGATGCCAGCGGCGATGCTGCCGCCCGCACCGGCCCGGTTGTCCACCACGACCGCTTGTCCCATTGACACGGCAAGGCGCGCGGCCAGAGTGCGGGCGGTGAAATCAACCCCGCCGCCGGGGGCGAGGCCGACGACGAAACGCAGCGGCTTTTCAGGATAAGTAGCGTGCGCGGCCAATGCGGTAAGCGCGATTAGCGCCGTCAGGGCGGCGTAGGTGCAGTGCCATGCGGATATCGCGCGCATTGCGCCGGCCCTATCCGTTAAACGGCAAGGTCACCGGCTTGCCGGTTTGCACCGCGCGTACGATTGCCAGCGTGGCTTCCAGATTGAGCCGCGCCTGTTGCGGCGTGGTTTGCACGGTCGGGCTGCCGGTGGCCAGATGATCGAGCCAGGCGCGCGTTTCGTTGGCCATTGGTCCCCAGAAATCGCCGGCGGCCCAGTCGCCCGGCGTCGTGCTGCCGAGGAAAACCATGTCTTCGCTGTGGCCTGGGATGTAGGCGTGGGCGACGCCCTTTTCGGTATAGAGCAGATGGTTCAAATGATCGTCGTCTATCATCATCGCGCCGTCGATGCCCAGCAACTCGACGCGATCGGATTGCCCCTGGGTGGGATAGTGCGCCGGCAGTGCATAGCTGACGCCAAGGTTGATCACCGCACCATCCTCAAAGGTCATGATTGCCCAGTTCATATCGTCGGCCTCGTAACCCTTAAACAGCTTTTTGTTGCCGCGGGCGATGATCTCAACGGGGCGTATGCCCTCCATGAACCAGCACATCAGGTCGACGTAATACGTGAGGACATCGAGCACCGGCGTGGCGTGCGGATCGCGCTTGAGAATATTGAATGCCGAGGTGCGTTTGTTGTAGACGCGCGCGGTGCCGCCGATGATCTGGCCGAGGCGGCCCTGATTGATTTGTTCCTTCGCCCGCAGAAAACATTCCTTGTAGCGACGGCTATAGCCGACATGCAGGTCGCCGCCGCTTTGTTTGAGTTCGGCAAGAATGGCATCGGCGTCGGCCAGCGTGAGTGCGATCGGTTTCTCGACCAGCACCGGTTTGCCGAGTGAAAGCGCCTTGCGCACGGGGGCTGCGTGCTCTCCCTCCGGCGTGGAGACGATGACGGCGGTGACTTCCGGTCGCGCGATGATTTCGTCGTTACTGCCGGAATGAAAGTCGGCGCCGGCTTTTTCCGCGAGCTTTTTAGCATTGGCCGGATCAATGTCGGATACCGCGAGAAAATTCACCGCCGGATGTTTTGCGGCGAGCTGCGCGCGCAGGGTGCCGATGCGCCCCGAGCCAACCACTGCAATACCTATTTGGCTGCCTTTCACCGAATCTCCTCCTGTTTGTTCTTGCGTTTGGCTGGCATACTGGTTGAAGGATGCAGCGATCTGATCTTCATGTCAGTGAAAGCGCCCGCTTGTTTGCGATGATTGTAATGGAATTAGCAGGAAGCACTGTAAACGCCGCCGCGCTCCACAAGCGCAGGGCGAAAGAGGTTAAAAAGCAAGCAGTCTTGATTCGGGACAGAGACTTCGACCGCATCACAGAAGCGGTCGCTAAAAGCGAAACTTGAGTGATAGCAAATCGGGTATCCTAACGCGGGTTTTGCGGCGATCAATATCGCATCACATGGTTGCTGCTGTCAGGTCCGATTGTTACTCGTCACTTAAGGAGTGGGAGCGATGGAAATCCTGTTTGGTCGTTTTAGCGGGCTGTTCTACTCGGCATTTTTCGCGCTTATATCAGCTAGCTTTGCATTGCAGACACCCATACTCTGGGGGGTATCTGCGATTTTTCTATTGCTGACAGTAATCGGTATTCGTGACTATCGACAGATACAGCATCCGGTTCTTGCCAATTACCCGTTGTTCGGACATTTTCGTTATCTGTTCGAGAGCATACGGCCGGAGATCCGGCAGTATTTTTTTGAATCTGATAGCGACGAGCTACCCTATTCACGCGAGCAGCGCGCGATGGTTTACCAGCGTGCCAAGGAACAGGTTGCGATTAGACCCTTTGGTTCCGTGGTTAACATGTATAAAAATGATCACGAGTGGTTAAACCACTCGATGCAGCCCGTTGATGTCGGGCACTGTGAGTTCCGCACGCAGGTGGGGGAGGGCGATCGTGCCTACGCGATGTCCGTGCTCAATATTTCCGGCACGTCCTTTGGTTCGTTGTCACCACCTGCGATTCGTGCTTTGAATAGCGGCGCCCGTTTGGCCGGTTGCGCACACAACACCGGTGAGGGCGGGCTCTCACCGCACCATCTGGCCGGCGGCGGTGACGTCATCTGGCAGGTTGCCAGCGGCTATTTTGGCTGCCGTACCAAGGAGGGACGTTTTGATCCAGAGGCATTCCGGCTCAAAGCCAGTGCCGATCACGTGCGCATGATAGAAATAAAATTGAGTCAGGGCGCAAAGCCCGGGCACGGCGGCATCCTGATGGCGGCGAAAGTCACGCAAGAAATCGCCGATATCCGCGGTATTGAGGTTGGTAAGGATTGTGTGTCGCCCGCCCGTCATAGTGAGTTTTCCACGCCCCGCGGGCTGTTGGAGTTTGCGCAACGTTTGCGCACGCTGTCTGGCGGCAAGCCGGTTGGCATAAAGCTGTGTATCGGACACCCGTGGGAATTCATCGCTATTGCGCGGGCAATGGTTGAGACCGGGTTGTATCTCGATTTCGTCACGGTTGACGGATCCGAAGGGGGGACTGGCGCCGCGCCGGCAGAGTTCACCGATCGCGTTGGTTCACCCTTGCATGATGCGCTGGTATTCGTCGACAACACACTGATCGGAGCTGGTTTGCGCAAGCGCGTAAAGATAGGGGCTGCAGGCAAGATTGTCAGCGCCTATGACGTGGTGCGGATGTGTGCACTGGGGGCGGACTGGTGCAACATGGCACGCCCCTTCATGTTTGCACTGGGCTGCATCCAGGCGCGGGATTGTTCGTCAGGACGTTGTCCTACCGGGATTGCCACGATGGATCCGAACCGCTACCGCGTATTGGATGTGGATCTCAAGGCGCAGCGTGTGGCTAATTTTCATCACAATACGCTGCATGCGGTGGCTGAGATGTTGGGGGCGGCGGGGCTTAGCCACCCCGATAACCTGACCCGTCGCCATCTTGTTCGCCGGGTCTCGGTCAGCGAGATCAGGTTGGCTGACCAGATTTATCCAAAAGTTTTTCCGAATGCACTCATCGAAGGAAAAGCGGTCGAGGACAACCGTTTGAGCACCTACTGGAATCGCGTTGGCGCTGACAGTTTTCAGCCGATCGATCTGTTGCCTGGAAAGACCTAGGGCTGGCTCTTTGGTTTTTTAGTTTTTTAGTTCTTTTGTTTTTGGTTTGAAAAAACCGCTCCGACTGACCGCTTTAGAGTCGGTGATTTAGCCGACCGACGGCGGTTGTGACTCACTCGCGTGATCTGCATGGGGTAATACTTGCGACCCGCTTCGCTGCGCCACCCAAGCGCCGCGCTAAAATCGGCGGCTCAAAAGATCATGATCGGAGAACGCAATGAACACCGCCGCACATCGTAGTGAGTCCGCCGCGCAAACACTGGCCACCTACGCCACGTCGCTCAAATACGAAGATATTCCAGCCGAGGTGCTGACCCGCGCCAAGGCCTGCATCCTTGACACCATTGCGGTGGCGAGTTTCGGCGCGTCGTTGCCGTGGTGCCGTATCATCAATGAATATTCGCTGCAGCACAGCGCGCCTGGCAAGGCGACGGTGCTGGGCACCGCGCTGAAGGTGCGCGCGCCGTTTGCCGCGCTGGCCAATGGTGCCGCCGGTCATGCTTTTGAAATGGACAGTCTCGTGCAACCCGGTGTCGGTGTGCATGTGGGTAGCTCACTGCTCGCGCCGGGTCTGGCGATTGCGCAGGAATGCGGCGCCAGCGGCAAAGAATTGCTGACGGCGTTCGTCGCCGGCTCTGAAATTATGTATCGCGTTGGCGACGCCTCGCGTCACTCGCCGGAGAAGGTGGGCTTTCATTCGCCCGGCCTTACCGGTGTGTTCGGCGGCGCAGTGACGGCCGGCCTGTTGCTGAAACTCGACCGCGCGCGCATGGCGCTGGCACTGGGCATCGGCGGTTCGCTGTGCTCGGGCCTGCTGGAGTTTTCGAAATCCGGCGGCGGCATGGTCAAGCGCCTGCATCTGGGGCGCGCCGCCGAGGGCGGCGTGATGGCGGCGTCGCTTGCGCGCGACGGCTTCACCGGTCCGGATCAAGTGTTCGAAGGCAAGTTTGGTTTCTTTAAGGTGTTTTGCGACGAGGTTGATCCACCGCGACTGACGGCGGGCTTTGGCAGCACCTGGCACACCATGAAGACGATGATGAAGCGTTATCCCTGCCACATCACTGCGCATGTGCCGGTGACCGCGGTGCTCGAACTGAAAGCGGCCCACGGCATCAAGGGTGAGGACATTGTCTCGATCACCGTGGCGAGCAGCGAGAAGATGGTCAGCCATCACAACATTCCCGAGCCGCAGGACATCACGATGGCGCAATACAGCACGCCATTTTGCGTGGCGCTGGCGTTCTTCAGCGATCCGCGCGATCCGACGGCGTTTTCCGAGGCGGCGATTGCCGATACGCAGATCCGCGCCTTGTGCCGCACAGTCACGCTGCAGGCTGATCACGAGCTGGTGAAAGACAATCAGCTCGCCACGCGCCTGACGGTCACCCTCAAGGATGGTCGTGTCATCACCCACGAAGCGCGCGAATTTCCGGGTATGCCGCGGCGGCCGCTGAGCGACGCCGAGCTGCGTGAAAAGTTCGACCGCGTCGTTACCGGCATTGCGCCGGCGACGGCAGCGCGTTTGTTCGAGCAATTTGCCGCACTTGAAACGGTGAAGGACGTCAGCACACTGGAATTCATCTGATGCGCGCGTGGCTGCTGCTCGCGGTGTTGTGTGTCGGGCTGTTGCAGGCACAGGCACAGGCACAGGCACAGGCGCAGCAGTGGCCCTCGCGTCCGCTGCGGGTGCTGGTACCCTCGGCTGCCGGTGGGGCTGGCGACATCGTGGCGCGTGCGGTGGGGCAGAAGCTGACCGAGGCCTGGGGCCAGCAGGTGATTGTCGACAACCGCAACGGTATTGTTGGCGCTGAGATTACGGCGCATGCCGCCCCCGACGGTTACACCATCATGTTCTCGACTTCCGCATTGTCGATACGCGATAGCGTTTATCGTCAGCTGCCGTTTAATACCCTGCGCGACTTTGCCCCCGTCGGGCAGGTGGTGTCGCAGTCGAACGTGCTCGTCGCACATCCCGGGTTGCCGGTTAAATCCGTGCAGGAGTTGATCGCTTATGCGCGCGCGCGGCCGGGTGAGCTTAACTACGGTTCGAGCGGCAATGCGAGTTCCAACCATCTCGCCGGCGAATTGTTCAAACTGCTGACCAAGGTCAATTTTGTGCACGTGCCCTATAAGGGTTTGCCGCAGGCGGTGACTGATCTGCTGGGCGGACGCCTGCAGATTGTTTTCGGCAGCCCGTCGTCGACGCTGCCGGCGGCGCGCGACGGCAAATTGCGGCTGCTGGCCGTGACTACACCGAAACGTTCCCCCGCATTACCCGAGGTGCCGACGATTGCCGAGTCGGGTGTGCCTGGCTATGAATTCACCGGATGGATAGGTGTGTTCTTGCCAGTGCGGACGCCGGAGGCGATTGTGAATAAACTCTCGCGCGAAGTCGCACGCATCGTTCAATTGCCCGAACTCAAACAGCGCTTTGCCGCAGATGCCACCGAATCAGTCGGCAGCACGCCGGAAGAATATGCTGCATTTCTCAAAGCCGAGATCGCCCGCTGGACGCGTGTCGCGCGGGCGGCAAACATACAGGTGGATTGATGCCAACCCCTCGTAAAGCCCCGCTTAAAACCGCCGGTAAAACGCGCCCGCCCTTTGACCATGAAATCGTCGCCATCGCCGATTACGTAGCGACGAAAAAGATCACCAGCAAGCTCGCGTATAAGACCGCGCACTATTGTCTGCTGGATACGCTCGGTTGCGGCTTCGAAGCACTGTCCTATCCGGCCTGCACCAAGTTGCTTGGACCCGTGGTGCCCGGCACCATCGTGCCCAACGGCGCGCGCGTGCCCGGGACTTCTTATGTGCTCGATCCGGTGACGGCGGCATTCAACATCGCCACCATGAACCGCTGGCTCGATTACAACGACGCGTGGTTTGGCCGCAACGGCGCGCACCCGTCGGACAATCTCGGCGGCATACTGGCTACTGCCGATTACCTCTCGCGCTGCAGGGTCGCCGCCGGCAAGCCGCCGCTCAAAATGCAGGATGTGCTCACCGCCATGATTAAGGCGCATGAGATCCAGGGCGTCACCGCGCTGGAAAACAATTTCAACGGCTTGGGCATCGATCATGTGGTGCTGGTCAAGGTGGCCTCCACCGCGGTGGTGACCGGGCTCCTTGGCGGCACGCGTGAGGAAATTCTTAACGCGGTATCGAACGCCTGGATCGACGGTCAGGCGATCCGCACCTATCGTCACGCGCCCAACACCGGTTCGCGCAAGTCGTGGGCGGCCGGCGACGCCAGCAGCCGCGCGGTGCGTCTGGCGATGATGGCGTTAAAGGGCGAGATGGGGTATTCCTCGGCGCTGACGGCCAAGCAGTGGGGTTTCTACGACGTATTGTTCCAGGGCAAGCCGTTCAAATACACGCGGCCCTTTGGCTCTTATGTGATGGAGAACGTGCTCTTCAAGATCGCCTACCCGGCGGGCTTCCATGGTCAGAGCATGGCCGAGTGCGCGATCCAATTGCATGCGCTGGTCAAAGACCGGCTTGATGAGATCGCCGGCGTCGAATTGTGGACGCATGACAAATCCTTTCATCTGATCAAGAGCGGCCCGCTGCACAATCCGGCCGACCGCGATCACTGCATTCAATACATCGCAGCCATCGGTTTGATTTTTGGTCGTTTAACTGCCGCCGATTACGAAGATGCTGCCGCCGCCGACCCGCGTATCGACCGCTTGCGCGCGAAGATGAACGTGACCATGGACCAGCAGCTGACCGCGAGCTTGTTCGACCCAAAGCGGCGCTCGAATGGCGCGGCGATCCGTATCACCTTCAAGGATGGCAGCAAGACGGCGCGAGTTGAAATCGAATATCCGCTCGGCCATCCGCGCCGGCGCCGCGATGGTATCCCGCTATTGCTGGAAAAATTTCGCACTAATCTGGCGCGGCGCTTCGCCGCCAAACAGCAACAGGCCATCCTCGCTTTATGCGCCGATGAAAAACGTCTGGCGGCGATGCCCGTTAACGAATTCGTTGATCTCTTCGTGGTTTGATGGTCAGACGGAGCACGTAGGCTGTGTCCTGTTCAAAGTGCCGGACCGAATGGGAGAACAGCAGCGTCGCTGCCCTCGAACCGGCAGGCCAGCACTTCAGCAGCGCTAAGCGCGCGTCCGACATGCGCACCCTGCACCCGTTCGCAGCCGAGCGCTGCGAGGGCCTGTGCGGTATTCGCGTCCTTGATTCCTTCGGCGGTTACCGTTAGATCGAGGCTCTTGGCAAGATTGGCGAGCAAGCGCACGACCTTGACGTGGAAAATCTGCTGTTCATTATTGCCAACGAAGGTGGCGCCGATTTTGACTTCGTCGAGCGGCAATTGCGCGAGGCTGGCAAGCGAAACCGAGGCCGTGCCCAGGCCGTCGATACACAGACGCACACCGAGTTTTTTCAGACGCGCAAGCGTGGTTTTCAACTCTTCGGTCGGAATGGAGAGGGCCGACTCATGTACTTCGATCGTCAGCCGTTTGAGCGGGGTTTTCCAGGTGCGCAGGGCGCGATCGAGGAAATCCGCGAAGTCGGGCTGCGTCACGCCACTGGCGCTTAATTTCAGCGCGAACGGCAGTGTGATACCGGCTTCGGCAAATGCCGCGTATTGGCGCAAGGCATTGTTGTAGAGCCACCAGGTCAGTTCGCGTGCCAGACCCGCACGCTCTGCCGCCTGCATTGCAGCGTCTTCAGATAGCACCCCCAATTCGGCGTCGTGCCAGTGCAAACCGCAGGTAAGCGCCGCAATGCGGCCGCTGCGCAGATCGAGTTGGGGAGAGAAGGCAAGCGCCAGCGTGCCTTTTTCAAGGGCGTGACGCAGGCGCATTTCGAGATGAATATTGCGTTCTTCTTCGGCCCCTTGCTCTACTGCATAGACTGCAGTGCGCTCGGGCAGGCCGCGCGCGACAGCCGCCGCCAGCTTGGCGTTGCGCACCAGCCCCTGTGGATCCGCACCGTGATCCGGGTAGACGGCGATGCCAACCACGGCATCCGTGTCAAACGCACGATTGCCGATCGGCACCGGCATCTCGAGTACATCGAGAATTTTGTTCGCCGCCAGGATCGCCACGCCTTCGCCGGCGATATCCGGCAGCAGGCAGGCAAACTGATCGCGGCTGATGCGACCGAGTTGATCGCCTTTTCGCAACACGCCTTCGCGCATACGCTGCGCGATACGTAGCATGAAGGCCTCGCCTTTTTGCAGACCGAGCAGACGGTCGACCTGTTCAACCTTGGCAAT
>CAMDSO010000125.1 GCA_945906935.1 Bordetella parapertussis
AGCGGATCATACGAGACCTGACGCAGCAACGGCGTCAGCCACAGCGGCGGACCATACGAGAGCAAGGTGTAGCCATCGGGCGCCGCCTTCGCCACCATGTCAACAGCAACAAGGCCGCGGTTATCGACGATGAACTGCTGACCGAAGGCATTACTCAGGTACGGCACGATCAGGCGCGCGATTAAATCGTTACCTGTTCCAGGCTCGGCGGTAATGATGCGCACGGGTTTGAGCGGCCAGTTTTGTGCATAAGCGGGGCAAATAACAAGTGTTATTACGGCGAGAGCATGTGCTGGAAAATGGCGAGTCATGAGATGTGTCAGCCCCATCCAGTTACTCCCAATCACTAAAACCGTATCCCCACCGCCAGCCGCGTCATATCGCTGGCCGTGAAGTTGGCGCGCGGATCAATGGCGAGACGAATAAACCACGGATCACGATCATAGGTGACAGACACACCGGTGGCCGCAAAGTATTCCGCATCGGGGGCGCTACGCCCCTCGCGACGGAACAGATCAACCGTTAAACGCGAACCCTTACCGGTCTTGCCGCGCAACACCAGATGCGTAACCGTCTGGCCAGTGCCGAGACGATCATCGTGGATGCGGAAGAGCGTCGCGGTTTTGGCTTGATCGGCGCTGCGCCAACCGCCGCCGATCAGCGTTGAATCGTTCGGATCAAAATTCAGGTTGTAGTAGGGCTGCAGATTAGTGCGGCCGAAACCGGCCAGCGCATAAAACGGCGTCACAGTGGCGTCACCGATTTCGAACGTCGCACTACCGCCGAGAAAGCCGCGCGAGGCCGCCTGCGCCGAAGCGATGAGTTTGCCAAAAGGCAGGCTGAACTGATGCTCGTAACCACCGCGCAATTGCTGAAACTCAGAACCGCGCTGATATTCGCCGATCCAGAACGTATCATCGACCAGATTGCCACGCAGGTTCAGATCAAACGCCGAACGCCCTGCGGTTTCATGATAAACGCTGGGCGTGAGCTTCCACGCAATACGGCGCTCGGCTGTGACGGGATCATTCGGTTCGATGTTGGCGCGGTCTTCGATTGCATTGCCCGCACACGAGAACATCATGCCGGCGAGCGCGCATAACAGTGCAGACCAAACGACGCGCACCCTCGATGCACGCCGTAGCGCACACGGGGCGAGGAAGTTTCTATCAGCTTGATTCATCATGGTTGCGTTACCCTTATTTGATCTCTTTGGTCACCGAACGCACATGCCCCGACATCGGAATATAAACTGAATGCGTGCCGGTACCGCCGGCGACCAGGATGCCGATCTCTTCGGGCTTTTGCGTGATCGGCAGCAGGGTGTCGCGCGTGATCTCGCCCAATTCAGCTTTGCGCCCGCTTTGCGTGCGGCCGAAATCCTTGACCGACAAGCGATGCCCCGACAGACGCGCCTGCTCCCACAGCTTGCGTTTAACATCGGCCTTGGTCAGCCCTTCGCGATGCAACACGTCCGCATGTTCAGGCGCGAGAATCAACCACGGTTCACCGGCATAGATGAAATCGCTGCTGGCCGGGAAAGTCATGGTGTCGGCAATGATGCGCAGCAGATCGGCAGAATCCTTGGCGTGCGAGTTCATGTTCCACGTGCCGAGCGCGCCGACGGTGGTGACCGTGCTTTGCTCCTTTTTAAAACCGCGCTCGACGTGCAGCGATTCCCACGGACTAGCGTCTTCGTTCTCGGCGCAACAGAAAGTGTATTTACCTGGCTGGCCCTGGGTCGAACGATCCATGTCGCCGGCCTGCGCACCACCAATATTTTGCTGGATAAGACGCATGGCGCGGCCAAGAGTGGCATTGGCCCACGCACCGGGCCCGAGGCAGTTGCCGCCACTGTTGACACCCAGCTGTTTGGCGATCGGGCCGTTGATGATCAAAAACACCGCAGCCGGATTGGTGGTGGCTTGTATGCCGCGCAGATTGAAGCGCGGGTCTGAGATCGCTGCGGTTGCCGCGATCAGTACCGGCAGGTATTCGGGGTAACAGCCGGCCATCACCGCGTTGATCGCAATGCGCTCGACAGTGGCCACGCCAAAGGCCGGCGCCACCGCACCGACCACTTCATCGGGCTTGCGCACGGTGTGCGTCAACATTTTCTCGACGCGTTCGCGTGTCGGCGGAATCGCCGGCAGGCCATCGCTCCAGTGGCGTTCAAGCAGCAGGCGGTTGAAGGCTTCGATATCATCTACGACTTCGATTTCATTCGCGCGCGCCGCGGCGGGCGTTTTTACAGCGGCACTGGCGGCCGGTGCTTCGCACAAAAGGCGCGCGATATCACCAATCACATCCTCGGCGATTTGTTTGATTTCGGCGCGCGTACGCGTGCCAAACGGATGCGGAATCAGCGCAACGGGTAGCGTCGGAAAACCGAGCGCCCGCGACTGGCCCTGACCGAGCCCCTTAAACGCCGTCGAACAAATAGTGACGGCGGCAAGACCGCGCTTGGCGGCTTCAACACTGTCGTGGACACTCCACGACGTGCAGGACCCTCAGTCGCCGGAGCCGGTGATAACGGCGTCGCAACGTTCCTCGTAATCCTTGAGCACCGCCTCGGCAACCGGCACCTGACCCGACTTGCGATGCTTCAACACTGCGGCGACCTGGTAACGGCTCACCAGTAATTCAGCGAGTTCATCGACGAGATACTGGAAATTCGGTTTGGCATTATCGATAAAGCCGATCGTTTTGCCGGCCAGACCGTCGAGTACCGTCTGCGTGCGTGCAGCGTGCTGCAGCGGTGCGATCGGATCGAGAACCATCATTGTTGATGCCATGAGTAACCTTTCAGACTGCATTGAACACAATTCCCGTATCGCCACGAACCGGAACCCGGTTCGCAGCGTGCGCGATGCGCACCCTTAATTTGGATAAAACCTCTGCACCACTAACCCGACAGCGGGGGTGGTGTTTCTAATTGTTTGCGTGTTGCCTCTGATCGTAACTCGCAAGCGCGCCGACTGTCCATGCCGGCGGCAAAGGTGCGCCGTGGTTCGCGTAGAATCGCCGGCATGATCGCACCTAGCATGAAGCTGCATTGCGCCCGCCTGTTGGGCCTGCTGTCCATATGCGGTACGCTTGCATGCGCACACGCACAAACGCCACCCGCCGGTTTCCCCGCGCGGCCGATCCGCATCATCGTCGGTTCGGCCCCCGGCGGCGGCGCCGACCTCATGGCCCGCGCCGTGGGAGCCCATCTCACCGAAAAATGGGGCCGCTCTGTGGTGGTGGATAACCGCGGCGGCGGCGGCGGCGTGATCGCACTGGAAATGCTCACGCAGGCGCCACCAGACGGCTACACATTGTTCGGCGGCGCCTCGCTCATCATCACCGCAACGCCGATGAAGAAAGTGCGCTTCGACACGCGCCGCGTACTCGCACCCGTGGTACAACTGACGAGTTCACCGTTTCTGTTATTGGCACCACCGTCCTTACCGGCCAATTCGGTGCGCGAACTCATCGCACTGGCGAAAGCCAAACCCAACGCCTTGAGTTACGGTTCGGCGGGCATCGGCTCATTCGCGCATCTGGGTACCGAGCTATTTAAGTACATGGCCGGCGGCATCGATATGGTGCACGTGCCATATAAAGGTTACGGTCAGGCGTTGACCGATCTGATGGGCGGGCAGATTCAATTGCTGCTAACCAGCGGTCTTGGCGGCACGCCGTATCTGAAGAGCGGGCGCTTGAAAGCCATCGCCGCAACGAGTGCACGGCGGCTCGCCGCGTTTCCCGATGTTCCTACGGTGATAGAGGCCGGCATCGCTGATTTTCAGCTGGAGAACATGCACGCGCTCTACGCGCCAGTGGGCGTGCCGGTGGCGATACTCAATGCGGTGAATGGCGAGGCGCAACGTCTGATGCGTGCAGCGGAGATGAGCGCACGCCTCGCCGCTGAAGGCGCCGAAGCCGCACCGGCGAATTCAGTCGATGAATTCCGCCGCACGTTTGTAAAGCAGGTGGATTTGTGGGAGCACTTCATTCAGCGCTCGGGGATCAAGATCGAGAATTGAGATGCCGTGCGCATGCGCACCGTTCAAGGTGGCTGCGCGTGCACGCTGCGTAAACTCGGGAAATGACATCGAACGTGGACTCGACTTGCTTCGCCGGCCCAACCCAAAAATTGCCTGTCTACGCGATGACAAACCCCGGCGGAATCAGCGATACGTCTTTCATCTCGTCGAGCCGCCACAACTGCACGAGCAGCGCATCGCATTGCTTCACGCCCAGCGGCTCTTCGCACAACATACGGAATTTGTCTTCGATCTCCTGATCGGTCTTCGGCGCGGACAACTCGTCTTTCGCGCCGCCGGCTTTGCCGACCAACTTCTCGCCGTTGGCGAGCGTGACGGTAACCCGCGTGTGGTGTTCGACCGGCAGCTTGATATAGGCCTGGGTAAACTCTTCGTTTTCGACGACTTCGATCTTGTGGATCAACGCACGCAGCGCCGGATTCCACAAATGCTGGTCGTTGAACGAGCGCGGCGTGACAGTGCCATCCATCAAGGTGGCGGCGACGACGTACGGAATGCTGTGATCGGCGGTTTCGCGGGTGTCCGGGTTCCAGCGGTGTTCACCGGTGCCGACGCGTTCCTTCGCTTTCTTGTAAACCTCGACGGTAATTTTTTCCACCGCCGCAAGATCACGCAAGGGCCCGATGTGTTCGGCCGCCAGCACGCTGGAGATCGTCGTGCCGCAGCAGGCGCGCGGCTTAATCAGCGAATGTTCGATCTTGAACGGCGCGCCGTAACCACCGAGCGTAATATCGATATTGTCGCGCGCAACGTGCTCGCACCAGCCGCCCTTGCCTTCGAACGGCAGATGCGGGCCTTCCATGCCGGCGCGCGCGAGGATTGCGGCGAACACACCGGCACGACCGGCATGACCCGAGGCCACTGCCTTGTACATCGAATAATGTCCCATGCGCACCTGACGCAGAATGACGTTGGGCACCGCCGCCATCGAAATGCATTGCGACAACTTGTCGTCGGACAGACCGAACAGTTTGGCGGAAGCCACCGCGCTGCCGAGCGTGCAGAAATTGGTGTGATCGAAACCCATGCCGACGTTCTTGAACACATCGGAGAAACTCTGATAAACCTCGTAGGCGAGTACAACGCTGGTGATGAAATCGCGACCGTTTGCTTTGACATGCTCGGCCGCCGCCAGCGTCGGCGTCAGCACGTCGCTTGGATGACCGCCGAAGGCGCCTGGCCAATGGTAAATATCGTTCATCTCGACGTAGCGCGCGGTGGCGGCATTCACATAAGCGGCCATTTCCGGCGTAGTCTTCATGCGCGTGCCGATAACGGTGGCACCATTGTCATTCGGCATTGCCGCTGCCACGTCGCGTGCGATGCGGCAGGGTTCGGCAAAAAATCCACCAATCAACGAACCCAGCGTATCGATGACACGCACCTTGGCGGTATGTACGGTCTCGGCGGGCAGATCTTCGTAAGAAAGTTTCTGCGCAAACGCGGTGAGTTTGAGTTGTATGCCGTCGACTGCACGGGCCAATAGTTTTTCCATCGGCTTGTTCATGCTGCACTCCCTGCTGGGTTAAAATTGCAAAATTAAGAGGCAAAATTATAGTCTCGCGTCACCACCCCGCCAAACTATTTTCCGGCCAGCCATGACTATCGCCCGCAAGCTTGCGCAACACATCGTCGCCATGCGCGCCGACGACATGCCCGCCGCCGCGCTGGCGTGGAGCAAGATCGGTTTGCTTGATACCATCGGCGTCACACTCGCCGGCGCACGCGAAGAGGCGACGCGTATCGTTGCCGAAGTGCTCGCTTCGTCGTCTGCCGGCCCCAGTCTGATATTCGGCGGCGACCACCGCATCGGCCCGCTCGACGCGGCTTTGATTAACGGCACGGCGGCGCATGTGCTCGATTACGACAACGCCACCAACACCATGTTCGGTCACGCCTCGGCCACCATGATGCCGGCATTGATTGCGGCTGGCGAGGCCTTCGGCGGCAGTGGACGCGATCTGCTTGCCGCACACGTCGCAGGCTTTGAAGCTGGCGCACGGCTCGGCCGCGGCCTCAACATGCATCACTATGAAAAGGGCTGGCACCCGACCTCAACGCTGGGTGTGTTTGCAGTGGCGGCAGCCTGCGCACATTTTCTCAAGCTTAATGAAAACCAGACAGCCACTGCAATGGCGATGGCAACCTCGCTGGCCGCCGGCATCAAAGCGAACTTCGGCACCATGACCAAGCCGCTGCATGTCGGCCAGTGCGCGCGCGCCGGTTTGATGGCCGCTTTACTCGCGCGCAAGGGTTTTACCGCCAACCACAGCGCGTTCGAACACAAGCAGGGGTTTTTTAACGTCTTCAACGGTGCGGGCACTTTCGATGCGGAAAAAATTTTCGACGGCTGGGGCGCACCGCTCGATATCGTTTCTCCCGGCGCCTGCTACAAACAATATCCGTGCTGCGCGAGCACACACGCCGCGGTGGATGCCGCACTCGAACTGCGCACAAAAATCACCGAAACGAACGGTAGCATCGACGCCGCGCAAATCATGCGCGTCGAATCATGGACCTCGGCGCAACGTCTGGCGCACACCAACCGGCCGCTGCCGGTGAGTGCGCTCGATGCAAAGTTCAGCGTGCAGTATTGCGTGGCGCGCGCCCTGCTCGACGGCCGCGTGCAATTCGAAGATCTTGAAGGCGACGCTTATTGCGAGCCGCGGGTGGTCGAGCTGCTGCATCGCACGCACGCCACGCCCTTTACCGAGGGTGCCTTTGCCTCGGGCAATCATGTCGGCGCCGAAGTTACCGTGACACTGGTCGATGGTCGTATGTTCTCCGCGAAAATCGCCAAGCCGCTCGGCCGTACCTCGGCCAATCCGGTGCCTGATACCGGCATGATGGCAAAGTTTGAAAGTTGCGCAGCCCGCGCATTACCAATGGCGCAGGTGAAAAGTGTGGCGCAGGCGATTGATACGTTCGAACATTGCGAAACGATCAGCGCCTTTACCACGCTGATCGTTTCGCCGATCAAAAACACGACACCGTCCATCGTCGCGTAAACAAGCGGAGATTTTGATATGTCAAAAACACGCCCTCATCCCCATCCTTTTCCCCGAGGGAAAAGGGCTTTTATACTGGCCGCCAACGCGCATGATGCGTGCCTGCCGCCCGCCCAAGTCGACACTACCTACCGGTCATCCGTCGGCGAAAACCATGCGTGCCTGCTATCCCCACTAGCTGACGATGCTCGCTTGTTACCCCCACGAGCGGAAAATACCGACCTGCTATTCCCCAGAACTGAAGATACTTTTGTTTTATCCCATCGAGCGAAAAAAGTTTGTTCTCCCTCTCCCCTGGGGCCCCTGGGAAGAGGGTGCGCGGGTGAGATTGAGGACGCGCCGCGAATATCAGCCGGCGTCATAATCGCCGCAAAAATCGCCCTCGTTTTTTTCTGCGTGGCGCCCGTAATGGCACAACCTTACCCCTCAAAACCCGTTCGCATCCTCACTAGCGCACCCGGCAACAGCGACGATCTCGCCGCGCGCCTGATCGCGCAAGGCATCACCGGCGGGCTCGGCCAGCAGACGGTGGTCGACAACCGCGGTGTGGTCGCCGTGGAGATCGCCGCAAAATCACCGCCCGATGGCTACACACTGCTGCTCTACGGCAGCCCAATGTGGCTCGCCCCATTCATGCGCGACAAACTGCCCTACGACCCGGTAAAGGATTTCGCGCCGGTCACCTGGGCGACCAATTCACCCAACCTGCTGGTGGTTCATCCCGCGCTGCCAGTGAAATCGGTGCGTGAACTCGTCACGCTCGCCAAAGCACGACCCAACGAACTCAATTACGGTTCCGGCTCCGCCGGCTCGACTCCACATCTGGCTGCCGAGTTGTTGCGTGCGATGACAGGCGTGCAGATCGTACGGGTAGCCTACAAAGGCAGCGGACCGGCGCTGACGGCGCTACTCTCCGGCGAACTACATTTCATGTTTCCGTCAACTGGCTCAGCCTATCCGTTGCTAAAGTCTGGCAAGATCAGGCCATTGGCGGTCACCACGCTGAAGCCGACCGCCCTCGCCCCCGGACTGCCAACGCTCGCCGAATCAGGGCTACCGGGTTACGAATCGGCGTCCCTGCTTGCGGTATTCGCGCCGGCCGGCACACCAGCGGCCATCCTGCAAAAACTGAACCAGGAAATGGTCAAAGTGCTGCAAAGTGCGGAAGCGCGTGAACGTTTGTTCAACTCTGGCGTCGAAGCCGTGGGCAGTACTCCAGAGCAATTTGCCATGACCCTCAAAAATGAGATGGTTAAATGGGGCAAAGTCATCAAGGATGCAGGCATACGCAGTGAATAAATTGATTGTTCTTCTCCTCGGCGCAGGCGCGCTCCAGGCGGCGCAGGGCGGCGCCGCCGCTTACCCCGAACGCCCGATCCGCCTGATCGTGCCGCTAGCCGCCAACGGCGCAATGGATACGGTGGCGCGCAGCCTCGCCATCAAGTTAAGCGAGAGTCTCGGGCAAACCGTGGTGGTCGATAATCGCGGCGGCGGTGGCGGCAGCGTCGGTGCGGAGCTGGTGCGCTTCGCCGCCCCGGATGGTTACACCATCATCATGATCAGCGCGAGTTCGGTCATCCACCCGTTGATGTACAAGGCCGATTACGATGCGGTGCGCGATTTTTCCGCCGTGACGCAGGTCACCTCGCAACCTTATCTCGTGGTGGTCAACCCGGCGGTGCCGGTCAAAACGCTGGCCGAGATGATCAGCTATGCGAAAGCCAACCCGAACAAGCTCAATTACGCCTCGGCCGGCAACGGCAGCCTGATACACCTGACCGGCGAACTCTTTAAATCAGTGACCGGCACCGAGATGACGCATATCCCCTATAAAGGCATCGGCGCCGCCTATCCCGATTTAATCGGCGGGCAGATTCAACTCACTTTCGGCAGCATTATCTCGGCGCTGCCCCAGGTGCGGGCCGGGCGGCTGCGCGCGCTGGCCGTGACCGGGCAAAAGCGGGCCAGGCCCTTGCCCGATGTGCCCTCGGCGGCTGAAGTCGGCGTCAAGGGTTTCGTCATGACGCAGTGGTACGGCGTACAGGCGCCGGCCAAAACAGCGCAGCCGGTGATTGAGCGGCTCAATCGCGAAATTCACCGCGCACTGGAAAACCCAGCGGTGCTGTCGCGCCTGATCGACGACGGCGCCGAGGCGCAGCCTGGCACGCCACAGCAATTTCGCGACCACCTGCTCGCCGAACGCAACAAATGGGCGGCGGTGATCCAGCAGGCAAAGATCAAAGGCGATTAGCTTTTTATCGAAAGCCGCCTCATGAAATGAAAAAAAACGCCGTTAACGTGCTTCGCGGGGGCCGCAACGGAATTAGCGCCGCGAAGACGACGCGGCGCCTTCCACTTGCGTTTTCTGCTTGTTCCATCCAGTTTTTGTTGCGCCCATACCTACCGGGGCGACGGGAGATGTAATGCGTTTACGTGTATTGGGCTGCTCCGGCGGCATTGGCGGCACACAAAACCGGACGACATCGTTCCTGCTCGATCAGGATATCCTGATCGACGCCGGCACTGGCGTCGGCGATCTGTCGCTCGCCGAACTCGCGCTGGTCGACCATATATTCGTCACCCACTCGCATCTCGACCACGTCAACTCGATCGCCTTTATCGTCGATTCGGTAGGCGCCATACGGCACCGTCCGATCACCATTTATGCGCTGGGTGCGACGATTAACAGCCTGAAAAAAAACCTCTTCAACTGGGAGATATGGCCCGATTTCACAACGATCCCGTCAGTGGAAAAACCCTGGCTGCGTTATCAGGAAATCACCGTTGGCGAGGTTGTCACGCTGGACGACAGAAAAATCACCGCACTGCCGGCTGTTCATACCGTGCCTGCAATCGGCTATCAGCTCGACAGCGGTCGCGCCAGTCTGGTCTTTAGCGGCGACACCGGGCCCAACGACGAGCTTTGGACGGCGGTCAACCAGATCACCAACCTGCGGTTTGTGATCATCGAAACCGCTTTCTCCAACAAAGACCATGCGCTGGCCACGGCGTCGCAGCATTTGTGTCCGGCCACACTGGGTATCGAGCTGGCCAAACTCAAACAACCTGCAGAAATTTACATTACCCACCTCAAACCGATCGAAGTCGAATTAACCATGCTGGAAATCGAAGAACTCTCTGCGACCACACCGCCGCGCCTGCTGGAGAACAACCAGCTGTTTGAATTCTGATCTACCTAGAAACCCGTTTAATGAACACCGCACCAAGCGTATGAAAAAATTTGTCTCCGTTAACGAATTGAGCTTCGGCGTCTACGTCACCCAGCTCGACCGTCCATGGACCGAAACCCCGTTCGTGTTTCAGGGCTTTCTGCTCAATTCGGAAGCCCAGCTCGCAACCCTGCACAAGTTCTGCAACAGCGTCTACATCGACACCGAGAAAGGTGCCGACCTCAAGGCCACGCTGGCCGGCGCCGGCGCCGGCACCTTTAGCGTGCTGCAAAGCATACGCCAGAAAGTCACCTACGAAGAGAAGATCGAGGTCAATGTCGAGCTGCCGGCGGCACGCCAGGCGCACCTCAAGACCACCGCTGTCCTCACCGACGTATTCGGTTCGATCCAGTCCGGCAAAGCGCTTGATGCGCCGCGCATAAAGGGTGCCGTCGCGAGCATGACAGAGAGTGTCGTGCGCAATCCGGACGCCATGCTGTTACTGGCGCGGATGAAAGAGAATGATGCCAAGACGCTGGATCGCGCGATGAGCGTGTCGATTTATATGATTACCTTTGGCCGTTTTTTATCCCTGCCGCGCGAACAGCTGCATGTGCTGGGTTTACTCGGTTTGCTGCAGGATGTCGGCAAGCTGCGTCTACCCGACGAACTACTCTACAAAACAGATCCGCTGAGCCCGCTGGAAATCGCCGTCTGCAAGAAACATCTGCAACACTCGATCGCCATCCTGAAAGAAACGACCGGCTTGCCCGAAGAACTGCCGGCGCTGGCCGCCCTGCATCACGAACGCGTCGATGGCAGCGGTTATCCAATCGGCCTGAAGGGGCCGCAAATCGGCCTCGTCGGCTGCATCGCCGGACTTGTCGACAGTTTCGATGCCATGACCGAAAGCAAGCCCTATGGCGAAACGATGCCACCGGCGCGCGCACTCAAACTGCTCTACGACGAGCGCAACACAAAATATGACGGCCCGCTCGTCGAACAGTTCATCCAGTGCATCGGCACCTATCCGGTGGGCGCCATCGTCGAGCTGCACTCCGGTGAAATTGGCATCGTCATCGCACGCAATCCGCGTATGAAACTCTACCCGCGCGTGATGGTGATCTACGACGTGCACAAGAAACCGCTCAAAGCGACAAAAATCATCCAGGAGGCCGGTATCAAACGGACCCTGCCAAAAGGGAGCGTTGAGATTGACACCGCCAAATACTTCCTCTGAACAGAACAACGCGCCAGCACTGCCGGCCGATCCGTTGACGGCGAGCGCCAGACAAACGACGGAAAACGGCTTGATGCCGTTGATTCTGCGTCTGGCCGCCGAGTTTGGCGCGGATGTAAAAACCCTCGCCTGCGTCGGTGCCCTGTGCGACGCAGCGAGCCGCAACGCGGCGGATATTTTTGTGCCAGTGAACGCTGCGTTGACCACGGCCTTGCAACGCCTGGCCGTTGCCGATGATGCCGCTGACGCCAATAACGCCGATGATGCTCACAGAGCTGCCCGTGCGGTGTATGCGGCTCTCGGCGAATGGGCGCTCGACGCAGAAAATGAACCGATCGAACGCCTGCGCGGCGATTGCCTGCGTTTCCAGAACGTTCTCACGCGCGCCTGCCTGCGGCTCGATGCCGGCAACACCGACCAATGCACGCAAAATCTGCTCGCGCTGCAACGCTTCGGCTTTCTGCAAACCGCATTGCTCGCCTCTCTGGCGGCACGCAGCCAGTCCGAAGGCGGTGTTGTGCGCACCCTGCCGACGCCTGAATATGCGTCCTTCATGGAGATTTTCCGCAGCACGATAGAGAAGCACCGCGCCGAAGGCCGCCAGCTCGGCCTGCTCGTCCTGCAGATTGCCAAGGTTGAACAGGTCGACCGTCTGCTCGGTCTGCAAAAAGGCGAGGCCTTCATGCTACGTATCGCGCAGCGTATGCGCGAAGGCGTGTTGCGAAAAGGCGATCAACTCGGTCGCATCAGCCGCGATCAGTTTGCCTGCCTGCT
>CAMDSO010000126.1 GCA_945906935.1 Bordetella parapertussis
GCGCAGACCCGGCAGCCATATTCGTTGAGGGCCGACAGCGATATACCAAGGGCGCCGCCCTGCCGGCGGTTGACCTCGGCGGGTTCGAGTTCGGTGCGGAACGAATCGTTGAGTCGGTTGATCATGTTGAAGAGCCCCGTGATCAGCGAAATTTCCACGATTTCGGCATCGCTGAAAAGTCGGCGCAGATCGTCCCAGTGTGCGCCGCTGTGTTTGGCCGTATTCAGGGTCATCGCCTCGGCCCATGCCAGCACGGCTTTTTCGCGTTCGTTGAAGAGTGCGCTTTGCCGGTAATCGCCTTGGAGCGCGTCAAACTCGGCATCAGTGAGTCCCAGTGCTTGACCAAGCACCCGATTGTGTTCCGTTCAGTAATTGCAGCCGTTCAGGGTGGATGTTTTCAACGTCGCGAGATTGCGTAAGCGGACATCCGAGATGGCGCCGGCGGTAGGTTGGCGTACCGCGACCACGAGACCGAGCACCCATTTGGCCAGTTCAGGACTATGATTCAGGATGCGCTGGAGATTGGCGACGCGTCCCAAAAGTGTAGCGCAGGAGTCGATGACCTCTTTGGCCATGCCGGTGGCTTCGTTGTCGGTAATGCCGTGCAGTCGCTGCTTCATTGCTCGTCCCTTCTGAATGTGGTGTGGTGGATATGTTAACGTAGTGAATTGCAAATGTGATTTAAAAATAAACTGGGGATTGTGCAATGGTATCGGGATTTATATTGAATATGCGTTTGGCGTGTATTGCATTGGTCGCAATGCACGCCGGTGTTGCGATTGCACAGACGTTTCCGGTTAAACCACTGCGGTTTATCGTTTCAACTTCAGCGGGTAGCGGTGCTGATGTGATCGGCCGTCTGGTCGGTGGCGGCATGACCGCGGCGCTCGGTCAGCAGGTGGTGGTGGAGAACCGCACCGGTGCATCGGGTGCGATTGGTTCCGAATATGTGGCGAAGGCAAGTCCCGACGGCTACACAATACTGCAGGTGAGTGCGACGCATACGGTGGCTGCCGCTTTGTCGAGCAAACTGCCGTATGATTTGTTGCGTGATTTCACGCCGGTGACCCAGATTGCGAACGCGCCGAATGTAGTCGTTGCGCATCCGTCGCTGCCGGCGAAATCGATTCCAGAATTGGTCAAACTGGCCAAGTCGAGACCCGGCGCGGTGAGCTTTGGTTCTGCCGGCACCGGTGCGCCGTCGTATTCAGCCGGCGCATTGTTCGCCGCAATGGCGAGTGTTGATCTGCTGCACGTGCCGTACCGCGGTGGCGGTGAGGCATTGACTGCGGTGTTGACCGGCGAGACGCAATTGATGTTCGGACCGATTGCCTCGACGCTGCCGCATATACAGCATGGCAGTCTGCGCCTGCTGGCGCTGACTTCCGCGAAACGCAGCCCTCTTCTACCCAATGTGCCGACCATTGCCGAGGCGGGTTATCCGCACTATGCGGCGGGCAACTGGTACGGCATTGTGTTGCCGCTGAAAACGCCGAAGGCCATTGTGACGACGTTGCGCAATGCGGTGCTGGCGGCGATCGGCAACGCGGAAATCAACCGGCGGCTGATTGACCTGGGTTATGTGGTCGTTGGCGATCAGCCGGAGGAATTTGCGACATTCATGAAAAACGATCTCGAATCACTCAGAAAAAGTTTTCGCACGACCCGCGTCAGCATTGATTGAAAACGCAACCCCAAAGGAAAGCACGCATGGTCTACGAAGTTAGGGCACCGATACTTGAACTTGAAACCGCGACCGGCGAGACGGCACGCTTTTTTGAGGCCAGCGCGCAGATGCGCGGGCGTGTGCCGAATTCAACGCGCGTCTGGGGCCACATTCCCTACATAGCAAAATTCCAGCTGCCGGCCGGTACCGTGCTGCAGCGCGAGGGTGCCGGCGGCGTACTGTCGTGTCGTATCAAGGAAATGGCCATTCTCAAAACCAGTCACGTCAACACCTGCAATTATTGAATAGCCCACAACACGGCGCTAGGTCTAGCGTCCGGCATCACCGATGAACAGGTCATAGCGATCAGTTCAGACGACTATCTCACGTCGACCCATTTCGCGCCCCGTGAAAGGGCTGCGGTGCTGTGGGCGGAACATGTGGCGAAAAATACTGCGTGTGATCGCGACGACGTTGCTGCTGAAGTCAAAGCGCATTTTAGCGATGCAGAATTTGTCGAACTGACCGCGGTTTGCGGCCTCTTTGGCCAGTCGAACCGCTTTCAAGATTCAATGCGTTTGCCGATCGAGGAGCAGCACGAGGTCGACAAGATTCGCACTTCCGTGCGTGCCGACCCGGCGAAACTCAAGGCGTATCTCGAACGCATTCTCGATCACTGGCCCGTGGATTTCCCGGAGACTAGAGCCGTTTCTACGGCATTCCGGTCGGCTACAGTGCCCGCGGGCGATTCACGAGGTTGCCGTGTGCCGTTGTTAGATTCTGGTTCTGCAGATGCCGATGGCGTTTGTTTTCTTAATGCGGCTGGTGTACTTCTGGGCGGTATCAGTAATGCGGTAAAGGTATGGGCACACATTCCTCATGCAGCGAAAATGTTTGTGCCGTTTTATTTTGCCTTTGAGCGTGACGGTGTCGGCAGCCTGTTGCCGGCGCAGTTAAGGCTGATTGTTTTGTTGAAAACGCACCACATTCACAAATCCCGCTACATGCTCGCCCATCATATATTGCTGGGCCGTGCCGCGGGTCTCAACGATGAGCGATTGAATGCGCTATTGCGTGCGGATTCCGCAGTCGCGGTGGAGTTTTCGCCGGCTGAACAGGCTGCGATTGCCTGGACATCGCTGGTGGCGACTAACACAGCCAAACGGGACGATACTGTATTTGTCGAACTCGAAAAACACTTCAACCACGCCGAAGTCGTCGAGATGACTGCGCTTTGTGCGATCGCCAGCAATGTCGATCTGATTTACAACGCACTACGCGTGCCGTTGGAGGCTCCCGAGGAGCTAGCGGTAATGTATCCGGTGGTTGGGGTCGATCCGGAGCGACTGCGTTGTTATTTAGAGGCGGTGGTCTCCGACTGGCCAGAGGTGATGCCTAAAGTTGATGCGGGACCTTTGCGCTGAGTTAGGAATTTGCCTGGTTCCGCAGAAGTCAAATTGACTCTGTGCCGGTTGGGCATTGAACAGTGTTTGTCAATGATAGGCGGTGGTCAATCGCAGATCGGCACAACCTGCCGAAACTGATCGAATTTGACGCGGCGGTAAAACTTGATCCCTCTGGTCTCGAGCAAAGAAATTGACATAGATATCCGATAAAGCTATTTTGAAGATAGAGTTAGATTCAACACCCAAATTAAAGAAGGCTGTTATGTCAAATCCGCTGTTTGTCACCGATGCCACTGCTTGGAGGGGGCAGGATCTTGAACACGATGAAACATGGCGATTCACGCTCTCGCTCAGGCATGTTGATGAGGTAGAGGCTGCCACGCAACACTGCGTGGAGCGAGGACTGCTGTGGAGCGATATCCGGCGCGAAAACTTTGCGTTGCCTACATTAAGCCCGGTAATTAAGGCATGGTCTCAGGAAATTAATAATGGCCGCGGTTTTCTTCTGGTGGATGGCCTGCCGGTAGACAGGCTGCTTAAAGAGCAGCTACGCATGATGTTTTGGGGTATTGGCACGCATCTTGGCACGCCATTATCGCAAAACTCTTATGGCGAAATGCTCGGTGATGTCTATGATGAAGGCGTAAAGATGGGCAGTGGCCGGGTGCGCGGCTACCGAACTAACCAAAAATTGCTTTTTCATACGGATCGCTGCGACATCGTCGGGTTGCTCTGTATGCAGGATGCTATTCGTGGCGGTATGAGCAGCATCGTCAGTTCTACCGCCATTTACAACGAAATCAAGCGTCACCATCCAGAATATCTGGAACCACTATATAACGGCTATTTGCATGTCAACATGGAGGAGGGGGGCGCTTTTACAACCTACCGTGTGCCGGTTTATGACGTTGTAGGCGGCACGGTGAACTGCCGAATATTACGAAACACCATCGAAAATGCGCGCAAGATGGGCTACGCGCGGTATTCGCAACTCGAAACAGACGCGCTGGCTTATATGGATTCGCTTGCTAATCGTGCCGACATGCGCCTCGATATGATGCTCAAGCGTGGCGATATGCAGTTCATCAACAATTACACAACCCTGCATGCGCGAACCGAGTTTGAGGATTATCCGGAACCTGAAAAACGTCGCCACATGGCACGCTTATGGCTGAAAACGTTTGACCAGCCGCGACCAGTCTCTGCCGAAAAATTCCAGGACTATCACGGCGTAGAAAAGACACTTGAACGCACTGCAGGAGAGGCGGTTGCTAAGGAAATTCACGGGTGATCCG
Organism: Bordetella parapertussis; assembly: GCA_945906935.1. Taxonomy (GTDB): domain Bacteria; phylum Pseudomonadota; class Gammaproteobacteria; order Burkholderiales; family SG8-41; genus PALSA-1004. The sequence goes on from CAMDSO010000126.1 coordinate 4,368, forward strand.
CGCGGTCAGGCTTGCTGCCGTGAAGCCGTGCAGTTGCTTATAGTCGATGCATGATCAGAAATGCCCTTTTAATGCGGTCAGTCGAGGCTTGTTCGAGGCGCTCTGCCGGTAGCGATGCAGTCAGAAAGCAGCGGCCCACTCGGGGCAAAAATCAGGCTTATTCGCTGATGATTGCAGATTCGCGAATGACACGAGCCCAGCGCTCGGATTCTTCCTTGATTTGTAGTGCTAACTCCTCTGGGGTGCTGCCGACCACTTCAGCGCCGGCACCGGCAATGCCCGCACGAATTTCTGGAGTGCGCAAAATACTCACGATTTCCCGGTTTAAGCGGGTGATCAGGCTGGCGGGTGTTTTGGCCGGAGCCAATACGCCGTACCATGGGCCGGCTGTATAGCCTTCAATGGTTTCGGCAACGGTGGGTAAATCCGGAAACAGGGCGGAACGTTTGAGTGAGGTCATTGCAATGGCGCGCAGGCGTCCCGACTTTATGTGGGGTGTCAGAGCAATCGACTCTGCAAAACCGACTGTAACCTCGCCGGCGATCAAAGCCGCGGTCGCCGGACCGGTACCCTTGTAGGGAACGTGTATCATTTTGGTGCCGGCGCGCAGATCAAATAATGCGCCGGCCAGATGCCCAGTCCCCCCATTGCCCGATGAGGAATAAGTGAGTTCACCAGGCCGTGATTTGGCAAATTGAATAAACTCCCTCACCGTTTTAACCGGCAGCGATGGGTGCACCACGAAAATGGCGGGGACGTTGGCCACGAGTGTGATCGGCGCCAGATCTTTTCTGGGATCGTAAGGCATGTTTTTGTTGAGGTGAGGCGCTACGACCAAGGGTGAAGGAGACGCCAGAAGCAAGGTGTAGCCATCGGCTGCTGCTTTGGCGACTATATCGGCACCGATGACGCCGCCTGCCCCGGGGCGGTTTTCAACAACCACACTCACTCCAAGACTCTCGCCGAGTTTTTGTCCTATGAGTCGCGCAAAGTAGTCAGTGCCGCCACCCGGCGCATAAGGTGACACGAGGCGAATCACTCTATTTGGATAGTTTTGTGCATTAACATGCGAGATTTGAAGGCATAAAAATATCGAAAGATACAACGAACCGACAGAAATTCTCATCAGATTTTCTCGCAAATTCGAATCAACAATAATCCGCGCACTCTGAGTTCATTTTAATGTGATTCCAATGATCACAACACTTTCTTTCAGTAACGTTCGAAGGCTTGGGGAACTGCACTTGGGAGCCTGGTCTCATTTATTACAGGTGCAAGTCGGGGCTTATATTTCTGGACTGATATAATCAATTTTTATTTATCCTTTTTCTCGATGCCTCCTGGTGGGGCATCAGGACAGGCGCGAGCCGCTATATAGTACGATGTAGCTGATTTAAAGTCTTGAATTCAATCGGTTAACGAACCCAAATTTTGATGCACCGATGATTGTCTATAACCTCAGTTGTGATAAAGACCATCGGTTTGAAGGGTGGTTCGAGTCTGCGGAAAAATTTGACGCGCAACGAAATCTTAAACAGGTTAGTTGCCCGGTGTGTGGCACGGATCAGGTAGTCAAAGAGTTGCATGCGCCCTACGTCAACAAGGGTTCTGCGAGAGTGGTCCCAGGAAAAAACAGTGCTGCCCAACCGAATGGAGGGCAGACCGCAGTCTTTCATAAGGCAATTAGCCGGCTGGTGGAAGAGGTGCTTGCGAATACCGAGGATGTTGGCAACGCGTTTCCTGAAGAGGCGCGGAAGATTCACTATAGCGAGGCTCCTGCGAGGGCGATCCGCGGCAGTGCGTCGGCAGACGAGGTTAGTGAGTTAAGGGAAGAGGGCATTGACGTGTTTGCCGTTCCGCTACCCAAGCATCTGGTTGATAAGCCGCATTAACCGCCTTTCCTGATCCTCTCCCTGAGGGTCGCTATACAAATCCATTTGCTCCAACCGTGATCCTCCCTGCTTGGAAGGTTTGGCCGTCCTGCGCGCTACGGATGCACCTCTTATCGAGACGCTATTTTAGATTTTTCTTGACAAATGGACAGTTTAATTATACAGTTTAAATAAATAAACATAAGATTTGTAATGCTCATAAGTAAAATGAAAACAAGCAAACAAATAATTGATATCACGCAGTTATCGAGAGCGACACTCAATAACTACATCAGCCTTGGCTTGATCGCCAGGCCGATTGTGATGAATCCGGGGAAGGCGGGAGGAGGGGCGCGCCAGTTGGGCTATTTCCCAGACGACACCATTCAACGTATCAATACGATCCGCCAGCTCAAAAGCGAGGGAATCTACATGGGCGACATAGTGAACCAAATGAAGCCGGTAAATGAGGTCACCGCGGATGATCTACCTGCGCCAGAAGCGCTAAAAAATGCCCACGGATCTGGTAGATCTCTGGATGGCGCTCCCTTGACAGTAACTGTTGACCAGATTTCCCACCCCGCATACATGGTCAATTACAACTTCGAAATCGTGTGGTTTAACGAACACGCACGAACAGAGATTTTGGGGGGATTCGAAGCGCTACCGCCTAACAGCGAGGACAGGGGTATTTTGCAGATGATTTGCAGAAACCCAGATCTGGCGGCAAAAAATAGCAACCTTATCGCCTTCCACATGGCTCTGGCAAAAGGCCGTTTGCCAGCGACCAGGTATGGCCATGCCTGCAAGGGTTTGCCGCATGACTACGCACAGTTATTCGCGGCGACCCTTTCCGATACTCAAGAGGTCTACAAGGCAACGATTACGGACACACCGCTGGAATTGGTTGATGTGGACGGCAAACGTCGCCGTTACCATGCTTATGCTTCATTTTTTCGCGAGGGCATACTTCTGGTTTACGTGCCCAGCGATACGCAGGTGGATAGCCTGCTCGGCTTCCTATCCCGTCGCGATCAGGTTATCCGCGACTTATTGCGAAAACGTCTGCCAGTCCTCACGCCCTTGGCCGTAATCGTGGCAGATTTGCAAAATTCAGTAAAAATCTGTTCCGAGCTTCCGCCCGAAGAATATTTCGAACTGATCAATCAAATATGGTCAGCAATGGAGCCGATTTTTCGAAAATACTACGGAACCCATGGCAAGCATGTGGGGGATGGGATGGTTTATTACTTCTTCCCGCAACCGGACAGCAGCTACATTTTGAATGCGCTGCTTTGCGCGCAGGAAGCACGCTTTGAAATACAGAAAATCAGCAAGGCGTGGCAGCTCCGGAAAAACTGGCTAAACGAGCTTTTTCTAAACATTGGCGTCAACGAGGGGGAGGAATGGCTGGGCACGTTTCAGTCTGCAAACAGTATCGAATTCGCAGTCCTCGGCGATACCATTAATCACGCCGGTCGCCTAAGCGATTTTGCGCGCCACGGCAAAATCTGGAGCACAAAGAGTCTAATTGGTAAGCTGTCGTCGGTAGACCGGGCGAGGGTGCGCTACGGGATCACCCGCGATGCCGGCGATGGCAGGACTGTTTTTGTCGCCTCGAGCTTTTCGTTGCTGGCAGGCATGATTGACCTGACTGATGGAAGATATGAAAAGTTTCGCGATCTTTCCGGACTGACAATTACCGAGGTTGTCGACGTAATTTTTGGGCAGTGATGCCAAGGATGGTGGAGGTTTGGTATTTTTGCGGTATTGTCATGGCCTGAACATTTGCTGTGGCGGAATGCAATGAACGCTGATGTGCCACCGACTACGGCTTGTAATTCACTGCGCAAAGGACTTCAGGCTGTTATCGCAGTCTGTGGACTAGCCACCAGCAGCGCGTATGCGCAACTATACGCAAACCCCGTCACCGTTCCGCTGAAGCCGTACGTTATGCACGGCTATGAAATATTGCCGCCACCAGGTACCAACTGGTTTGAGATGAAGCGGGACAGGCATAACCTTTACTTCGGCAAGCGCATTATTTCACCTACCCACTCTCTGATCGCCATGGCGCTGTCGCTGCCACTTGAGGAGAGCTTTAAGACACCCGAATCATTTCGTCTTCATACTTGGCGCCAGTTAAGTGAGAACACCACCGATGGGCGCAACACTACTATCGCCGTTGCTGTTCAGCCCTATCGGCTGGATGGCTCGGTCTGTGTCCGCTATCAGACGCGGGGCGACGATCGGCGTGCGCCAAATGCCAAAGGCGATACGCTGGTCGCGGAAACAGTCGGATTAAGTTGTCTACATGGAAATGGAAAGCTCGTAATTGACGCCAGCTACACCGAACGCGGCCGTAGCAATGAGATCGGCGGACTTTTGCAGGATGAGGGCGAAGCGTTTATCCGCGGCCTGAGACTTACGCCGTCCATGTGACCGTGCATCTAGCCTGGTACACGCGTTTCGCAGTCGGCGGTAATGGATTAAAATCGGCAGTTGACGAGACCTTCAACCCCGCAGTAGCCACAAACCCACAAGGACATCATGCAAACGCTAACCGACAAACTTGTTGCCGAGAAAGAAAACGGCATCGGCTGGATCACCTTCAACAACCCGGCACGCCACAACGCCATGTCATTTGAAATGTGGCAGGGTATGACCGCGGTGCTGGAAGCCTATGCCAAGGATCCAGAGGTCAGGGTAATTATTCTTAAGGGTGCGGGTGAGAAAGCATTTGTTGCAGGCGCCGACATTTCGCAATTCAAGGAGCGTCGCACCGGCCCGGAAGCAGTGGCCGAATATAACGCGGTAGCTGATGCCGCCAATAAGGCGCTCGTAAACTGTCCCAAGCCGACGATTGCCATGGTGCGCGGCTATTGCATCGGGGGCGGTACTGGCATTGCCGTTGCTTGCGATATCCGAATCGCTTCCGAAGACGCGCGTTTCGGCGTGCCGGCGGCAAAGCTCGGCCTCGGTTACCGTTTTGTCGGTATCAAGCGCTTGTCGGATATCGTCGGACCGCAATTTGCCGCAGAGATTTTCTACACCGCGCGGCAGTTCAGTGCGCAAGAGGCCGTGGCGATGGGGCTCGTAAACCGCATCCTGCCGGTTGCAGAGCTTGAAAAATACGTCCGCGACTACGCAACCACCATCGTTGGCAATGCGCCGTTGACGATTGCAGCGGTCAAACGCAACATACTCGAATACGTCAAAGACCCCGCAGAACGCAATCTTGACCTCTGTCAGCAGATGGTCGACACCTGCTTTGCGAGCCAGGACTATATCGAGGGGCAGACTGCGTTTATGGAAAAACGCAAACCTGTATTTAAGGGGGTCTGATGGCACTCGATGCAGGCAGGGCCGATTTGACTATCGGCGTACTCGGGTCCGGTGCCATGGGGCGTGGGATTGTCCAAGTTGCAGCCGCTGGCGGCATTAATGTTTTGATGATGGATGCACGTGCAGGCGCTGCTGCGGAAGCGCGCGAATTTATTGGCAAGATGCTCCAACGTGCTGCTGAAAAAGGCAGCATGAGCAGCGAAGAGGCAGCCGCTTCATTAGCGCGTATTAAGATTGTGAATGCGCTCGCCGATTTCAAGTCCTGCCACGCTGTCATCGAGGCTGTCGTTGAAAACCTCGATGTCAAACGACAGGTTTTTGGTGAGCTCGAAGATATCGTTGCTGCGGATTGCATACTAGCCTCCAATACGTCTTCACTGTCTGTCACCACTATAGGTGCAAAACTGAAGACGCCACAGCGCTTTGCCGGCTTTCATTTCTTCAATCCAGTGCCGCTAATGCGTCTGGTTGAAGTCATTGCTGGCCAGCAAACGGAAGAATGGGTGTGCGAAGCGCTGACGGTGATCGGTCGGCGCATGACCCGGGAGCCGGTGCGCTGCAACGACGCACCGGGTTTCCTCGTCAATCAGGTAGGTCGTGGCTTCACGCTCGAGGCTGCACACCTGGTCTACGAGGGCGTTTCGAATTTTGCCGATGTTGACCGCGTCATGCGCGATGTTTGTGGCTTCCGCATGGGTCCGTTTGAATTGATGGATCTGACGGGGCTTGACGTCACCCAGCCAGCATCCAAATTGATCTACGATCAGTTTTTTGATGAGCAGCGCTATCGCCCCAATCTGATCATGCAGATGCGTTATGAGGCGGGCGTGCTCGGTCGCAAAACGAAAAACGGATTTTATAAATACGATGCCGAGATGAAGCCTTCCGTAGCCGCCGAGGCAGCGGCTCCTGCGGCGCGTCCCGAAAGTGTCTGGATCAGCAAAGCAGATGCAAAAGGCTATGCGGTTTTGTGCGAACTGGTAGAAAAACTCGGTGTTACGATCGAAGCCGGTGTAAAGCCGAGTAAGAATGCACTGTGTCTGGTGACTCCGGTCGGTGACGATGCAACCAGCTGCGCGGTTGATCAGGGGATTGATCCCCGCCGCACCATCGCCGTTGATACCCTTTTCCCTTTGGTGAAACGACGCACCATTATGACCACCTCGGTGACCGATCCGGCCTATCGGGATGCTGCACATGGCTTGCTGGCGAGCGACGGCGTTCCGGTTACCGTATGCCACGACAGCCCAGGGTTCATCGCGCAGCGTATCGTTGCGATGATCGTCAATATCGGCTGCTCAATTGCGCAAAGCCGCACTGCGTCGGCACCCGACATCGACAAGGCGGTAACCCTGGGCCTGAACTACCCGAACGGACCATTCCGTTTTGCCGATACCTTGGGGGTTGATCGTATCCACCAGGTGTTGTCATCGATGAACCGGATTTACGCGGATCCGCGCTACCGTCCCAATATCTGGTTGACCCGTCGCGCCAAACTCGGCGTTTCGGCGCTGACCCCCGAAGCGTGACCCGGATTAAACAAGTTAACGAAAAAGGAAACAACATGCTCGACGCCTATATCTACGAAGGTTTGCGCACGCCGTTCGGCCGCTATGCCGGTTCTTTGGCGAAAATTCGTCCTGACGATTTGATGGCTAGCGCCATCCGCTCGGTGATGGCGGTGACCAAGTTCAAGGCCGAACAGATTGAAGATATCGTGCTGGGTTGTGCCAATCAGGCGGGTGAAGATGCGCGTTGTGTTGCGCGTCACGCTGGTTTGTCCGCTGATTTGCCGATTGAGATTCCCGGTACGGTACTGCAGCGCAATTGCGCCAGCGGTCTTGGTTCCATCATTTATGCCGCCCATTCATTGACGGCAGGTGAGGGCGATGTGTTTCTGGTCGGTGGCGTCGAAAGTATGAGCCGCGCTCCCTTCGTGTTTGGCAAAACGGAAAGCCCGTTTGGTCGTGAAATGCGCATCTTTGACAGCACGATCGGCCCGCGTTTTTCCAATCCGAAACTGACTAAAAAATTCGGCGACGATCAAATGCCGCAAACCTCGGACAATCTGGCGCGCGAATACGGTCTTACGCGTGAGGCAGCGGACCAGTTCGCACTGTGGTCGCAGCAAAAATATGCCGCCGCCAAGGCCGCTGGATTCTTCAAGGACGAAATTGCGCCCGTCGAGTTGCCGCCGACGCGCAAAGGCCCTCTACCTGCAGTTGCAGAGGATGAACATCCGCGTCCGACGACTGACATTGAAACGTTGGCAAAAATGAAAAGTCTCTACGAGGGAGGCGTGACGACGGCCGGTAACGCTTCTGGCGTTAACGATGGTGCCGTTGCCATCATGATGGGCAATCTCAAGGCCGGGGAAAAAGCGGGCTCGAAACCGATTGCGCGCATTGTCGCAACGGCTTCGGCTGGCGTGCAGCCCAATATTAT
>CAMDSO010000127.1 GCA_945906935.1 Bordetella parapertussis
AGCTCGCGGCGGCGCGTCTCGGCGTGGCGGCTGGCGGCCTGACAGTCAGCGACGGGACGGTCAGTGCGGGTAATGCAAAAACGACCTATTGGGAACTGGCGCAAAGCGCCAATTTCAAGCGCGAGGCGACGGCGCGTGCCAAGCCGAAGGTGGCCGCCCGACGCAATTTGATTGGCAAGTCGGTGCCACGACGCGATATTCCGAAAAAAGTGCGGGGCGAAGCGGCTTACGTGCAGGACATGCGCATGCCCGGCATGGTGTTCGGTCGTGTCGTTCGACCACCTTCCCGGCGGGCGCGGCTTGAAGCGTTGGACGAAGCGGTGGTGCGCGCTATGCCCGGGGTGGTAACGGTGTTGCACGACGGCAATTTTCTCGCCGTGGCGGCGGAGCGTGAAGAGCAGGCCATCAAGGCGGCTGAAAAAATGCGTGCCATCGCCAAATGGTCGGAAGTTGCCGACCTGCCGCCACGCGGCATGGAACTCTATGAGCATTTGCAAAAAATCCCTTCCAAAGACGTCGTGGTCAGCGTCAAGGCCGGCAGCACCGGAGGTGGACGGGTAGAGACGATAGAGGCAACCTATACGCGACCGTATCAATGCCACGCCTCGATTGGTCCGTCTTGCGCCGTTGCGCAATTAAAAGAGGGGCGGCTGACGGTCTGGACGCATAGTCAGGGCGTGTTTCCTTTGCGGCAGCATTTAGCCCGGCTGACGGGTATGGCGGAGGGTAGTGTTACGGCGGTGCACGTCGAAGGCTCCGGTTGTTATGGTCACAACGCCGCCGACGACGCGGCTGGCGATGTGGCCCTGCTGGCGCGCGCGACGGGTGGCCGGCCGGTCAAGTTGCAGTGGATGCGCGAAGACGAATTCGCCTGGGAGCCCTATGGTTCGCCGATGGTCATGAAGATGCGTGGACGCTTGAACGAGAGTGGGCAGATTGTCGAATGGCGTCATGATATCTGGAGTTATCCGCACAGCACGCGACCGGGCGGTCCGGGTACCAACCTGTTGGCCGGTGAATATCTGGCAAAACCGCAAATGTTGGGCGACCCCGTCAACTCCCCGCAACCAAGCGGTGCGGCCGACCGCAATGCGGTGCCGCTCTATGATTTTCCCAACCAGCGCGTGATGTTGCATTACCTGCCAGAGATGCCGCTGCGCACCTCGGCGCTGCGAACGCTGGGGGCTTACGCCAATGTGTTTGCCGCCGAGTCGTTCATCGACGAGCTTGCCATTGCAGCTGCAGCAGATCCGATTGAATTCCGGCTGCGCCATATGAAAGACCCACGGGCGCGGGCGGTGATCGAAGCGGTAGCAAAAAAAGCGGGTTGGAAGGCTGGTCTCAAGGGCGATGGCTCGCATGGGCGTGGATTCGCATTCTCAAAATACAAGAATCTGGCCTCTTATGTGGCAATGGTAGTGGACGTCGAGATCGACCGCTCCAGTGGCAAGGTCCACGTCAGGCGGGCATTTGCGGCGGTCGATGCCGGCATGATCGTCAATCCTGATGGCGTCAAGAACCAGATTGAAGGCGGCATCATCCAGTCGACCAGTTGGACCTTGAAAGAGCAGTTGCAATATGACCGGCAAAAGGTTTTGACCCGTAGTTGGTCCGAATATCCGATCCTGACCTTTGCGGAGGTTCCAGCGGTTGAGATCGTGTTGCTGGATCGACCGGATGAGAGATCATTGGGCACAGGCGAGGGTTCGCAGGGGCCGACGGTGGCGGCGATCGCCAATGCTGTGGCGCATGCCACCGGGCGCAGGGTGCGAGATCTTCCGCTGTTGCCGGCAAGGGTCAAAGCGTCCCTGGCTTAGGGCGATAGCGCCGGTTTCGAGCATTTTGGGGCGGCGTATCTCCACCCCAATATTCTCGAAATTAGATTATATATCCGTATTAAATAATTGTTTTTTATAGATAAAAGTAATAATATTTCTTCGCGTATTACTTGAGCCAGGGATGTAGACCGACGCCGACGGCATTGTGAACCTGGATTTGGGGGCAGTGCGAGTGTTCCGATTTTTACAATGGTTACGTGATGAGTGAATTGAATAAATCACCGGTTGTTTTTGCCGATGTCGCTGCGGCCGCGCAGCGGCTCAAAGGGGTTGCGCATCGGACGCCGGTGATGACCTCGGCTACCGTCGATCGCCGGACGGGGGCGCAGGTATTCTTCAAGTGCGAGAACTTTCAGCGCATGGGGGCCTTCAAGTTTCGCGGCGCCTACAACGCCTTGTCCTGTCTTGACGGCAGGCAACGCCAGGCCGGTGTAGTGGCTTTTTCGTCGGGTAATCACGCCCAGGCTGTGGCGCTGGCGGGTCGCTTGCTGGGCATTCCTGCCACCATCGTCATGCCGTCGAACGCGCCGTCGGTGAAATTGCAGGCGACGCGCGATTATGGCGCCGAGGTGGTGACCTACGATCCGGCAACTCAAAATCGCGAGTTGATCGCCAAAGGGCTCGCAGAAAAGCGCGGCTTGACGGTGATTCCGCCGTTTGATCATGCGCACATTCTCGCCGGGCAGGGGACTGCCGCGCTGGAGTTGATCGAGGAAACCGGGCCGCTTGATTACTTGTTGGTGCCCTGCGGCGGTGGCGGTTTGATTTCGGGTTGTGCGATTGCCGCCAATCAGCTGTCGCCGGGTATCCGCGTGATTGGTGTAGAGCCCGAGGCCGGTGATGATGTAACACGCTCGTTTAAAACGGGGGTGCTGCAAACCGTGCATAACCCCGACACCATCGCCGATGGCGCGCGTACCAGTAGCGCTGGCACGCTGACCTTTCCATTGATTCTCGAGCACGTGCGCGAAATGCACACGGTCAGCGACGCGGAACTGGTCCGCGCCATGTTTTACCTCTGGGAGCGCATGAAGATCGTGGTTGAGCCCACCGGTGCACTGGGCGCGGCGGCGTTGTTTGAGGGCAAAATTGATGCACGCGGCAAGCGTGTCGGCATCCTGATCAGCGGCGGTAATGTCGATATCAAGGGCGTGTCAGCTTTGCTCTGAAAACGGACGGTCGCGCGCTGCGCTGTGCCCGCGCCTGCCGAGGCGGAGGAGCGGGCAAGCCTGTTAGAATCGCGCCTTTGTAATTTTGTACAGGCCATCGAAATGATCCTCTACGCCTCCGCCATTTTCCTCGGCGCCTTTCTGCTTTTTCTTGTCCAGCCGATCATTGCCAAACAGATACTGCCGTGGTTCGGTGGTTCAGCCGCAGTGTGGGCGACCTGCATGGTTTTCTTCCAGATGGCCTTGCTTGCGGGTTATGCCTATGCTGATTTCACCACCCGCCACCTCTCGCACCGGCGACAGGTGATTTTGCATCTGGCCTTGCTCGCGGTGAGCCTGCTGGTGCTGCCCATTACGCCCGACGTGTCGTGGAAGCCCGGCGGTGAGGACAACCCAAGCTGGCGCATTCTGGGTTTATTGACCCTGACCATCGGTCTGCCGTATTTCATATTGTCGACCACCAGTCCGCTGTTGCAATCATGGTTTGCGCGCAGCTTTCACCATGCCATTCCGTATCGCCTGTTCGCATTATCGAATCTGGCTTCGTTGCTGGCCTTGCTGGCTTATCCATTTTTGGTCGAGCCTTGGATCACCACGCGCGTACAATCGATTGCGTGGTCGGTGTTCTACGGTCTGTTCGTTTGTTTGTGCGGTTATGCGGCGATTGCCAGCATGCGTGTCACTGGTGCTGAAGCCACCGCCGACACCGCAGCGGTGGCTCCGGAAGCCCCGCCCAAGTTGGGCACACAGTTGATCTGGATGACGCTGGCGGCAACCGCGACATTTCTCCTGCTGGCGGTGACCACACATATCACGCAAAACGTTGCCTCGCTGCCCTTCCTATGGATTCTGCCGCTGTCGCTGTACCTGGCAACTTTCATTTTGTGTTTCGACCATCCGCGCTGGTATCGGCGTGGCGTCTTTCTCGTCTTGGTGGCGGTCCTGGTTCCGCTGATGGCCTGGTATTCGGATTCCTTGAATCTGAAGCTGGTCATTCCGATGTATCTGCTCGGTTTATTTGTTTGCTGCATGTTTTGTCACGGTGAACTGGCGCACAGCAAACCGGCGCCGCGTCATTTGACGCGCTTCTACTTGATGATCTCGGTGGGCGGGGCGGTTGGCGGTCTGCTGGTCGGCTTCGGTGCCCCCTATCTGTTGAAGGGTTATTTCGAGCTGGCGATCGGGCTAACCGCCTGTGCCTGTTTGTTGCTCTATCGTACCTACAAGCTGGCGTGGTGGTCGTTGATTGGTGCGGTGGCCGTGGTCGGCGCGACGGCCTGGGGTTCGGGTAAATCCATTCAGCACCAGATTAAGGATTCGCGTCTGATGATGCGTAACTTCTATAGCGTCATCAAGGTGCGTGATAACACCGAGCCGACGCCGTTCCGTGCGCTTGTGCACGGTGGCATCATGCACGGCGGTCAATTGATGGATCCGCAACACCGCTTGGACCCGAGCAGTTATTTCGGTGTCAACAGCGGCTACGGCCGTATGTTCGCCAGTCTGCCGGAGGCGCCGCGCAAGGTCGGCATTATTGGTCTCGGCGCCGGCTCGGTTATCGCCTATGGGCGCAAGGGCGACGTGTTCCGCTTCTATGAAATTAATCCGCAGGTTGTTGATGTGGCGCGGCGAGAGTTCACGTTCATGAAGGATACGCCGGCGAAAATTGAAGTGGTGCTCGGTGACGGACGTCTGAGTCTTGAGCGCGAACCGGATCAGCAGTTCGATGTGCTGGCGATGGACGCCTTCTCCGGCGATTCCATCCCCATGCACTTGCTGACCCGCGAGGCGATGCAGATTTATTTGCGCCACCTCAAGCCCGGCGGCGTCATCATCTTTCAGGCGACTAATCGCTTTATCAATATCGCCCCCATCGTCGCCAGTCTTGCCAATGAATTTGGCTTGGCCTCGGTGCTGGTCAGCGACTCACCAGAGAGTGAGGCGGGTAATGATTACTGGGCATCAAGTACCGACCAAGTCATCGTCACGGCCAACAAGGCGCTGTTGCAGTCGGAGAAAATTCGCAGTGTGGCCACGGTAATAACGATCCCGGCCGGGTTCCGTGTCTGGACCGACGACTTCAACAATCTGGTGCGCGTACTTAAATAGGTTTTACGTTGCCAGGAATCTGTCGACCGCCGCCACAAACGCCTGCGGATCCTCGATCTGCGGGCAGTGGCCGACGCCGGCGATTTCCATGAAGCGTGCGCCGGCGATGCCAGCGGCGAGTTCGCGTGCAAGTGCGGGCGCGGTGGTTGCATCCAGCGCACCGACCATGACCAGAGTCTGATTGCGGATGCCGCCCAGTCGAGGCGTGAAATCGACCTCGGCCAGCGCAAGGCAGGCTGTGGCAAAGCTGCTGGCATCGGCGCTCTCCAGTAACCGCTTGCGTTCCGCGACGATGTCCGGATGGGCGGCGACAAAGGAGGGCGGGAACATGCGGCTGATGGCGATATCCAGCGCACCGCTCATGCCTTCATTTTGGACGCGCGCGGCGAGCCCGCGCAAGGGTAGTTTGCCTGCAGGCGGAAAACCCGCCAACGCATCGGCGACGATCAGTCGGTCGAAGCGCGCGCCATGCCGGATGGCGAGAGCGAGCGCGATAAACCCGCCGAGTCCGTTGCCGAGAACGTCCGTATCGGCTGGCAGTTCGGCTTCATCCAGCCACACTGCGATGCGGTCCGCGTATTCCTCAATGGACGCGCCGCAGGGTGTTGATGCGCCATAGCCCGGCAAGTTAATGCACCAAACGCGGCGCTGTTGAGCGAGCAGGGGCACGACCGCGTCGAATGCGGAACGATCCGCCAGTAGTGAATGCAGTAACACCAAATCTCGGCCGTGGCCGTGGCTGCTAACGTCAAGCCGGGTCGTTGGAGTGTTCATCAGGCGGGCTTCCTCTATGCCAGTATCGGCGCGATGGCTATCGCATCAGTCGCCAAACAGGTTGCGTTTGGCGTGTTGCAGGTGGGCGACGATGGCTGCTTTCGCGCGCGTGTCGTCGCGGTTTTTGAGTGCCGTCACGATGGCGTGGTGCTCCTGCTGGTAAATCAGGCGTCGCTCGGTGGTGACGATACGATCTTTGAGTTTGCCCCATTCGGACTGCTGGCGTACCGCCGTGACGATTTCGAGCAGGCGCACCATGAAGCGGTTGTGGCTGGCGTTAGCCATCGCCTGATGCAAGGCGGCATCCCACAATTCAAACTCGTCGAGACCGGCGGCCTGTTCCGCTTTTTCCAGGCAGGTCTCCATGCGTGCGAAATCTGCAGCCGTGGCGTTGGTAACGATCAATTCGGCAATCGCCGGCTCGATCCGCAGGCGCGCTTCCATGACTTCCGCGGGGCTGATGTTCAGTATGGTTCCAGCAGACGAGGCCGCTTCGGCCGCGGGTGGCGCGCTCAGAAAGGTGCCGCGTCCGACTTCGCGTGTGATGTAGCCCTCGGCTTCCAGTTGTGCAAGCGAGCGACGGACCGCATTACGCGGCAGTCGAAAACGTTTTGAAAACTCTCTTTCCGTGAGCAGCTTTGCCCCAGGGGCGAGGGTGCCCTCGGCAGATCCGCCGATGATGAAATCGCGGATCCGTTGCACCTGCTGATTGGAGACTTCGCGCGTGCTCATTTTGTGCGTGCGGTGGCAGGTAGGGAAGTTAGTGAAGATTAATATTGAACCAATTTTTTAAATGGTTCAAGTTTTATCCGTAAAAGGTGTGTAAATGGGTGGTGTTTCGTGTGGATCTCCAGAGCCGTAGCTGTTTTACGAGATTCTTCAAGTTGAACCAATTGCTAAAAATAATGAACCAATCGGCCAATTTTGTTGACATTTGAGGCGGTGTTTTTTAGCATCCAAGGGTCACGTTTTTTGGGCATTTGCGCTGATTGCTGGCGGTGTGGCTGGCAGTGTTACCTGCAACGATAAGAATACGGCGGACGGTTTGATCCTCCGGCGTTGCGGTCCTTGGAGATTTTAAAGGCGTAGGTCAGAAGCACATTTTCAAACGAGGGAATGCATGAATTGTGAAACTGGACAAAAGACCGCTGCAGTCCTCGGACGCATCTGTATCGCACTGCTGTTTTTTCAATCGGCCTGGCACAACATGAAAAACCTGGCCATCACCGGTGCGCTGTTGCATCTGTTCACCATGGGCTCCGGGCCATTCAGCCTCAGGGGCGATGGAGTGCGGCGCCAGGAAACCCCGGCGTGACGCCGCAAACCATACGCCTCGCGGTGATTTCCGAGGGTACCAGTTCGTGGCCGCTATATGTCGCCGAAGCGCGCGGGTTTTTCGCGCGCGCCGGTTTTACGGTTGAGATGACCATCACCGGGTCTTCGGTCAAACAGCTCGAACAGCTGGTGTCTGGCGGCTATGACATCGGGTTCCAGCAGTCGGACCATGTGGTGCGTGCGGTCGAGTCGGGCGGCGACCTGTTTGCTTTTATGGCGTTTGCACATGCCCCGGAACTCTCGCTGGTGGCGGCGCCTGAGATTGCGTCGATTGCTGATTTGCGTGGCAAGGTGATTGTTGTCGACGGCGCTCGCACCGGCTACGCGCTGCTGCTGCGCAAGTTGCTCGGCGATCATGGCTTGGCCGATGGCGATTATGTGATGCAAGAGTTTGGCGGCTCGCAGGAACGTCAGGATGCCATGACCAATGGTGCCGGCGTAGCAACGCTGTTGAACCCGCCGTTTGATCGGCAGTTGTTGGCGGCTGGCTTTCGTAGCCTCGGTACGACCCGGGACTTCTTCCCGACCTATCCTGGGCCGATCGGTGCGGCAAGGCGCGCGTGGGCGGCCGGGCATGCCGATGCGCTGGTCGGCTTCATTGCCGCCATGCATTCGGCCTACGTCTGGCTCAAGGACGCGGATCATAAGAATGAAGCGATTGCCGTGCTGCCGGAACGCCTGCACATGGATCATGCGGTCGCCTCCGCAGCGTTTGATGATTACGCGCGTTATCCAGTGCCAGCAATTACTGCGCAGGGCATGTCGGAGGTGATAGACATCGTTTGGGATGCGGCCGGCTATGCAGGGCCCAAGGGCGCTGCCGGCAAATATCTGGATCTCAGCTACCTGCAAAAGGCGCACTCACTGAGCGCGTCATGATGTTTTGATTGTTTGAATGGGTCGCCGCTACCTCGTTGTGCCGGCGCAAAATAGGAAAACCTGCTTATGCCTGACGCACTGGTCCAATCTGCCGTGCATCACTGGGCGCCGCGCTTTGTCGCAAACGGCGTGCCGCTGACTGATTTTGAAGAAGTCACCGCCCGCCTTGAAAGCTGGGATGAGTGGTGCGAGGCGTGGAGCCAATGTGCGGCGATGCATGAAGGCATCGGGCGCACCGCACTGACCGCGGGCTATCAACGCTCAGCCGCCCAGCATCTGACCACCGCGGCGGTCTGTTACCACTTCGCCAAATTCGTTTATGTGCGCGACGTTAAACAGATGCGCGCGGCGCACATGAAGGCGGTCGAGTGCCGCAAACTGGCACTGCCACACCTGCAACCGGCCGGCGAATATGTGCGCATTCCGTTCGAGAATAGTGCCTTTGCCGCCATCTTGCGGCGCCCGCTTGGCGTGGCCTGCGCGCCCGTGGTGGTGATGTGCATGGGGCTCGATTCGGCGAAAGAGGAGATGGATAGTTACGAGTCGTTGTTTCTGGCGCGCGGTCTGGCCACACTGACGTTTGACGGCCCGGGGCAGGGCGAGTCGGAATACGACATCCCGATCCGCGGTGAATACGAAACCGCTGTTAAGGCGGTGGTTGACTGGCTGGAAAAACGCACCGACGTCGACGCGACGAACGTCGGCCTGTGGGGGGTCAGCCTCGGCGGTTATTACGCGCCGCGTGCCGCCGCCTTTGAAAAACGCGTCAAGGCATGCATCGGCCTGTCGGGCCCCTATGACTGGTCCGAGATCTGGTCGCAGTTGCCGGAACTCACCCGCGAGACGTTTCGTGTGCGTTCGCATTCGTCGAGCGTGGAGGCGGCCTTGCGTATCGGACGCACGCTTAGCCTCAAGGGCGTGGCGTCGAATATCACCTGCCCGTTGTATCTGGTGGCCGGCAAACTGGATCGCATCGTGCCCTGGCAGGACGCCGAGCGCGTGGCGCGGGAGGCAAAGGGGCCGGTCGAACTGGTGGTGATTGATGATGGCAATCATGTCGCCAATAACCGGGTTTATAAATACCGCACGCAGTCAGCCGACTGGATGGCGCAACAGCTTGGGCTGCCGCGCGTTTAGGGGGATTCTAGCTATGCAGATGCATCGTGTTGTCTTGGTCGCCGTCGCATTGTTCGCCGCACAGTTCGCTGCCCCGCTGCAGGCGGCCGGGATTGAGCCCGGGTATCCGCAGAAACCGATCCGCATGGTGGTGCCTTTTCCGACTGGTTTTGCGAGTGATTTTCTGGCCCGCGTCGTCAGTCAGAAATTGTCTGAAATGTACGGACGGCAAATTATCGTCGACAATCGGCCCGGTGGCGGCGGGGTGGTCGGCGGCGTACTCGTTGCGCGTGCAGCGCCCGATGGCTATACGTTGTCGACGATCGGCCTGCCGCATCTGTTGAACGTGCTGATTGCAGAGCAGCCGCAATACCGGCCGCTCGAGGACTTCACGCCGATTTCGCAGATCGCTTCACTCCCTAACTTTATTCTGGTTGGTGGTGCGTTCAACAGCGTGCAGGAGTTGATTACACAGGCCAAACAAAAGCCGGGTGTGCTCAATTTTGCCTCTGGCGGTGTCGGCAGCCAGTCGCATATCGCTGGCGAGTTGTTCAAATTAGCCGCCGGTATCAACACCGTGCATGTGCCGTTTCGAACGCTCGGCGATGCCATGACGGAATTGGCCGCGCAGCGTGTGCATTACTACGTGATTCCCATCTCCGCGGGCATGCCGCTGCTGAAAGATGCACGCTTCAAGGCGATCGCGGTGACGGTCGACAAACGTCTCGATCAAATGCCGGAAGTGCCCACGATGGCAGAGGCGGGGTTGCCCGGCTTCCGTATCGACGGTTGGTTCGGTATCGCCGGTCCGGCGGGGATGCCGCGCGCACTGGTGGAGAAACTCAATGCAGACATCGGCGTCGTGCTCAAACAAGCCGATACACGTGAGCGTTTTATACGCTTGGGATCAGACCCCGTGTATACGACGCCGGCGGGCTTTGAGAAAATGATGAAGGACGAATTCGTACGTTACCGTGATGTGGTCAAAGCGGCGGGGATCAAGGCGCAGTAGTATGGGGCGTATCGTTGCAGGTCGATTTTTTAGGAAGATATGATGAAAACACTGATCGTGGCAGTTGCATGTGCAGCGGTGTCTTTTTCCGTGATGGCACAAAACAAATATCCAGAGAAGCCGATCCGCATGATCGTGCCGTTCCCGCCGGGCTCGGCCAGCGATTTCCTCGCCCGCACGGTGGGACAGAAGCTCAACGAGCAATACGGTCAGCAGGTCGTGATCGACAACCGGCCCGGGGCAGGCGGCGTGGTGGGCAGCACGATGATTACAAAAGCAGTACCGGATGGTTACACGCTGGGGCTGATCGGTCAGCCGTATTTGATCAATGCCATCCTGCAAAAAGACGCGCCGTATCGCGCGCTCGAAGACGTCGCGACGATCGCCCAGGTTGCGGCGCTGGCCAACGTGCTGGTGATCGCGCCCAACCTGCCGATCAAGACTACGGCGGAATTGATTGCGTTGGCGAAGGCAAAACCCGGTGAGCTGAATTTCGGCTCGGCAGGTATTGGTGCCTCTTCGCATATTGCCGGCGAGGCATTCAAGGCGGCGGCGGGTATCAACGTGGTGCACGTGCCGTTCAAGCTGTTAAGCGACGTGTTTACTGAAATGATCTCCGGACGTGTGCATATGTATATCTTCCCGCTGCCGGCGGTGATGCCGATGCTCAAAGACGGAAAACTGCATGTGCTGGCGGTCGGTACTGCGCAGCGGGTGCCTTCGTTGCCGGGGGTGTCGACCATCGCGGAGTCCGGTTTGCCGGGTTTTCAGAGCTTGAGCTGGTTTGGTGTGGTGGCGCCGTCGAAAATATCGCGTGCGATTGTCCAGCAACTGAACAAGGACATCGTTGCCATCCTGCAACAGCCTGACACCAAGGAGCGTTTCCTGCGCCAAGGGGCTGAGGCGGTGATCACGACACCCGAAGACTTCCAAAAATTGATGCAATCGGAATACGCCAAGTATCAGAAGCTGGTCAAGGACGCCGGTATCTCGGCGCAGTAGCCAGGGCGATAATAATTAAATACTAAGCGCGGGGGAGCGGCCATGGCTGAAAATGGCAAGGCGGGGACTACAAGGCGGGACTTCATCAAGGTTGGAGCGGCGGCCGGCGGCCTCGCGGCGGCCGGTTCCGAACTGATCGTTCCGGCGTTGGCAAACCGGCACCCGCAGCCGCGGCCGACGAGCTACAAGATGCTCGACCGTAATATGTATCGCAAGAACGCCGAGGTGGTGGCGCATTTTGATCCAGGTGAGGAACGTGAAGCCAAGATGCAGATGATGGCTATCGGTCCGCGGCGCTTCCTCTTTACGCGTGGCGACGTCATCGAGGTTACCGATGCGCTCAAACCCAAGATGTTCAATCACAAGGCGTTTGTCGGCAACCAGGTCAACCTCGCCTACAACCGCAAGATCGGCAAATGGATCTTGATGAC
>CAMDSO010000128.1 GCA_945906935.1 Bordetella parapertussis
AGGAGAATCCAGGGTTTACCGCAGCCGCCAAACACGCTTGTTGCCTCGTTTGGGGGTAGTCCAGCAACTGAAAAACGCCTTGATTCACCGACGAACCGTATCGTACGATACCGTATCGTTATAACCCAATAATAAAGCATTTAAGTTAATATTAACAGTTCTACTATTTTTTGTGTTTAGAGTTTTTGGCGTGGTGAGATATCTCCTGTTTAAAGCGCATCACTTCTCTGTGTAGCTTAATTTTTGCAAAATTTTTCATTAAATAAGGAAAAAAGTCACGATTTTTGTCATTTTTTTTCGCATATCAGTTTCTTTTTATCATTTTTTGTATTATTGTTCTTCCAACACTCTACACCAGTTTTTGGCCATGAGTGGTGCTTCCCCTGCCAAGTAATGCAGGGATACTAAATCACGAACGACTAGGAGAATCAAATGGGAATCGGATCAGGCATTAGCTCAAGCGGCAAATCGGGTGGTGATGGCGGCTTCGCAAGCGCAGGCGGCGGCAACAATGCAACCGCCGGCGGCGGCAGCATGATGGGCGGCATGGGTGTTGGCGCTGGCGCCGGCGCTTTTGGCGGCGGCAATAATGCTGGCGCGGGCGCCATGGGTTCGATGTCAGCCACTGGCGGCAGCGCTGCTGGCGCCTCAGCTGGCACCAGCGGTGGCAGCGCTTCAGACAACACCTCGATCGGCTCGATCAACATCAAAGGGTAATTCCCTTAGATGTTGCGATGCCATCAGTCGCAATAAAAACGGGGCGGAATATTCCGCCCCGTTTTTTTATTGCGATGCCTGATCTACACTACAAAATATGAGCGCTTAGAGTCACACGATCTTTGAGCACTAAAAACCGTTGTACAAACCGATCATGTCATGACGAAAAACCTGAAACATGAAGTTTTTTTATTGCTGAAAGTTGCTAAGGTTTTTCTATTTTCAGTGGGGATATCTTTAGGCTTTTGTTATTTTGTCTATGCACTGGGCTATGTTATTTTTCAGTTTCTGAGTGCAGACCGCCATGCAACACTATTCCTGGCGGTGAGCGGCATGTTGGTCTTGCTATCGACCGCATATGGAATTGTTATTCCTGCATCAACGATGCAGTCCGCACGCCTTGGAAGAATGGTTAGTATTTTTAGTGCTTTGGTAATCCTGACCATCGCGCTGTTTTCTGATGCGCATCAGCTGGGACTGGAGCCGAACGCCAGCTTCTTTTTAGTCTTAAAAGGTGGTTTGCTGGGCGGTTTTATGCTTGGCGCTTACTTAACCTGCTTTGGCTCAAACATTCGAAAAGACCGTTTGTAGAACAACACTAATTCTACTCAACGCTGCCCGCCATCGAAAAAATGCGCGTTCCGTTGGCGTGCTAGAACTTTCATCAAGCTAAGCCCCGGAACGTCAAACGCACTAATGCCCCCCCCTGCGCGACAGGATATGCACTCTAAGTGTGTATTAATACACAAATAAATTGTATTTTCACTTTTATATTTTATATGTTTTTTTTGTGTTTTATAGTATATTATTGTTGCAGGTGAGTTTTTTTACCGTTTAGTTTTTCAACGTCTGTTTACAATTTTTTAAAGGATTAATATGTCAATTTCCAGCGGTGTTAGCTCCAGCGGTAAATCAGGCGGTGATGGCGGTACGGCTCGTTCGGGCGGCGGTAACAACGTTAGCGCCGGCGGTGGCGGCATGGTTGGCGGCATGGGTATCGGCGCAGGTGCAGATGCTTTTGGCGGCGGTAACAGTGCCAATGCAAGTGCCATGGGTTCGATGTCCGCTACTGGCGGAAGCGCTTCTGGTGCGGGTTCTAGCACCATGGGTGGCGGTGCCTCGGACAACACGTCGATCGGTTCGATCAACATCCAAGGGTAATTTTTTACCTGCTGGAATGTTACTAGTCGCCTGAATACGGGATGGGAAACTTTCTTATCCCGTATTTCTCACGATACAGCAGCACTTTAGCCAACGCTTGCGTCAGTGAAGTTTTTGAATTACTGCCACTGCTATCCCCCGCACGCTCATTCAACATACGCGCAAAACGATTGGTAGAACAATGTCACGCATAGCACTTTTCTCCGGAAAGGATTGTCTGCAGCTGGCGCTTCTGCATCAAATAATGGTTGAGAAAGGTGTAAAACCGCTCTCCTGTGACATGCGACTCGGAGGCGACGGGGCACCGCTGGTGTCGTTTAACTCCAAGCAAGCCAGATGGGACAATCACGACTTCAGCGACGTAGCCGCGATCTACATTCGCTGCAGAACGCCGAACACACTTCCAGCATTGCCACCCGTGCTTAATCCTGCTTTTTATTCTGATTACCGCAGCGATTTCATCAAAGAGCAAGGGTTCAGCGCCGCCACCTATAGTTTTTTCGTCGATCAGGTAAGAGCAGGAAAGTTAGTCATCAATGAGCTTTCAACTTATAGCGATCACGACACTAAGGCACAGTTTTACGAAAAGCTCCGGGAACAGAAATTTCCAGTCCCAGAAACCCTTACAACCAATGACCCTTTGCAGGCCATCGCCTTCGTCGATCGTCATAAAGAAGTCGTTGTAAAACCGTCCGTAGGGGTCGGCTCAACGCGCTTATTTACAATGCAAGATCGCGACAGACTGGACCAAATTAGGCTGTGCCCGCTCATGCTGCAAAAGCGCATTCCAGGCGATACATTGCGCATCAATATCGTAGGAGACTCCGTAGTCCTCGCTCTACGCGTATTAGGTAGCGGTGAAACCGTTGATTCCCGCACCGCACCAAAGGGTTTTGACTTTGTTAAATTACCGCCCGCCGAGGAAGAACGCATTGTCAGCGCCAATCGTGCTCTCGGGCTGCATTACGCCGCCTGGGACATTATAGAAGCCAAGGATGGTAGTTACGTTTATCTCGATTGTAATCCCGGCCCTTACATTCTATGGACTGGTCCGGCCTTTAGCAGAATAGTCATGGAACAACTGGCTGAATACATGATTGCATACTCACGCACCACATCGGTCACGGCAGCTTCTGCAGCCGTTCGCCCCTACCGCCCCGGTAAAGACGCATAGATCATGCTGCAAACACAAGGCGTTGATACGGACGCCCCAACAGTAGTGATTGCGGAGCTGCAATCCAGAAAACCTGCGGTGTTTCTGGATGATACAAATAATGCACTGCCCGCCGGCTACCAACTATTCGAATACCGCATTGATGATGTCCTGGGCCAAGGCGGGTTCGGGATAACTTATATCGCGACGGACATTAACCTTAACTCTAAAGTTGCGGTTAAGGAGTATTTCCCCGAGCAATTTGCCTGCCGGTCCGAAAACAAAACCGTCTCAATCAGCCCCGTTGAAGATCTTGAATACTTTCAGCGTGGGCTCAAAACATTTCTGACTGAAGCACGCACGTTGGCAGTATTTCGTCATCCGAATATTGTACGTGTTGCCCGCTTTTTTGAAGCAAACAATACGGCCTTCATTGTGCTTGAGTATGAAGATGGTAAATCTCTGAAATCTTGGTGGAGCGCGGCAGAGGGAATCAACGAAGAACGGCTCATCCGTCTTCTATTGCCACTCATGGAAGGCCTGGGAATCGTCCACAAAAGCGGATATCTGCACAGAGATATTAAACCCGACAATATCATCGTACGTAATGATGACGGAAGCCTGGTACTCCTTGATTTTGGTGCTTCTCGTAGCCTCGCAGACACTCAGGTCGAAAATATTGTGACGCCAGGTTACGGCCCTATCGAGCAATATTCCGGGGCGCAACAGGGACCATATACCGACATATATGCATTAGGTGCAACGCTATACTGGATGGTCACCGGCAAAAAGCCCCAAGAAGCGACTGAACGGGCGAAGAACGATACGCTTAGACCCGCTGCCGAGGTTGGCTTGGGGAAATTCACCGCTAACTTCCTAAATGCGATCGACTGGGCCTTGAAAGTAAAGCCGGAGGAGCGCCCACAGGATGTCAACGAATTCGCCTCGGCCCTTTGTTCTGCACACCGAGAAACACTTGACCCTGCCTCAGCACACGGGGAACTTCTGCTTGGGAACAGTCGCCCATCATTAGTGCATCGAATTTACCTCGCTGACACCTTTCACTCTCGCCGTGCTCGCACTATTGTAGAACTTGAACAGTTGACCAAGCACGGCAAACGCATTTCGATAATGGTTTTAGATGGAAGTATTGTTGCAGCAACGGCAGACAATATCCTGCAACGCATCGAAAAAATGGTCGGGGAAGAAACCACCCACATCATACTCGACATGCGGCGGGTCAATTATATTGACGAGGCAGGAGCGCTCGCACTCATAAAAATGAAAGAACTTATTTTTTCAGCAGGAAAATTTATTTCCTTTGCGCACATCAACAGTCAGAATTCTTTGTGGCTTTCGCTTCAAAACTACGGCGTCGTAAAAGCAGTTCCAAAAGATGACTTTTTTGATGATACTGATCGCGCTCTGGAAGCCGCAGAGGACGACATCCTCATTGAAGTCTTGGGACTCAGAAACTCTCTCGGCGAAATGCCGCTCTCGAAATTTTCATTCATGGAAACAATGTCGCCAGAGGAGCTCGCCGTTCTCGAGGAGTTAATAGAGAGGCGCGTTTTCAGCGCTGGCGAAAACGTATTCCTGGAAGGAACTGCGGGAAGCGAATTATTTATTATTGCGGAAGGCTTAGCCAGCGTTTACCGAACCCTCGAGAGTGGACGTGGCGACTATAGAGTCATTACATTTGGCCCGGATATGGTGTTCGGGGAAATGGCATTACTTGACTCAAAACCACGTTCGGCCAGCGTAAAATCTGACACCAAACTGACTTGTTACGCATTATCACGCGAACACCTCGCGATACTACAAGAAAAAGACAATGCTATCGCGGTAAAGCTTCTGCTAAGTCTCTCCAGCGAACTTGCCAAGCGACTCCGTAGCGCGAACCAGACGATCAGTTCACTACAAATCTAAATTCAATATCACATCATCCAAAGCCGGGGGAACGCCTGTATCAGGTTAGCAATAAAAGATGGTGTGCTTGCATTTAAGTTATGTAAAAAAATTATCCGGTGGGAAAACACTGCCAATAAGCTCAAACATTAGCTCTGGTGGAAAAATCCGGGGATGCTGGCGCTTCTGCACGCTCAGGTGCTGAGAATAATGTCGGTGCGAGAGGTGGCTGAATGATGGGAGATATGCGCCTCACAGCCGCTGCTGATTCGAAGGGGCAGGCAACAATTCCATCGCTTCCGGCAGTGGGCTGATGTCAGCCACGGGCGCTGGCGCATCGGGAGCGAGCGCTTCTTCGCCAGGTGCCGGAGGTTCGGACAATACGTCGATTGGCTCGATCAGCATCGAAGGATGGGCCCGATTAAAGAAAATTGACGATTGATCTGTGCCCTGGACCCTCCAAGCCCCTAATATCGCCGCTGCACACATAGGCACACGGCATCTACGCCGCCACCTTGGACGCTAGTATCTTTAAGACCTATCGGACGCGCCGAGGTCGGAAGATCGCATGACCAGTCTGTGCGCGCCGCGCGGAATAGCGACTACAAATTCGCTACGCAACATTCCATAAATCGATACATCAAAACACTTTCCGTCTAAAAAATAATCTTCACGCTTGGTTCCCTCGTGAATAAATCCCAATTTTTTATAAAGATTAACTGCTTTATTATTTTCTGAAATAACTTCTAACGAAATTTTTCTCAGGTCAAGACCATTAAATGCGTAATCAATGAGCAGAGACGTCGCGACAAATCCTATGCCGCGACTTTGGTTACCAGCGCCCCCGATATAAAGCCCGATAATGGTTTTTCGTTGAAATTGATCTAATTCGTGCAGCAAACCCATACCCACTAATTCATTGGATACTCTGATTCCAAAAACGATTTTTGATACCGAACGTTGGTGCCTTAGCTCATTTACCCAGTCCATGACACTTTGCTTTGGAACCGGCAACCGCGGATGCATCGTTAAATCGCGTATGCTGGGCACGTTCGTCCATTCGAATATTTTTTCGATATCGCAATCCTCAAGAGTGGTCAGCCTTATACTTTCCCACAACTTTATTTGCGCCTTGTTTTCATGCGAATTTTTTTTAACCATACAAGCTCCAAATAGATTTACTTCCAGCCAATCCAATCGCAAATACCGCGCCCCATGATCCACTCCATGTCTTCTGCAGAGAAGAACGGCATGTGCTCAGTGAACATGGTGACGCAGTCCTTGAGCGGACACGGCAGACGCGAAAGATCCGAACCCCAGAACATGCGTTTCGGCCCGAAGGCGGCGTGCACCCGCTGCAGGTAGGGGTGCCAGAATTGGAACGGATAAACATCGCTGGTGAATTGCGGCAGACAGCTCGTCTTGACCGCGACATTCGGGCGTTTACCGAGGGCCAGCAGCTTGTCGAATTCAGCGAGTCCGGCTTCATCCTTGACGTTGTTCAGGCCCAGATGATCGATGATCACGCGCAGGCCTGGGTGGCGCTCGGCCACCGCGTCGATGTAATGCAGGTCCGGGTGTTTGGCCAGCAGCATAATGGGCACACCGGCCTTCTCGGCCGCCGCCCACACGGGGTTCATCTTGCCCTCAACCAACAGCGGCCGCATCGACGGCCGATGAAAGGTGAAACGCATACCCAGCAGACCCGGCGTCTGTTTTAGATACGCAATCTGCTCGAGCACATTTGGCGCTTCGGGATCAAAGCGGCCCATGGCGGCGAATTTATCCGGATACTTTTGCGCCGCAGCGATCACCACATCATTGCGGTCCCCCTCAAACGAGGGCGGCACCAGCACCGAACGCGAGATACCCGACTTCGTCATCTCGCCGAGCAATTCTTCGGCGGTGATCGGGGTCGCGCGATGCGGTTCATGGCGCGCCGGCCACGGCCGCACGGGCGTGCTGGCGGCCCAGATGTGTACTTGTGCATCAACGATCATCATGCGTGCAGCCCCCTGGTGCAAACGGAAAAGCGGCGAGTATAACCGGCGCGCCACGCCATCCCGCAGCGTGGCGTTACACCGTCAAGCAGCGACAAGAAAATCCAACACGATGCGGTTGAACTCCGCGGGGTTAGCCTTGGAGAAGGAATGGCCGCCACCTTTGGGGATGACGAGCTTGGCGCCGGGAATGGTGCGCGCGATGTATTCGGCGTGATAACTCGGTGTGATGTAATCGTTATCACAAGTCAGCACCAGCGTTGGTGCCTTGATCGTCGGCAAACCAGCGCGACGGTCGAAGGCCAGCAGACCGTTGATGCGGCCGACAGAAATATCCACCGAACTGCTTTTGGTCGGCGCGTTGTTTTGTTCCTCGGTAATTTCATCATCGTGGCTGTTGACGTATTCCGGTGGATACAGAAACAGCGGATGAAACATCGCGTGCAGCTCCGGCCCGCATTGCTGATACATCGCGCGCCGCGCCTCGAACAGGCGGCGGAACCACGGATCGCAATGCGTCCAGGTGCTCGACAACACCAGGTGTGCGACGCGCTGCGGCTGCGTGATCGCCAGCGTCTGGCCGATGGCACCACCGGTCGACAGGCCGACGATATGCGCACGTTCGATCTTGAGGCCGTCCATCAACGCCAACAGCTCGGCGGTCATCTGGTCGACAGAGAATGTTTTCTGCAGACGGTCGCTGCCGCCGGTGCCGCGCTGGTCGTAGGTAACAACCTTGTAGTGTTTGGCGAACACCGGCACCTGCGACTGCCAGTAGCGCGCCACGCCGTTAAGGCCACTGACAAAAATCAGCGGCTGTCCTTCACCGGTAACTTCATAATTGATTTCACCACCGTCATAGGCCAGTTTCGGCATACTCTGTTCTCCCTTTGAATGCTTAAGTCGTCTTTACGCCGTCTTTACGTCGCGTTTACGTCGCGTCTAAGTCGTATCTAAGTCGTATCTAATTCGCATCTAAGTCGTGGCCAGACCCTCGCCGACAAATTGCAGGCGCGCCAGATGCGCGTACAACCCGTCAGCATGGATTAATTCATCATGCGTGCCAACCGCATGAATGCGGCCATGCTCCATGACGATGATGCGATCTGCGGTGCGCACGGTGGCCAAGCGATGCGCGATCACCAGCGTGGTGCGGCCGTGTTGCAGACGTTCAAGCGCAGCAGCCACCTGGCGCTCCGATTCAGCGTCGAGCGAACTGGTGGCCTCGTCGAGCAGCAGCAGCGGCCGGTCGGCGAGCAGCGCACGCGCAATCGACAGCCGCTGACGTTGTCCACCCGACAGCCGCACACCGCGTTCACCGAGTTCGGTGTCAAAACCTTGCGGCAGGCGTTCGATAAATTCAAGCGCGTGCGCGGCGACACAGGCAGCGTGCACCGCATCGGCGCTGGCATCGGGACGACCAAAGCGCACGTTCTCAGTGACGCTGGCGGCAAAGATCACCGGGTCCTGCGGCACCAGCGCAATCGCGCGACGCACATCCTGCGCGGCGCACTGCTTGATGTCGATGCCATCGAGCAAGACGCGGCCCGACTGCGGATCGTAGAAACGCAGCAGCAAAGCAAACAAGGTGGATTTGCCGGCGCCCGAAGGACCGACCAGCGCCACACGCTCGCCTGGCGTAACAGTAAACGACAGCGGCCCGGCAGCCACCGTGTTTGGGCGCGCCGGATAGCAGAAGCTCACCTCCTCAAAGCACAGCGCGCCCTCAATGCGTGGCGGCATCTGCAGCGCCGGCTCGGCGGTCACCAGGGCCGGTTGTTCATCGAGCAATTCAAGCAAACGCTCGGTGGCGCCTGCAGCGCGCTGTATCTCGCCCCACACTTCCGACACCACACCGGCGCTAGCAGCGACGATGCCGGCATAAAACACAAAGGCGGATAACTCACCGGCGCTCAAACGCCCTTCAAACACATCGTGGCCGCCGAACCACAAAATCACGCCGACCGCGCAAAAGCCGATCAGCATCACCAGCGAAATCAACCAGGCTTTGACGCGCACGCGATCAATGCCCGACGCACAGGCGGCCTCGGCCGAGCGCACGAAATGATCGCGCGTACGTTCTTCATGGCGATAGGCCTGCACGGTGCGGATCTCATGCAGCGATTCGTCGATGTGTGCGGTGACGTCCGCCACACGATCCTGATTGGCGCGCGACAGGCGGCGCACGCGGCGTCCCATCAACAAGATGGGGATGAGGGTGGCCGGCACACCGAGCACGATCAGCGCGGCCAGTTTGACGCTGGTCGCAAACAACATCGCCAGCGCACCCAGCATCATCAAACCGTTGCGCAGAAACATCGAGAAACCAAAGCCGATGACCTGGCGGATCTGTTCGCTGTCGTTGGTAATGCGCGAGGAAATCTCGCCGGTGCGCGAGAGGTCGAAGAAGGCCGGCGAAAGCGTCAGCACGTGTGAGAAGGCGGCGCAACGCAGGTCGGCGATGATGCGTTCGCCAACGCTCATCATCAGATAGAAACGCGTCCACGTTGCCACCGCGAGCAATATCGCAATCGCCACCACGCCGGCGAGCGCGGCGTTCAACAGCTGCGGATCGCGGCTGCCAAAACCGGCGTCGATGACGTGACGCAACCCCTGACCGAGCGCCAGCACGCAGCCGGCTGCCGTCATTAACGCGCACAGGGCGACGACCACGCGCGCACGATACGGCGCAACAAAACGCCACAGACGTTTGAGGTGCGCAAGCGACGAACGTGGAACCTCCGGCTGGCCTTGCACCTCCCCCCTCACGCCGCCCACCTCACACCGGGCCCCTCACTGCTTGTAGGTCGGGTCGGTACGGTCGAGCATGCGCAACAGCGCACGCCACTCGCCTTTCTTTTCCTGATAACCGGGACGCTCGAACTGGCGCGCCACTTTTTCTGCGACCTCGGGCGGCGGCATGCGCAGCTTGGAACCACCGGCCAGCGCACTGATCTGCGCCTGACAGGCGCGCTCGAGATAATACAGATAATCGAACGCCTGGCGCACCGTGGTGCCGCAAGAGAGCAAGCCGTGGTTGCAGAGGATCATCGTCATGCGCGCACCGAGGTCTTCGATCAAACGCGCCTGCTCGTCGAGATCCAGCGCCACGCCTTCGTAATCGTGATAGCCGACGTTACCGGTCAAACGCATGGCGTGCTGCGAGATCGGCAAGAGACCATGTTCCTGCGCGGAGACACCGACGCCGGCGGCGGTATGCGTGTGGATCACGCAGTTGATCTCCGGGCGGCCGCGATGCACGGCGCTATGAATCACATAGCCGGCCTGATTGATACCCAAGCCCGTCGGATCATCAACGATTTCACCCTCGGCGGTGACCTTGACCAGATTCGAGGCGGTGATTTCGTCCCACAGCAGGCCGAAAGCGTTAATCAGAAAGTGATGCTCTTCACCGGGCACGCGCGCCGAGATATGCGTGTAGATGAGGTCGGTCATACGAAAGTGCGCAGCCAGCCGGTAACAGGCGGCGAGATTGACGCGCATCTCCCACTCCTCCGTGCTGACGCGGCCGTGCAGCGACGGCACGCCCAGTGGATCGATCATCGTGCTCATGCAAAACTCCTTTGTTTTATTGGTGCCGGCGCTACGACTTAAAAGGTGGACGCCTATTATCAACCGTCGGAGCGCGCGGCGTAAACTGGTCGACGGGAATGGCCGTAGAATCGGCGCTCTTTGCCGGCACCGCGACGGTATCCACAAGCGGCTGACAGCACAATTTCAGACGGAGGACAGATGGCATGGCTGACACGCAATCGTTTGCAGGCAAGGTAATCGTCATCACCGGTGGGGCGCGCAATATCGGCCGCGCACTGGCACTCGAAATGGCCGCAGCCGGTGCGGCGGTGTGCGTCACCTCACGGGCGGCGCGTGCCGAGCTCGATGCGATCGTCGCCACCATTACTGCGCAGGGCGGACGTGCCATCCGGCATGTCGGTGATGCCACCGATCCAATTAACGTGCGGCAGATGGTCGATGCGACAGTAGAGGCGTTCGGCCGCATCGATATGCTGGTCAACGGCGCGGTGGTCCACGTGGTCAAACCGTTTCTGGAAATCACCCCTGAAGAATGGCGCAAGACCCTCGCCACGGTCATCGACAGCGCCTTTTACTGCACCCAGGCCTGCCTGCCGGAAATCATCAAAGCCGGCGGTGGCAGCGTCATCAATATGGGCGGGGCTGCCGGTCATCTGCCGCTCTGGCATCGCGCGCCGACCGCTGCGGCCAAGGCCGGACTGGCCGGTCTGACGCGTGCGCTGGCCGACGAGTTCGCCGCGCACAACATCAACGTCAATTGCGTCGCCCCCGGCCCCGTCAACACGGTACGCACAACACCGCTGACCTTCGACATGAAACAAATCCCGCTCGGCCGCTTCGCCGAAATCAGCGATGTCACCGCCATGATCAAACTGCTGTGCAGTGCGAACGGCCGCTACATCACCGGGCAGACCATCCATGTGAA
>CAMDSO010000129.1 GCA_945906935.1 Bordetella parapertussis
CAGCTGATCCAATAAGCACGATCCGACACAATCACTCCTGGTTAATTTCCGTTGCCCGACAATTTCATCTGCGCCAGTAGCGCACGGCCGACAATGCCGAACGGGTTGGCGAAGGTTTCGCGAATTTCAAAATGGTTGAAGCCCTCGGCGACGATCAAATCGACCGGCTTGCCGGCCTGCTTTAGCGCGGTGGCAAAGTCACGCGTCTGGCGCTGGAATTCGGGTGTCTCCAGCGTGCCATGCACCAGCAGCACCGGCGCGCGTATCTTGTCGAGATGGCGCTGGGTGCTGAGCGCGTCTTCCATAGCGTCGTCGAACTTGACGTAATTGCTGCGCGCTGACAAACGCGCCCCCTTGAGATCGTAGATGCCGCCGCATAGCAGCGCGCCTTTGATGAAATCGTCTGGTATGCCGTGTTCGCGCCGCCAGTCGGTAATCAGCGCGGTGCCGGCGAGATGCGCGCCCGAAGAATGGCCCGAGATATAAATGCGCCCCGGGTCACCGCCGATTTTCTCTGCATTACGATAGACCCACGCAATCGAACGGCGCACCTGTTCGGCCATGCTGCGCAGGCTGTCCGCCGCGTCCTGCACCAGCGTGAAATCGGGCACCACATAGACGGCGCCGGCGTGATGCAGCAATTCAGCGGCGTCCGCATGTTCGGCGGCGGTGCCGCTGCGCCAGGCGCCGCCGTGGATAAAGATCTGGATCGGCGCGCCGGATTTTTTTGCCGGATAGACATCGAGTTTTTCGATGTCCGTCGGGCCATAAGAAAAACGCTGCGGTTCACCCAAGCGCTTGCGCGCCTCCGCGCTAAGGCGTCGCATGCGACCCTGCACATCGCGTATGTTGGCCGCATAGACCGCCTGATCATAGGCGTCGTCGAGTGCTGACTGGTCGTAATCGAGGTAAACCCGCGGGCCCTTCACGCGAGGCGCGGCACTCTGCGCGTGGGCAACATCGCTGAAAACACCGGTGGCAGCAGCCACCGCGCAGGCGGCTGCGGTGCCGACAACGGCGCGACGGTCATGGTCGGTCGCCATCCCGCCTACTTCTTGACCATGGTGCTTCCGTAGAGCCCGGTCGGCTTGATCAGCAGGATCAGCAGCATGATGGCAAACGGCGCCATCATCGCCAGCGGCGCGTAATACAACGAGCCGATCGACACCACCTGCCCGACGATCAGCGATGAAATCAGTGTGCCCTTGATGCTGCCCAGACCGCCGATGATCACCACCATGAAGACGAAAGCCAGCACTTCGAGGCCCATATTCGGGTCGACCATGATCAGCGGCGCGTGCAATCCGCCGGCCAGACCCGACATCGCCCCCGCGATCACAAAGGTAATAGTGAATAGACGCGAGACGTTAATGCCGAGACCCTCGACGTGTTCAACATCTTCAATACCGGCACGGATCGCTTTGCCGATAATCGTCTTGTTGAGGAACACCCAGATACCGAGATACACCAGCCCGGCGATCGCCACCACTAACAATCGATAGAGCGGCACTTCGGTGCCGAGAACATTGATCAGGTCGGAAGTCGGCATGCGCACCGGACGCGGCACCACACCCCAGATCGCCTTGATCACACCAACGCCACCGATCAGGATGCCGAACGAGGTGATCATGCTGAAGGTCAGTTCGCGTTCGTAAATGCGGCGGAAGACAAAACGTTCGACCAGCAAGGCCAGCGTGCCGCTGATTGCCACCCCGGCGAGCACGCCCAGCCACACATTACCGCTGGCTGTGCTGACGGTATAGGTCAGATAGGCGCCCACTGCGTAATACAGTAGTTGATCAAGACTGATGACGCGCATCAACCCAAAACACAGCGAGAGGCCGATCGACATCAAAAAATAAACGCTGGCCATGCTGAGGCCAAAAATGACGCCGGAAAGAAGCAGTTGGCCATCCATCAGCGCTGCCCTCTGGCTTCGGCATCGGCGGCTTTGCGGCGAGAAAACAACCGTTCGAGCCAGGGGGCTGCCGAACCCCACAGGCCTTTTTCACGGGCCAGCATGATGAAAACCAGAATAAAGCCAACGAAGAGTTCCCAGTTGCCGATGAACTTGCTCAGCACATCTCGTAGCGCCGTATACGCAATGGTGCCCACCAGCGGCCCAAACAAAGTGCCGACACCACCCAAGATCGTCACCACCACCGGGTCGGCGGTGCGTGCGGCGGCCGTTACCTCCGGACTCACCGAGCCGAGATACACCGCATACAAGGAACCTGCCAGCGCGGTCGTAGTATTGGCAATAACAAAGGCGATCAAACGCACCTTGAAGTTGCTGTAGCCGAGAAACTGGAACTTCGCCTCATTGATCTTGGTGGCGAGACAACAGGCGCCGAACAAGGTGTCATCGAGATATTTATACAGAGCCCAAACACCGATCGCGACCAGCGTGGCAAAAATGAAAAAGTCACTCGCCTTGCCGATGTTCAGTATCGGCGTTGAGGCGATATTGGTCAGAAACCACAGACCGTTGTCCCCCTTGGTGTACTCGGCCAGCACCTTCTGCATCATGTAGAACACAATCACCGCCAGCGCCAGATTGACCAGCGCGAAGTAATCGCTGCGCAGACGCACGAACAGCGGACCGACGATGCAGGCACCGATAAAGCCGCAGGCAACACCTGCGAGTATGGCGAGGTAGGGATTAGTGCCGAAATAGAACAGATAGAAGGCCGTGCCATAGGCGCCAAACGCCAGATAGGCGGGCTGCCCGAATGAGATAAAGCCGACGCGGCCGAGCAGAAAGCTGCAACCGATCGTATAGATCGAAAAAATCAGCACTTCATTGATGAACGGCAACGGTAGAAAAAAACGCCCTGCCGCCAGCAGCCCGAATGCGAGCAATATACCCCACCACCATTTGATTGCGTTGACCATCCGGCGCTCCTAGAGATACGGTTCGCAGTCGGCCGGCTTGAGTGCCCCGCCCTGCAGTTCGGCGGCAATACGACCGTCACGCATCGCATAGACCTTGTGCGCGATCGAACAGACCAACGGCAGGTTCTGTTCGACAATCACTAGCGCCGCGCTTTTGCTCAGCTCACCAAACACCTGTTTGAGATGGGTGACGATGCTTGGCGCCAGGCCCTCGGTGGGCTCGTCGATCAACATGACCCGCGGCTTGCCCAGTGTGGCGCGGCCGATCATCAACATCTGCCGTTCACCGCCGCTGAGAAAACCGGCTTTGCGATCAAGCAGAATTTTCAGCTTCGGAAAAAATTCAAACACTGTATCCCAGTTGTAATCCTTGGTGGCGTAGCTGCCGAGTTCGAGATTTTCTCGCACCGTCAGGTCGGAAAAAACCTTCTTGTCCTGCGGCACATATTTAATACCCATGCGCGCCACGTCATACGGACGATGCCCGAGCAGGTTGTCACCACCCGCCGTCACCTCGCCCGACAGCGGCTTGAGAAAGCCGGCCACACTCTTCAGCAAGGTCGTCTTGCCGGCGCCGTTGCGGCCAACGCAACAGACAATCTGGTTGGGCGCGACATCGAAGCTCACATCGAACAGAACCTTCGATTCACCATAGGCGACGTTCAGATTGCGCACCATCAAGCTCGGCTCAGACATGCGCGGCCTCCGCACTGTCGTCGATCTGCCAGTAACTCTTGCGCACCTCGGGATGATTCAAACACTCTTCGTAACCGCCCTCGGCGATGATGCGCCCTTCGTGCATCACCGTCATGCGTTCGACAAAATCCTTCACATGCGAAATCTTGTGTTCGACGATCAGAATCGTCTGTTTACCGAATTGTTGACGCAACACCTTGAGCACGCCTTGAATCTCCGGTTCCGCCAGTCCCGCCAGCGGCTCATCGAGCAGCAATACTTCCGGTTCGGCCAGCACCGCCATGGCAATTTCGAGCCGGCGTTTTTCACCAAGGCTCAGATTTTTTACCATGCGTTCACGCACCGGCAAAAGGTCGAACGTTTCCAGTATCGCGACGATCTTGGGTTCGTCATGAAAACGCTTCATCTTGGTGAAGAGCAGATTCCAGATCGAGGCCTGATGGAAGGCGCGGAAGAACGCGAGCACCAGATTATCAGTCACGCTAAGCGTGTCGAAGGTGGAAGTCAGCTGAAAGGTGCGGGTGATGCCGCGCTCGACCCGCTGTTGCGGTGTCAGGCGCGTGATATCAACGCCCTTGTGCAAAATGACGCCCTCTTCCGGCACAAACATGCCGGTCAGAAGGTTGAAAAATGTAGTCTTGCCCGCGCCGTTCGAGCCAATGATGCCGGCAACCTCGAATTCGCGCAGAGTGAAATCAACGTTATCGACGGCAACCAGACCGCCGAAGCGTTTGGTCACGGCCTTTGCCTGAAGAATTTCCTTGGCCAAATTGAGTTCCGATCGCTCTCGCACGTAGTCGAGCCATGCCCGCAGGCTGCGGGCATGGCTCGAACGAAACGCTATTAGTAGCCGAGTGACTTCAACGACGGCATGACTTGATCACCGCCGATCGAACCCATCACCTGGAACAAGTCCCACTCGTTCTTTTGATCCTTGGCACCCTTGCCTTTGACCAGGAACGCGGCGTGCTTGTATTCAGCCGCATGATCCTCGCGCCAGCGCGCCGCACCCTTGACCGAATTAAACGCGCCTTTGTTTGCCCTCAACGCGGCGGCAACTTTAAGGGCATCATAGGTCTTGGCTGTTTCGAAACCACGGAACATCTCCATGTAGCCGATGTAGGCGATTGCCGCATAGGCATCCGGCGGACGGCCGTACTTGGCACGGAACAGGCTGGTGAACTCGGCTGCGCTCTTCGCCACTTCCTTGTCCGCAAAATTGGCCAAGTCGTAGTAGAAGTAGTGCATCGCGTAGACACCTTCGAGTGCTTCAGGCGGCAGGCCCTTGGCA
This sequence comes from Bordetella parapertussis, assembly GCA_945906935.1. Lineage (GTDB taxonomy): Bacteria > Pseudomonadota > Gammaproteobacteria > Burkholderiales > SG8-41 > PALSA-1004. Next base: position 4,883 of record CAMDSO010000129.1, read on the forward strand.
ACGACGTTGGTGATGAAGGCGTTGAACAGGGTCATTTCCTTGTTCAGGCCCATCTGCTGCGCCTGCTTCAGCAACGCCACCGCATCGGCGGCAAACTGCGCGAAGATGAAGACATCCGGCTTGGCCGCACGCACTTTCTGCAGCGTCGTCGTGTAGTCCGCGGTACCCAGCGAGAGTTCATCGTAACCAACGATCTCGGCGCCGTTCTCTTTGGCCGCATGATACACGCCGTCACGAATGTCCCAGCCGAAGCTATCGGCGCGTGCGAGGAAGAAAATCTTTTTCTTGCCCAGCGTTTTGACCGCCGAATAACCAGCCATGTAACCGACCGTCCACGGGCTGTAAGCTGTGGCGAAGGTCGATTCAGCCAGCTTGCCCTTCTGGAAAGCCTCTTTGGACATCACGCAGACCGGGAAGTAAGGCAGCGGATCTTTGCTGACCAGGCCGTTGATCGTGTAAGCGACCGGTGCAAAGGTTTGACCGCCCATGCCCTTGACGCCTTCGTCGAGCATGTAGCGAAAGCGGCGCACAGCAACGTCCTGCTTGGCCTCATCGTCCTGCACGACGCCTTCGAGCTGCACCTTGCCGCCGGGCATATCGAGACCGCCGCGCTTGTTCACCACATCGATCGCCAGCAACGCACCATCACGCTGGGTTTCGGCAACCGCCGCAAAAGTACCGGTCAGCGGTAGCAGAATGCCAATCTTGACCTTGGCCTGTTCGGCCGCTTGTGCTGCGCCAAACAGGCCGCTCAGTACTAACATCGAAAAGAGGCTTAGGAGCTTCTTCATTTTTCCCTCCATCTACAGGTTATTTTGAACAACCGATTCTAATCAAGCCAGCCGACGGCCGTCCAGACGAAATCGAGATCATACAAAATTACTAATTTACGCGTTTAAGAATTACCGATTTTCCCGCCATTGCCGCTGAAAAACAGGCGGTGCAGAGCATACTCCGGTTTGGCAGACTTGATCCAGCTCAAGCGCCCGATGGTAGGCGACGGCGCCGCAACTCCTTCATAACAGCCGAATTATCGAGGTCGCCTTCGCCGTGCTTCAGACAGGACTCGACTAGTTCGACATACAACCCCGCCAGCGGCAGTTCCTGGCCAACGCGTTCGGCCATGCTGTGCATCAAGGCAAAATCCTTGCGTGACTGCGACAGCTTGGCGTGCGGCTCATAATCGCTGCGGATCATTTTCAGGCCGCGATTATCCATCGTGCGCGAGTACGCAGCAGACGCTTTAAGCACCTCAAGAAAGGCTTCGAGTTCGAGCCCCATCGATTCGGCAAAAGACAGGCCCTCGGCCATCACCGCACGGTTGAGGCCGCCGATCAGGTTGACCGCCAGCTTGCCGCGTCCGGCCGCCCCGGCACTGCCGAGGAAATAATATTTCTTACACAGCGTAGCCAGCACCGGCGCCAGTTCATCCATCAAATCGCGCGTGCCGCCGACCAGCCCGATGCCGTTGCCGAGTGCGATCTGGTCGCTGTTGCCCGACAGTGGCATTTCCAGAAAACGCACGCCACGCTCGGCGACCCGCGCGGCAAGCACGGCCACGCGGTCGGGGTCACAAGTGCTGGTGCAGACCACCGCGTGACCGGCATCGAGTTCGAGGTGTGCCACCCCTGCGCCGCCCTCGACCACGGCTTCAACCTGATCGGTATTGAATACCGACAGCACGATGGTGCGCGCAGCGCGCGCCACATCGCGCAAAGTCGCCGCCGCTCTGCCGCCCAGTTTTTCGAAATTGGCGACGCGCGCCGCGTCAACGTCATAACCATGCACGACAAAACCCGCATCCAGCAGACGCTTTGCCAATGAAGTGCCGATGAGGCCAAGGCCCACCACCGCGACCGCAGACTGGGAAGTATTCATGTTATTCGGGTGTGATACCGGCATGTGAGGCGACCTTTTGCCATTTGTCGATTTCAGCCTTGATATAGGCGGCGTGCTGTTCCGAGGTGTTGCCGACTGGATCAGCGCCGCGGCTGATGAGTTCCTTGCGCACCGTCGGGTCCTGCAATGATTTGGCCAGTGCGGCATTCAGCTTCTCCACCACTGGCTTCGACATGCCCGCAGGGCCGATAAAGCTAAATCCGCTGCTGACGATAAAGCCCTTGAGCCCCGACTCGACCATGGTCGGCACATCGGGCACCGAGGACGAACGTGCGGTGCCACACTGCGCGATCATTTTGATTTTACCGCTGCGCACGTTCTCGATCACCACCGGAATACTCGGAAACGACAGTTGCACCTGACCGGCAATCAGATCGATCACGCCCGGCGCGATGCCCTTGTATGGCACGTGTACCAGCTTGATCGCGGCCACCGAATTCAATAACTCACCGGCAAGGTGACCGACGGTGCCGGGCCCGGAACTTGAATAGAACACCTCGCCCGGCTTGGTCTTTGCCAGTGCGATGAGTTCTTTCACATTTTTTACCGGCAGCGAAGGATGCACGACGACGGAGGTTGGAATATCGACCACCAGCCCCAGCGGCGTGAAATCCTTGATCGTGTCGAACGGCAGCTTTTTGATCAGCGCCGGATTGATGACAAAACTCGCGGCAACAATGGCGGTGGTGCAACCATCCGGCGCGCTCTTCGCGGTGATATCAGCACCTATGGTGCCGCCGGCACCGGGCCGGTAATCGAGCACCATCTGCTGCCCGAGCAACTCGCCCATGCGCCCCGCGAACAGCCGGAACACGATATCGCTGTTGCCCCCCGGCGCCGACGGATTGACGACGCGGATGACCTTGCAAGGAAACGGCTGCGCCGAGGCAACCCCTGAAAAACCAATCGCACCCGCGACCAATACGACCGCGCCGGCCCAGCCGTGCTGCAGGAATGTTTTCATCTGAATCTCCGATTATCATGCTTCGATTATTGCGCTTCGATTTTGGCCGCTTTGACAATCTCGGCGTAATGCCGGATGTCGCTGCGGAATGTTTTCTGGAACTCGGCCGGGGTATCGCCCTTGGGCTCGTAGCCACCGGTCATAAACGCTTCGCGCAGCTTGGGCACCTCGAGCGCCTTTTTGATTTCGGCGTAAACACGGTTGATGATTGCGGGCGGCGTGCGGGCCGGCGCAAACCACGCATGCCAGCCGGCGTCAAACTTGAATCCGGGCAAACCAGCCTCGGCAATGGTCGGCACATCGGGCAACGATGACACACGGGTGTCGCCGGTGAAACCCAAGGCGCGCACGCGCCCCGCTTTGACATGCGGTGCGACCGGTATTGGCGACGGAAAACTCAACTGCGTCTCGCCGCTCACCAGGGCATTAAGGGCCGGGCCGCCGCCCTTGTACGGCACATGCAACAACGCAATGCCGGCCTTCAGGCGGAACAACTCCGCCGACAAATGCTGGCCGTTGCCGATGCCCGCCGAACTGTAGCGCAGCGGTTCACTGCGGCTCTTCGCCAGTGCGATCAACTCACGCACCGATTGCGCCGGCACAGCACCATGCACCGTCATCACATAACCGAGACCAAGCACGAAATTGGTGATCGGCACAAAATCCTTATCCGTGTCATAGGGCAGCTTTGCATACAGCGCCGGATTCACCACAAACGCAAACGCCGCGCTTAACAAGGTGTAGCCATCGGCCGGCGCCTTGGCGACGATGTCGTAGCCGACGATGCCGTTGGCACCACCGGCGCGGTTGTCAACCACGATCTGCTGGCCGATTTGTGACTCCACCTGACGCGCCAGCATGCGCGCAAACACATCGACGTTGCCGCCGGGCGGAAACGCCACGACCAGGCGGATTGGCCGATCAGGATAATCCGCTGCCTTGGGCACCGCGGCAGCCGCCGTCGTCGCCAGCGCCAAGCCGACTAAACCCGTCATCCATTGAAAACCGCGCATAAGCAATGCAACCCCTGTAATTTTCGATTTACACAGGGTGCGGATTATATCCGCTTGCCGCCCAGGCCCCTTCCCTATCGCCCGCCAATTGATTACGCTTCGCGTTCGTTTCTCACTCAATGGGGATAACCATGCACAACAGCATCGAAGAATTCGGCCTCGCCTGCCACGACGCCATCAAAGCCAAACCCGGCCCGGCCGGCCGCACCGCCATCTGCGCCATGCTGCGCGAAGTGCTGCTCAATACCTCGTTGATGAATCAATGCTTCGACGAGCATACGCCCGAACGCAAGCTGCTCTATCAGGACCCCGAGCTCGGCTTTTGCGTGCTTGCCCACAACTACCAGGGGGCCAAGGAAAGCCCGCCGCATGATCATGGTCCGTCGTGGGCGATCTACGGCCAGGTCAGCGGCGAAACCAAAATGTTCGACTGGGAACTGGTCTCGCCCGCAGGCCCCGGCGTCACTGGCAAGGTCAAATACAAAAAAGACTACGTACTCAAACCCGGTATCGCCCACGTCTACAACGAAGGCGATCTGCACTCACCGAGTCGTGCCGGTGCGACGCGTCTGATCCGCATCGAAGGCACCAACATGGAACAAGTCACACGCTACCGCTTCGAAGCCGTTGACGCGGTCTGAGAGACCCGCCGCCATGCGTACAACTTTTCTCCAACTCACGATCATCGCCCTGGGCACCTTCAACATGACTACACCCGCCACCGCCGCTCAACTCAACCTCCTGGCTTCCACCGCGGTGCAAACGGTCCTCGAGGAAGTCCTGGCGCAACATGAACGCGCCAGCGGCGACAAAATAGCCGTCACCATCGCCAGTACCGCGGCCATCATGGCGCGGCTAAAGGCCGGGGAGACCCCGAACATGGTGGTCGTCACCCGTGAGGGCATCGAGACGTTGATCCAGGAAGGCAAAGTCGTCGCCGACAGTCGCGCAGAACTCGCCAGTGCGGGCCTCGGCATTGCGGTCAAACGCGGCGCGCCCAAACCCGACATCAGCACGGTGGACGCCCTCAAGCGCACCCTGCTGGCGACCAAATCGGTGACCTATACGGCCAGCGGTGCAAGCGGCCAGTACTTCGCCAAACTGCTCGAACGGCTCGGTATTGCCGAAGAGATGAAGCCGAAATCAAATATTCTCAAAAGCGGGCTGGCCGGTGACGTCGTGGCACGCGGCGAATCCGAACTGGCCGTGCAAATGATGAGCGAAATTCTGGCCGTCCCGGCAGCTGAACTGGTCGGCCCGCTGCCAGCGGAAGTGCAAAGCACCATGATGTTCACCGCCGGCACACTGGCCGTCTCGGCGCGCGGCAGCGAGGCACGCGCCCTCGTGAACTATCTGCGTAACCCCGCGGTCGGCGCGGTATTCAAAGCCAAAGGCCTCGATCCGGCCGGCAGCAAATAAAACGCCGCGGCATTACTGCCGCGGCGTTTATTCAAAACACGTTCTACAGAATCAGCTCATCGCTGCGACGATGGCGTCTCCCATTTCTGTGGTACCCGCCTTGCCGCCGAGATCGCCAGTCAGGTGTTTGGCCTCGGCAATCACCTTGTCGACCGCGCGATCGATGATCTGCGCCGCTTCGGTTGCCTTCGGTTCGTTCTTCTTGCGACCCAGCCACTCAAACAACATCTGGCCCGACATAATCATGGCGTAGGGATTGGCAATGTTCTTGCCGGCGATATCCGGCGCCGAACCGTGGGTCGCCTGCGCCATCGCGTATTTTTCACCGGCGCACAGACCAGGCGCGAGGCCCAAACCGCCGACGATGCCCGCGCCCTCGTCGGTGAGAATGTCGCCGAACTGGTTGGTGGTAACGACCACATCATATTGATGCGGATTCATGATCAGCTTCATGGCAAAGCCGTCGACCAGCACTTCGGTGAGTGTGCAATCCGGAAATTCCTTCGCCACCTTGCGGCACTCTTCGGCAAACATGCCGCAGACCAGGCGATAGACGGGCTCTTTATGCACCGCAGCGACGGTTTTGCGCGGACGCGTGCGCGCAATTTCGAACGCTTCACGTGCCACACGATTCGCGCCCTTGCGCGTCACCACGCGGGTGCCAATCGAAATTTCATCATTCGGGCGGAATTCACCGGTGCCGGCAACCACCGTACCGCTCGCACACATGCCCTCGCTGACTTCACGCAGGAATACGATGTCGACATCCTTGTGAATCGATTTGATATTCGGGTATGAACGCACCGGCTTGATGCTCGCATAGAGATCAAACTTCTTGCGCAGCGGCGGCATGATCCACGTCGGGTCGTTGCGCGGATACGCGTTGTGGCCGATCGGCCCGGAGACCCAGCCATCGGTCTTCGCCAGTTCGTCGACCGTGAATTGCGGCATGGTGTGGCCGTGCAGCTTGTGACCGACGAGACCAAGCGGCAATTCCTTCCACTCGACTTCCAGCCCGGTTTTAGCGGCCGCCGCCTTCATCACC
>CAMDSO010000130.1 GCA_945906935.1 Bordetella parapertussis
ACTGGAACAGATCCTGACCCGATTGCAGCAGGCTGCTGGTAGCCAGCGTGCGGCCCACACCACGGGCGCGCAGCATGCCGCGGATGCTGGTGTCGCTGCGCGGTTTGCGCCCGGCACCGTGCGGCATGCGCCGGCCAAGGATCGCCAGCGCCACCAGCGGCAGCAAGGACATCACCGCCAGCGCAAGACAGGTGGCGGCGTGGCCGCCGTGCTGGATGCCGAAGCCGGCGATCAGCGGGCCGACAAAACTGCCGATTGAATTGGTGAGGCTGTAATTGCTGAAACTTTGCGTGCGGTTTTGCGGCGTGCTGAGCAGACCGACGAGGTTTTGCAGCGAGACGTTGTAGATCGCCAGTGACAGGCCGTTGGCGGCGGCGGCAAAAAATATCGCGGTGAGGCCGGGCACGAAAAACGGGATCAGCATGCCCAGACCGCCGCCCAGCGCGCCGATGGTGAGCACCCAGCGCGAACCGAAGCGGTCGACCAGCCGTCCCGCCGGCCACGACAGCAGGGCGGGGAATACGGAAAAGGTCGCTGCCAGCAGTCCGACGGTGAGTGGTGCCGCCCCCAGATCCAGCGCATAGAGTGCGAGCACCACGCGGCCGGCGCGCATCGTGGTCATGTTGAGCAGACTGAGGGCGAGGGCGAAGTTGATCGACATAGGCCGGAGTCTATCGAAGAATAAGCGCGTTGGTGTGGCGCTGCGGGCCGGTTTGTGCGTTTCGTTGCAGAGCTGTGCGCAGGGCTTGATGCGCGTCGCCTCACACGTTATCGTCAGCTGCTATGTCGCGTCTTCAATTTTCCCCGATTCATCGCATTTGCAACGTTGTGCGCGTCTGCTTGCAGGCGGCGTTGGCGCTGGCTGCGATCGGCATGGCGGCGAACTGTGCGGCGCTGCCCGCCGAGCCGGAGGTCGAATATCCGACCCGGAGAATCCGCATCATCGTCGCTTCGTCGACCGGCACGGCGAGTGATATTTTTGCGCGCTCGCTGGCCAGCGAGTTGGCGGCTTTTTACGGCAAACGCATCATCGTCGAGAACCGCCCGGGCGCCGGCGGCCTGATCGGCAACGCGCATATGTCACGCGCGAATGCCGATGGTTATACGCTCGGCATGGTCGATGTGACGCGCCTCATTACCGAGTTGATGCGCGATCCGCCGCCGTACCGCGCGCTGGCCGATGTCACCGCCGTCACGCACGTCGCATCGATCACCAATGTGCTGGCGGGGACGCCCTCGATGGTGGCGCGCAATGCCGGCGATTTTGTGCATTACGCGCGCGCCAGTGATTTGAACTACGCCTCGCTGGGGGTCGGTTCGGCATCGCATCTGGCTGGCGAGATTTTTACCCGCGCCTTGAAGATCAACGCCGTGCATGTGCCGTATCGGATGATTTCCGATTCGTTCATCGAGATCGCGCTGGGCCGCGTGCACTTTGCGATTTACACCTTGCCTTCGCTGCTCGGGCCAGTGCGCGAAGGGCGTTTGCGCGCGCTGGCGGTGATGACGCCGCAGCGCAGTCCGACGCTGCCCAATGTGCCGTCGATCGCCGAGGCCGGCCTGCCCGAAGCGCAGGTCGATACCTGGTCGGGGATCGTTGTGCCCAAGGGCACGCCGCGGCGGCTGGTCGAACAGTTGCACGGCGATATTGTGCGCGGCCTGCGCAAGGAGTCGCTGCGCGAATTGTTCCAGCGCCAGGGGGCCGAATCGATGCCGGAGAGCACTCCTGAAGGTTTTAGCAAGATGATGCAGGCCGAGTATGTGCGCTATCAGGCGATGATCCGCGAAGGCGGCATACGGCCTGAATAGCCTCCGTTTCAGCGGCGGCACCCGCCGGCATGCGGTGTGGCGGCTTGAATTAGCGCGTGCAAGCGCCTGCCAAGCCTCATAATGGCGCCTTCGGGCCACGCTGGTCCGTTCCACTGGTGACAGTGCCATGAAAATTCCCGCAAGACTGCAACCGTTGGTCGACGACGGTCTGATCGACGACGTTGTGCGTCAGTTGATGAGTGGCAAGGAAGCGATGGTGTTTGTTGTCCGCTGTGGCGGCGAGATTCGTTGCGCCAAGGTCTACAAGGAAGCCAACAAGCGCGCTTTCCGCCAGGCCGTTGATTACACCGAAAACCGCAAAACCAAGAACAGCCGCCAGGCGCGTGCGATGGGCAAGCGTAGCAAATTCGGTCGCAAGTCGCAGGAAGAGGCGTGGCAGAACGCCGAGGTCGATGCGCTTTATCGCCTTGCAGGCGCCGGTGTGCGCGTGCCCAAGCCCTACAATTTTCACGAGGGCGTGTTGCTGATGGAACTCGTCACCGATGCCGAGGGCGAACCCGCAGCGCGCGTCGATGACGTGAAATTCACAGAGGAAGAGGCGGTGTTCTATCACGCCGCCTTGATGACGCAGGTGGTGCGTATGTTGTGTGCCGGTGTGATCCACGGCGATTTGTCGGAGTTCAATGTGCTGGTCGGTCCCGACGGTCCGGTCATCATTGATCTGCCGCAGGCGGTCGATGCGGCGGGCAACAATCATGCGAAGGCCATGCTCGAGCGCGATGTGGGCAATCTCACCAATTACTTCGGTCAATACGCGCCGTCTTTGTTGACGACGCAATACGCGAAAGAAATCTGGTCGTTATACGAGGGTGGCAAGTTGACGCCCGAAACGGTCCTGACCGGAAAATTTGAAGAGATCTTGCTGGCGGTCGATCTCAACAGCGTGGTGCGTGAGATTGATGATGCGATTGCCGAGGAAGCGGCGCGCAAGTTGCGCATGCTGGAGCCGCGCTAGGGCGTGTGATGTTGATTGGCAGGGTGGTGTTATCCCCCCCCATCCTGTCCTTCCCCCACAAGGGGGGAAGGAACCTTCTGACCGGCGCGTGATTTCCGTTCTGAAATCATGCTCGCGATAGCCTGTAGCCTGGAAGCTTTCAGGCTACTGCGGCGCGCTTCTACACAGCGCACCGTGGCATGTCTTCTGCGCGAAGAGCGCGAGTTATTTTTTCGGTGGGCCGCCCTCAGGACGGCAGGCGAGGGCCGCTCCATTGGGCGGCGAGAAACAACTGCCGTTCAAGGGATCGCCACGGCGGCCAGTGAAGCTGCAAGAGGTCCCTGACGATTTGCCCCGACAGGCATCGAGTGCTGCGGGCGGCGGTCCGCCCTTTTCGGCTTTGCCATTCTCACGCTGTGAAGATTCTTGCACGTGGTCGGCCTTCTCATTGCGTCCTGCGCGGCCACCTGGGCCGCTGCTCGCGCTGCCACCAGTGGGAGGGCCGCGCACAAAACTCGCATCCGGCGTGCCGCGAAAGCAGCGCGGAATAAACGGAAAGCTGTCGGTCAGCACATAGTGGTAGCTGCCGTTGGGGAATTCCGGCGTGACGCCGCTGCGGCCGTTGCACTCGTCGAGCTGACCGAGACCGGCGCTGTATTCGTAATCCTGTACGAATGCCCCATCGTAAGCGCCGCCCGGGCCGCCGTTGCGCGTGCCGCTTTTGATCCGCCAGCTCGCGCGCAGCTTCACCAGCGGCGCGTTGCGCTGGCTGGCATCCAGGTAACCATAGGGCCCGTAGATCGGAAAACCGTCCGCCGCCCAGCCTACCAGCACCGGTGTGGTGGCGCCGGCGAAGCGCGCGAGCAACGCGGTCGGCAGGCCGTGATAGTGATAAGCGCCGCTGGGCTGCACGTGGGCATTGTTCTGATCGAGCCCGAGCGGTAGCGCGCCCGACATCGCTTCATATTGCCAGTTGCGGTCGTTGTTCCAAAACTCCGCCGCACCCGGATCAAACGGCACGCCGTTGATCGCAAAGCCGAAGCTTTGCATACGTAGCGCCGTGGTGCGGGCGGCGATTTGCGGGCGCGCCGGCACGCGCAGTTCGTAGCGCTGCGCGCTGATGCGGTTGGGATTGGAGCGGGATGGAAAGCGCCCGGTCTCGTGATCAGGCAGGCCGTCCGCACTGATCAGACGATATTCACCCTCGATCGCAAAGCGCACATTGCCGGCGTGGGCGGAGGCGATGGCCAGTTGCAGCCATTGCCAGCGCGTGGTCTCGGCGGTTAGCGCATAGCCGCGTGTGCCGTGCGCGAGCACCGGTGTGGCGGCGCTGTGCAGCAGAGCACCTAAAACGAACAATAGAGAGGGCAGACGCATGGCGATCCGGGTGGTGGTTTGCGTAGAGGGATCGCAGATTCTAAGCGTCGCCGAAGCGGACGCAAAGAACGCAAAGAACGCTTTGCGCGGGGTCCCCTCGGTCGCGCCAGCTGCTGTCATAATCGGCCGATCGATGCAGTCATAACAAGGAGGAGCCATGGCCCGAGCTTTCGTTGTTGCGCGCACGATCCTGACGCTAGCCGCATTTGGTGTTGCGCTCTCGGCGTGGGGGCAGAATTATCCAGTCAAGTCACTGCGCATGGTGGTGCCGTGGCCCCCCGGTGGTGCCAACGATATTCTTGGCCGCGAGCTGGCAGAACATATGTCGCGTTTGATCGGGCAGCAGGTAATTGTTGATAACCGTGGTGGCGCCAATGGTGTGATCGGTGCCGAGGCCGTGGCACGCGCCGCGCCTGATGGTTATACCTTCATGATGCACAGCCTGACCTCGCATGCTACCAACCCGTCAATTTACAAGAAGCTCAATTACGACACGCTCAACGATTACGCGCCGATTACGCAAGTGGCATGGTTACCGCTGATGATTGTGGTGCATCCGTCGTTCCCGGCCAAAACGGTGCGTGAGCTGGTGCAGCTCGCAAAGGCGAAACCGGGTTCGATCAGCTACGCCTCGTTTGGCACCGGCAGCATGTCGCATCTGGCTGGTGAATTGCTCAACGTCATGGCAAAAATCGACATGACTCACGTGCCCTACAAAGGCGGCGGGCCGGCGTTGATCGACACCGTGGCCGGCCAGGTGCCGGTGTATTTCGCCGGCGTCACCACCGGATTGTCCAATGTGCAGGCGGGTCGTTTGCGTGCGCTGGCGGTTACCGGCAGTGTGCGCTCGAAACCGCTGCCCAATGTGCCAACGGTGGCCGAGACCCTGGAACTCAAAGGCTACGAGGCGACCGTGACCTATGCGGCATGGGCGCCGGCGCGGACTTCGCCGGACATCATTGCGCGGCTGAACGCCGTTATCATCAAGGCCATGCAGGCGCCGGAGTTCCGCGCGCGGCTGGACCGTGAAGGCTGTAGCGATCCGATCGGTGGTTCGCCGGAGACGCTGGGGACCGTGCTGCGCAGTGAAATCGAAAAGCTGGCGAAGATCGTCAAGGCCGCCGGCATTGAACCGCAATGATCGCAACAACTCTGTGCATGCATGAGGAGTGAAGGGTAATGGAAGCTTTGTACGGAATGACGGATGAACAGCGTGCGATTCTCGAAACGGTACGCAAATTTGCACAGGAATTTGTCGCGCCGCGCGTGGCCGCCCTCGACGCCAGCAAGGACCCGCTCGATTGTTTCTCCTGGGAGATCATCGAGAAGTCGCACGAGCTGGGCATACGCACCATGACGCTCGAAGAAAAGTGGGGCGGGCTCGGACTTGATTCGCTGACCACCGCGATGGTGGTTGAGGAACTCGGCAAAGTGGATTTGGGCACCTCGGTGGTGCTGGCGCAGACCTTCAAAATCGCGCAGATCATGCAGCTCGCACTGAATGAAGAACAAAAGCAGCGGGTGCTGCCGGTGTTTGCCAACGACCCGCGCGGCGTGCTGGCGATCGGCATGACCGAGCCGGGCAATGGTTCGGACAAGCACCTGTCGTTTCCGGTGCCGTTTGCCACCAGCGCCGAGCGTGTTGAGGGCGGCTGGTGCGTCAACGGCATGAAGCACTTCATTTCCAACGGCAACCGCGCGAGCTGGTATATGGTGATGGTGCAGACCGACCGCAAAAAGACCATGCAGGACGGCGCGACCTGTTTTCTGCTCGAGCGCGGGCATCCGGGTTTTACCATCGGCCGTGTGCACGATAAGATGGGCGAGCGTCTGGCCAACAACGCCGAGCTGGTGTTTCAGGATTGCTTTATTGCCGACGCCAACGTAGTCGGCAAGCTGGGAGAGTCGAACGCGGTGTTTGCGAATTTCTCACCGATGTCGAATGCCTATGCGGGTGCTTCGGTGCTCGGCGTTGCCACGGCCTTGTACAACAAGTCGGTTGAATGGGCGAAGCTGCGGGTACAGGGCGGCAAGCCCATCATTGAACACGACGGCATCCGCGCGCAACTGGGCGAGATGCGCATGCTGATCGACGCCTCGCGCGCCTATGTGCATCGTGCCGCCTATCTGGCTGATCATCGCGAGCTTGGCTGGGATGCTACGCTCGGCATGCTGCCCAAGGCGATGGCCGCGCAGGCGGCGTGGAAGATTGCGACGTGGACGCTGGAGATTCACGGCGGTTATGGTTATATGAAGGAATGCGGCGTCGAAAAGCTGGTGCGTGACGCCGCCGCCTTTCTGCATTCGGATGGCGTCAACCGTACCTTGTTTCTGAAAGCGGCGAAGAGCATGTTCCGTATTTGAACCTGCGGGTCTCATCCATAAAAGAGGACAACATGAAAGCATTGGTTCTACGCGCGGCGAACGCGCCCTTCGAAATGTGCAACGTAGCAGATCCGACGCCGGGTCCCGGCGAGGCGGTGGCGCGCGTGCTGGCCTGCGGTTCGGGGCTCACCATCCAGCACATCAAGGCCGGTCGTGTGAAGGTGCCGTTTCCGCGCATCATCGGACATGAAATTACCGCCGAGATTGTGGCGCTGGGCGCCGGCGTGTCCGGCCTTGCGGCGGGCGATGCGGTAACCGCCTACTACTATTTGAATTGCGGCACCTGCCGCAACTGCCTCTCGCAACTCGAGCCGCTGTGTGAAAACCCCGGCGGCCAGATCGGCCGCGAATGCGACGGTGGTTATGCGGAATACATCAAGCTGCCGGCGCGCAGTTTCATCAAGCTGCCAGACGGGCTCGATTACAAAAAATATCCGGCCGAGGTCGGCGTGATCACCGATGCGCTAGCGACCCCCTTCAAGGTGTTGCGGCGTGCCAGCGTGAAAGCCGGCGAAACCGTCGCGGTCTTCGGCGCCGGCGGCGGCCTCGGCATCCATCAAGTGATGATGGCGAAATGGGCGCGCGCGCGCGTCATCGCCGTCGATGTGGCAAGCGACAAGTTCGATAACTGCCGCAAGGCCGGTGCCGACGAGGTGGTCGACGCCTCCAAGGGTGATGTAGTTGCCCAGTTGCTCGAACTTACCCAAGGCCGCGGCATTGATGTCGCTGTTGATTATGTGTCGTCGCAGGGCACCCTGGAGGCGGCGGTCAAAGCGCTGGCCAAGCGCGGCCGTCTGGTCACGCTCGGTGGCGCGGGCAAACCGTTTTCAGTGGCGGCCGCCGATATGCTGGCCAAAGAGTTGTCATTGCTCGGCAGTCGTTATGTCACGCGCAGTGAAATCATCGAAACACTGGAGCTGGTGGCGCGCGGCGAAGTGTGGCCACTGGTCAGCGATATCCGGCCGTTGGCTGAGGCCGAAGCCCTGCATGAACGCGTTGAGCGCGGCGAGGTGATCGGTCGTGCCGCGTTGTTGATCAACTGAGATCAGCGCACTCTTAGAGGTTGCAGGCCACCACCACGGTGCCGCGTTTGCCACCGGCCTGAACCTCGGCGTGCGCGTCGGCGGTTTGTGCCAACGGATGCACCGAGGCGATGGTGTGTTGCATGCCGCCCTCAGTCAGCCATTGCGTGATGTCGTCTTGCGCGCGACGCCTGGTCGCCAGTGGCGCACCGTTTAACACCAGCCCGGAGAGCGTCAGATTACGCCGCATGAAATCGTCGGCGGGAAACACCGGGGTGAGGTTGCCCTTGGTGGCAAAGTAAGCGAGTGAGCCGCCGGCGGCCATCAAAGGCACCAGCATGCCGATGTTGGCACCGAAGTCGAGATCGACCACATGGGCGAGCCCCTTGCCGCCGCTGAAGTCACGAATGCGGGCGGCAACGTCTTCGGATTTGTAATCGATGGTGAGGTCGGCGCCGGCGGCCAGCGCGTGGGCTGCCTTCGCAGGTGAGCTGACGGTGGTGACGACGCGCGCACCGAAACGCTTGGCCCATTGGATTGCATAGTGGCAGACCGCGCCGGCACCACCGCTGATGAACACCGCGCGGTCTTTGATGTTGCCGCCGCGGCAGACGGCGACATGTGCGGTCATGGCGGGAATGCCGAGGCAGGCGCCTTCGGTGAAGCTGGTGTTGCGTGGCAGTTCGCGCACCAGATCGTCGCTGATCGTGATGTATTCGGCGGCGGTGCCAAAGACGCGGCCGTTGCGCTGGCCGTTGTAGAGCCAGACGCGACGGCCGATCAGGCCGCGCTCAACACCGCGTCCCGCCTCGTCGACGACGCCCGCACCGTCGCTGTTTGGAATCACCAGCGGCCCGTCCATCTGGAAGTTCGGCCCGGCGCGACGATAGATGTCGGCGGGGTTCACCCCCGAGGCATAGAGCTTGATGCGCACTTCGCCGGCCGCGGCATGCGGCTCGGGTTGTTCGCCGTATTGCAACACATCGTGTGCCGCGCCCTGGCGCGTATACCAAATCGCTTTCATTGCGTGTTCCTAATCAGGTTTCAGATTGGCTTCACGCACAAGCTTACCCCAGCGCTGCGCCTCTGTGACGATGAAGGCTTGCGCGGTGTCGGGATCATCGGCAATCACTTCGAAGGCCTGCTCGCGCAGCCTCTGCGCCAGCTCCGGTTGTTTGAGTGCGCCGGTCACCGTGGCGTTGATGAGCTTGAGCACGGGTTTGGGCGTTGCAGCCGGTACCAGCAGCGCCGTCCAACTGGTGATGGTTTGCGCCGGCAGTCCGGCCTCGGCGGTGGTGGGAATATCGGCGATCAACGGATGCCGCGTCTGGCTCGCAATCGCCAGCGCGCGCAACCGCCCCGATTTGATATGGGTGATCGTATCGGGCACGCCGGTGATGAGGAAATCGATTTCGTTACTGAGCAGGCTGATCATCGATGGTCCGCCACCCTTGAAGGGCACATGCTGCACTTTAATGCCGGCCAACTGGCGGTAGAGTTCGAGTGCCAAGTGTTGCGGCGTACCGTTGCCGCTCGAACCGCCGTTGAGCATGCGGGTTTTGCCGAGTGCGCTGAGTTCGCCCAGCGATTTGACCGGCAGATTCGAATTCACCACCGCCACCAGCGGCAGCGAGGCGAGTATCGACACCGCTTGAAAATCCTTCAGTAGATCGTAAGGTGCCGCGGGAAACAGCGTGACGTTGATGGCATGCGTGATGGTGATCGACAGCCAGGTATAGCCGTCGGCCGGTGCTTTAGCCGCCACCACTACGCCTATCATCGCGTTGCCGCCCGGGCGGTTGTCGACCACCACCGGTTGTTTGAAGGTGTTGGAAGTTTGCTGGGCGACGATGCGCGCCATCATGTCGCTGATGCCGCCGGGCGGAAAGGGCACGATGTAGCGTATGGATTTAGCCGGAAAGGGCTCGGCGCCGACCGCCGTGCCGCCGCAAACGATGAGTATGAGTGCGGTCATAACGAAAAGCGTGCGTTGCATGTCGTTCTCCAATGAGGCGTGGCGGATGCCACGAAACTTTCAACACCGCTCGCGCGCCCGCGATGGCAGGCGCAGCACCCGGCGCTTAATCAATGACGATGCCGGACTCCTTCACCACGCGCGCCCACTTCGCGCGTTCGCTGCGGATGTAATCGGCGAATTCCCGCGGTGCGCTGACCGCCGGCTCGAGACCGATGGCGAGCAGCCGCGTACGCACTTCTTCAGTTTGCAGGATGCGATTGGTTTCGCTGTTCAGCCGCGCGATCACCGCCGGTGGTGTACCTGCAAGCGTCATCATACCGAACCACGTTGAGAAATCGAAATCGGGCACGCCGGATTCGTCGAAGGTCGGCACCTCGGGATAGAGCGGTGAGCGTTGCGCCGAGGCGATGGCGAGCGGCTTGAGTCGCCCGGCCTTGATGTGCGGGCCGGGGGCGACCGGCAGTGAGAACATCAGCTGCGTTTCGCCGCCGATGAGGCCGGTGATCGCCGGCGTCTCGCCTTTGTAGGGCACGTGCACGACGTCAAGCCGGGCGGCGCGCTTGAACATTTCACCGGCAAAGTGTCCGGTCGATCCGGCACCCACCGAGGCGTAACTGAATTGACGCGGCTTGCTGTTGATGAGGGCGATGAGTTCTTTCAGGTTGTTGGCGCCAACCGCCGGGTTGATGAGCAGCAGATAGCGCGAGCGCACCAGTAGCGCCGCAGGCGCGAAGTCGCGCTCTGGATTAAACGGCAGTTGTTTGTAGAGCGAGGGCATCACCGCCAGCGTGCCTTGTGCGCCGAGAAACACGGTGTAGCCGTCGGCGGCGGCTTTGGCGGCGATCTCTAGCCCAACCTTGCCACCGGCGCCCGGACGAAAGTCGAGTACCACCTGCTGGCCAAGTGCGCGCGTCAGCGGTTCGGCAAGCAGACGCACCAGTGTGTCGCTGATGCCGCCCGGCGTGAAGGGCACGATAAAGCGCAGCGGGCGGTCCGGGTATTGTTGTGCCATGGCTGCGGTGGGCAGCAGCCCGCTGATGACAAGCAGGAGTGCGGTGATTTTCATGGTCAGTCGATCTCGATATGTTGTGCTTTGATCAGTTTGTCCCAAAGCTCGAAATTTGATTTCAGAAAAGCGGCGAATTCGTCAAGCGTGCCGCTACCCGGTTCCATGCCCTGTTCGGCAAAGCGTTCGCGAATCTCGGGCAGTTGCTGCACGCGGTTGATCGCGGCGTTCAGGCGTTCAACGATGGCGCGCGGCGTGCCGGCGGGTGCGAAGAAGGCGATCCATGCAAATGAATCAAAGCCCGCATAGCCGGCTTCGGCAACGGTCGGCAGCTCGGGCATGCCTGACCAGCGTTTGGCGGTGGTGACCGCCAGGGCACGCAGTTTGCCGGCAGCCACGTGCGGACGCGCGGTGATTGGCGAATTGAAACTGATCATGACCTCGCCGCCGACCAGCGCGATGATCAAGGGGCCGCCGCCTTTGTACGGCACATGCAGAATATTGGCGCCGGTGCGTGCGCGGAACAGTTCGCCGGCCAGATGGGTCGGGGTGCCGGCGCCGGCCGAGCCATAGGTGATGACGCCGGGCCGTGCTTTGGCCAGTGCGACGAGCTCCTTAATGTTGCGTGCCGGCAGCGAGGGATGAACCGAGATCATGCTGGGTGCGGTGGA
>CAMDSO010000131.1 GCA_945906935.1 Bordetella parapertussis
CGAGTTCGCTGCCCAATCTGCCGACCATCTCTGAAGCCGGTGTCCCCGGCTATGAGATGAGCCCCTGGGTTGGTGCTTTTGTGCCCGCCGGCACGCCAAAACCGATCATCGACAAGCTCAATGCGGAAATTAATCGTGCGCTTAAACATCCTGATGTGCTGCAGAATCTGACCACGCAGGCGATCGACACCTGGAGCAGCACGCCTGAAGAGTTTGATCTGCGCTTGAAGGCTGATTACGACAAATACGCCAAGCTGATCAAATTAACCGGCGCCACGGTCGAATAAATCACCTGACAGCGAAAGGCCGCGATGAAACTCTACGGTTCGGATTTTTCACCCTATGCGCGTAAAGCGCGTGTGCTGATCATCGAAAAGAATATCGACTGCCCCTATCTCGTGGACGATCCGTGGGCGGGTGACTCGTCGATCCCGGTGATGAATCCGTTGGGCAAGGTGCCGGTGCTCGAGCTGGCGCCGGGCAATTACATCTATGAATCGCCGCTGGTGGTGCATTACCTCGATCACGTCGGCGGCAAACCGCTGCCGCCGCATGATGCGGAGGGTTATTGGGCCTCGCAGCGCTGGCAGGCGCTCGGTCAGGGCATGATAGACGCGGTGATTGCGCGCATTCTCGAAAGCCGGCGGCCGGCCGACAAGCAGATGCCGGAGAAAATGCAGCGTGAGGAGATGCGCGTTGCGCGTGCGGTGAAAATGGCCGGCGACGCCTACGACGGCGGGCCGTATTTGGTTGGCAAGACATTCAGCCTCGCCGATATCGTGATGGCGGTGGCCTTGCAATATATCGACATTCGTTATCCGCATGACTGGCGCGGCGCGCAACCGGCGCTGGCGAAATGGCATGCCGGTATCACTGCGCGTAAATCGTTTATGCAGACGATGCCGCCGGGTTTCAAACGCATTGCTTAACTGTTGCTGTTTTAATTTCTGTAGTCTCAATCAGGGAGAGCGTAGTGAAGATTTGTTATTTCGATGATTTCAAGCTGGGTATCGTCAAGGGTGACAACGTGGTTGATGTGTCGGCGGTGGTGCAGGATATTCCGCATACCGGTCCGCACAATTTGATTAGTGGCTTGATCGAGCACTTTGACGCCTACCGTGGCAAACTCGAAGCCGCCGTGGCTGCTGGAACGGGTGTGCCGTTGAAGTCCGTGCGCCTGCGCTCGCCGCTGCCGCGCCCCTACAACATTGATTGCATGGCGGTCAATTACATGGAAGACGGCACGCGTAGCGAGCCGGCGCCCATTAATGCTTTTCATAAATCGCCGAGCGGCGTGATTGGCGATGGGGACACCATGATCCTCGAAGACATCCCGGCTACCATTTTTGAAGGCGAGGCCGAACTGGCACTGGTTATCGGTAAGCGCGCCAGCAAGGTCAAGGCCGCCGATGCGATGCAATACATTTTTGGTTATGTGAACTTCATTGATGGCTCCGCGCGCGGCCTGCCGCCGCCCACCAACGTGTTCTATCAGATGAAATCGCGCGACACCTATGCGCCGATGGGACCTTTTCTGGTCACCGCTGACGAGATCAAAGACCCGCAGAAAATGCAGATCACGCTCAGGGTCAACGGTATCGTCAAACAGAATTTCAACACCGACGACATGGCGCACAAGATTCCGCGTTGCATCGAATGGGTGAGCTCCATCCACACGCTGGAGGCGGGCGATGTGCTGGCCACCGGCACCAATCACCGCGGTCTGAACCCATTTATGGACGGTGATAAGGTTGAGCTCGAGTGCGAAGGTCTCGGCGTGCTGCATATCAACGTGAAAGACGATTTGAAGCGCACCTGGTCGCGCGACACGCGTCTTGAGCACGCCAACAAGGGTTCCCCCGGTGTGCAGACACCGCAGCTCACCGGTAAATACGCTAAAGCCGCGCAGTAACCGCGCGGCAAGTGCACGCACCGGTAAACCAGTGATTTTTAACCAGTACGGAGATAATTAAATGGCAAAAGCCTATTGGATTGCGTGCTACCGCGCGATCAATGATGCCGACAAGCTCGCCGCCTACGCCAAGCTCGCCGGCCCTGCGATTCAAGCTGCGGGCGGTAAATTCCTGGTGCGCGGCATGCCGGCCAAGACCTATGAGGCCGGTGAAAATCAGCGCACCGTGATGATCGAGTTCGACAGCGTGGCGGCGGCCACTACAGCGCATGACAGCGCCGGCTATCAGGCTGCACTCGCCGCACTGGGTGACGGTGCGGTGCGCGATATTCGTATCGTTGAAGGGGTTTAAAGCGTCTAGAGCGTCTAGAGCGTTTTGCGCGGTGGGGACGGTTCCGCCGCGGTAACAAAAAAAAGGCCGTTCCGGCGCAGGCTGGAACGGCCTTGTCTTTTGGTGTTGCGCGCTAGTAGGCCGTGCGCAACAAACCGAGCAGCGTGCGCACGCCGTCGAAGTAATGACCGAGGCGCATGTTTTCGTCATGGCTGTGTTGGTTGTTGTCACCATTGACCAGCGGCACGATGACAAACGGTGTTTCGAGTGCGTCGACCAGTTTGTCGGTGGGCACACTGCCGCCCATCATGCGGATGCGCACCGTCGTCGCATCTGCACCGTTGACGCTGAAAGTTTTGCGCAGCACGCCGTCCACCCACTGACCCAGCGGGGACTCCATCGGCGTGCGTGCGGCCTTGCTGCCGCGTCCGAGCGTGAGTGAGGCAATGCGGTCGTGCGCGGCGCGTTCGACGTCGGTCGGCGCACCCTTGGTCAGGTAATAGCCTTTGCTGCGCACATGCTGCTCAATCAGGTTAAACAAATATTCCGGTGCTGCTTCGGGGGTGGTGCGCAGATCGAGTTCGGCGAGCGCCAGGCTGGGCACCACGTTGGAGGCACGCTCGCCAACCCCGGAGGCAGCCATGCCGCGTATATTGAGTGACGGATACTGGATGGCTTCTTGCAGGGTCGCGCCCACTGTTTCGGCTCGTGCAATACCGATGCGTTTACGGATCACGGCTTCGTCGTCGCCGACTTCAGCGAGGATGCGGCGTTCGGCGTCGGTGAGTTTGACGCGGTCGTAATAACCGGGGATGGTGACGCGGCCATTGTCGTCTTTCATCGAGGCGAGCAGGGTGGCCAGACGCTGCGCCGGATTCGGCGCGTAGTTACCGTAGTGGCCGCTGTGTAGTTCGCTACGCGGACCGTAGACGGTCAGGCGCGCGGTGGTGTTGCCGCGGTTACCAAAGACGAGTGTGGGTTTTTCACTGGCGTGGCGCGGGCCGTCGTGAATCAGGATGGCATCAGCGCGCAATAGCTCGCGGTGCGCGGTAGCGACGTTGCCGATGTTGACCGAACCCTTTTCCTCTTCGCTGTCGAGGATTACCTTGACGTTGACTGCCGGTTCAACGCCTGCCGCTCTCATTGCATCGAAGGCGGCGAGGAACATCATGATCGGACCTTTGTCATCCGACGACGAACGCGCAAACACGCGCCATTCCGGATTGATGTTGGCGCCGAAGAGTTGCGCGATATCGGTGGCTTCCCATGCGCCTTGCGCATTGCGTTGCTTCAATACGGGCACCCATGGACTTTTTTGCGCCCAGTTCTCAGCCGTTACAGGCATGCCGTCGAAATGCATGTAAAACAAGACCGTTTTGGCGCCGGCCACTTTTTGTTTGTATTCGCCGAACATCAGCGGCTTGCCGTTGTTCGGCAGTTGCTGCGTGGTAAAGCCGCGTTTTCGAAAGGCCGCTTCCAGCCATTCGACGTTCTTGACGATGTCGGCGGGATTGGCGGCGTCGTTCGGTAACGACAATAGATCGATGTATTCGCGGAAGCTGGCCTGCGTCGCCAGACGTGCTGTTTCAGCGGGGACACCGGTGCTTTGTGCTGCAGCCGAAGGGACAAGCACACAACAGGAGAAAAACGAAAACAAAAATGCCAGCGCAAAGGCCGGCAGTATGGATGGACATTTCATGAGTGACTCCGTCTAAGGTACCTAAGCAATGATGACCAGCAGGCGTGTTGGCTTGCAGCTGTGTCAGCGATTTTATTTTTACTTCTTAAGTCCGATCAGTTGCATGAGGCGAGCCATCTCAGCATCCTCTTTGGCGATCATTTCGCCGAACTCGGTAGCGGGCGCAAAGGCCGGGCGGACGTTAAGGTTGTCACTGCCCTTGATGAAATCCGGATCTTCAACCGTTTTGCGGATAGCGTTCTCCAGTGTAGCAATCACAGGGCGTGGTGTGCCCTTCGGCGCCGCGATACCACGCCATGCTTCGAGCGAGACGTTGACGCCTTGTTCAAGCGCAGTCGGCACCTCGGGTAGCGATGGATCGCGGTTCGCCGTGAGCGAAGCGAGCAAACGCATGCTGCCGCCTTTGACATGCCCGGCGAGTGCGCCGGGGAGTTGCAGCATCGCATCGACGTGACCGCCGAGCAGGCTCGGCACGACCTGTGCGGCGCCATAGGGGACGTCGATGATATCGACGCCAGCCGCTTTGAACAGTGCTGCTGCTGAAATATGCGTGTGGCTGCCGGTGCCGGAATTGGCGACAGTGATTTTCCCCGGACGCGCCTTGGCGTCGGCAATAAATTCATTGAGGTTTTTCCAGCGGGCGTCGGTTTTCACTGCCAGTAGCGGAGACTCCGCCAGCACCCGCGCCACCGCGTCGAAGGCGTGGTAATCCACGGCTGATTGGCCGGAATGAAAAGTAGTCGAAACAGAATTCGAGTTCCAGACCAGTGAGTAGCCGTCTGGTTTTTGCCCGGCCACATATTTGTAGCCGATGGCGCCGCCGGCGCCGGGACGGTTAACGATGATGACATTGGCGCCGAGTTGTCTGGACATGCCTTGCGCGAGCAGACGCGCAGTCACGTCTGCCGATGAGCCGGCCGGGAAGAGCACAATGATTTCGATATTGCCGCGTCGCGGAAAAGGCGCTTCCTGCGCCTGTGAGATGGTGGTGAAAACAGCGAAGACGGTGACCAGAAACAAGCTGATGTTGTTTTTCATCCTGCGCTCCCCCTCAGTGAAACTATGTTTTTGCGGCAAGAACCTCCGAGATTTCGACGCGCCGGCCCTCGCGCGCCGATTGAATGCCTGCGAGTAGCACCGCCAGCGAACGCGTTGATTTCGCGCCGTCCATTTCGGGCGTCGCCTTGCCGCGTACGGCATCAGCGAACTCCTCCAGTTCATCAACGATGGCATCGTTCTTTGCGCAGGCAACCGGTTCGGCGCGGTCGCTGTGGCGTTTGAGCCAGCGCAGGCCGCTGTGCATGTCGTAGTAGGCGCTGGCCTCCTTGCCGTAGATGTTCATCAGGTAATACTCGGAGGCCGAGGCGTAACTGGCATTGAGTGTGGAGAGTGCGCCGTTTTCATGCTCCAGAATCAGGCTTGCGACGTCCGGGTTGTCGCCGGGCAGCACGAGTTGGGCGAAGCGGCCGTTGACGGCCTTGACCGGTCCCATCAGGTATTCGAGCACATCCGCGTAATGGATGCCAATTTGCAGCATGACGCCGCCAGGCATGCCCTCGGCCGTAAAGCGCCAGGAACTCAGATCGACCTTGCCGAGGCGGTCGCGACTGATGTTGGCCTCGGCGTTGACCAGCTTGCCAAAGACGCCGGCCTCGATTTTTTCCTTGATCCAGCGAAAGTGACTCTCGCGGCGTCGTTGATAGCCGAGGGCGAGGATAACGCCGGCGCGCATGCAGGCTTCAGTAATGGCATTGCCGTCGGCGATAGTGTTGGCGATCGGCTTGTCGAGAAAGACATGCTTCTTTGCAACGGCGGCGGCGCGCGTGGTTTCCAGATGAACGTTGTTAGGCGTGGTGTTGATGATCGCTTCGATCGTCGGATCGGCGAGCATGGCGTCGTAACTGGCGGCGCTGGCGCAGGCGTATTTGTTGGCGAAGGCCTGCTTTTTTTCGGTGGAGCGTGTATAGCAGGAAACGATCTTTAGCTTGCCGGATTTGGCGATGGCGTCGGCCAGCACATCCGACCACCAACCCATACCCAGACAACCGACTCTGACAGGTTCAAAAGCCATGCGGTGTACCTCCCGGTGAGAAGCCGAAGAGCTGCTTAAGCGTCGATCTTCCAGTGCGCGCCGATGGCCTCGACAGCTTCACGCGCAACGCGGTCGTCGAACGACCAGTCACCGCCGCTGACACCAATGCCGCCGATGCATTCGCCGTCTATGATAATGGGATAACCGCCTTCCATCGCCGTCCAGCGTTCGGGGCCGGCGGCCAGGGCGAGGCCGATGGCGTGCGAGGTGTCAAGGTCCTGTCCGGCAGCACCCTTGGCGGTGGTGGGGCGTTTGTTTGAGGCGGCACTCACCGCCTTGGTGGTGGAAGAGTGCACGGTATGAAAGCGGCCGCCATCCATGCGTTCGAGCATGATCAGATGGCCTCCGCTATCGGCGATCGCCACCGCGATCGCGACGCCGGCCTGTTGCGCTGCTTGGGTTGCGGTGTCCATCATCTTGCGCGCACCGGAGCTTGTCAGACGCTTGCTGTTTGCGACGTACATGGTTTCCTCCCCCGAACATCGCCGCATCTTAGCGGCTTTGGCGGCTTTGTGCATCTGCGTTGATATAATCGCCTTTCTCAGAGGAAACCCCATGCGTCCACTTGAAGGCATCACGGTCGTTGCGTTGGAGCAGGCCGTTGCAGCACCCTTTTGCACACGTCAGCTCGCCGATCTTGGCGCGCGGGTGATCAAAATCGAACGTCCGGGCGTGGGTGACTTCGCCCGCGACTACGATCAGACCGTGCATGGCCAGTCGGCGTATTTCGTCTGGCTCAACCGTTCGAAGGAAAGCCTGACGCTCGACGTCAAACATCCGCAGGCCAAGGAGATCATGGCGAAGTTGATTGCCGGTGCTGATGTGTTCATTCAGAATCTCGCACCGGGGGCGGCGGCGCGTCTGGGGCTGGCGGCAGAGCCGCTACTGGAGAAACATCCGCGGCTGATTGTCTGTGATTTGTCGGGCTATGGAGACACCGGTCCTTATGCCGATAAGAAGGCCTACGATTTACTGGTGCAGAGCGAGGCCGGCGTGATGTCGGTGACCGGCACCCCCGAGACGCAGACCAAGGTCGGCATCTCGATTGTGGATATCAGCGCCGGCATGTATGCCTACTCGGGAATTTTGACCGCGCTGTTTCAGCGCGAGCGTAGCGGCAAGGGTACGCGTGTCGAAGTGACGATGTTCGAGGCGCTTGCCGAGTGGATGACGCATCCACTGTATTACACGCACTTTAGCGGCAAGGCGCCGCGTCGTAGCGGCCCCGATCATGCCACCATCGTGCCGTATGGCCGCTTCAAATGTGGTGACGATGCTTACGTCATGCTTGGTATACAAAACGAACGCGAGTGGGCGAAGTTCTGCAGCGGCGTGCTCAACCGGCCGGAGCTGGCCAAAGACCCGCGCTACGACAACAACACCAAGCGCACCGCGGCGCGCACCGAGATGGTGGGTTTGATCGAGACGATCTTCGCTGGCATGACGGCGGCGGAAGTGGTGAAGAAACTGGATGCGGCGGGCATCGCCAATGCGCGTATCAATACGCCCGACGAAGTCTGGGATCATCCCCAATTAAAAGCGCGACAACGCTGGCGCTCGGTGCAAACGCCTGCCGGCACGATCCCTGCGCTGTTGCCGCCAGTGACCATGTCCGGTTTCGAGCCGCGTTTTGATGCGGTGCCGGCAGTGGGCGAGCATACCGATCAGGTCCTGGCCGGCCTTGGTTTTTCTGCGGAGGCGATCAGCGCCTTGCATGCAGACGGCGCGGTATAAAAATAGTGATGGTGGGCAGTCGCGTCGGCGCGTAGGAAGTGCCGCGCGTTCTTCCAGTTCTCCAGCAATCCTTGAGGAATGAATATGAAATTCGGACGCTTTGAGTTGCAGGGTAAAACCTTTTTTGGTCTGGTCGAGGGCGATCAGGTGGTCGAGCTTGATGGCTCGCCCTTTGAGTCCTGGAAGGCGACCACGCGCAAACACGCACTCGCCGCGCTGACGCTGCGCATCCCCTGCGTGCCATCGGTGTTTTATTGCGCCGGCTACAACTATCTGGCGCATATCGAGTGGGGCAATAAACGCAAGGGCACTAACGTCAAGGCGCCGCAGAAGGCTGATATCGGTTATCGCACGAACAATGCGCTGATTGCGAGCGGTGAGACCATCGTCATTCCCGCTGATTCGCCGGGCCCGGTGCAGTTCGAGGGCGAACTCGTCGCCGTCGTCGGCAAGACGGCGCGCAACATGACCGAGGTCAACGCGCTGGACTGCGTCCTCGGCTATACACTCGGCAACGATCTGAGTGAGCGCACCTGGCAGAAGGAAGATCGCACGCAGTGGCGTTCGAAGAACTGCGATACCTTCAAGCCGATGGGGCCCTTTATTACCACCGGGCTTGATCCGCTGGATTTGACTGTCTCGGTGGATGTCAACGGCCAGCGAGCCGCCAGCTATCACACGAGCAAGATGCTGTTCACGGCGCAGCATTTCATCGCCAAAATTACGCAGTACTCGACGCTGCATCCAGGGGACGTGATCTGGCTCGGCACCGACGATGCGACCCAACCCGACCTCAAACACGGGGATACCGTGGAAATCAGTTGCGACCCGATTGGCGTGCTGCGCAATCCGGTCGTGCGTGCGCAAGGATAAATCATGACCACTGTAGATAAAGACACCACCAGCGCGACGCGTACTCTGTGTGAGTTTTTGAGTGCGATCCGTTACGAGGATATTCCTCAGCACGTGGTGCTGCGCACGGAAGACCTCTTTCTCGATTGGTTCGCCTCCACGCTGGCCGGCAAGGCTGCGCGTCCGACCCGCGTGATGGAACAGTTTGCAGCGGCCATGGGCCCGGCCGATGGCGCCAGTGACATTCTCGTTTCACGCAAACGCAGTTCCCCGTTTTTTGCCGCCTTAATCAATGGTGCCGCCTCGCACTTCGTCGAGCAGGACGATTTGCATAACAGTTCCGTGCTGCATCCGGGGACGGTGGTGTTCCCGGCGGTGCTGGCGGCCGCACAGGCGGCAGGTTGCAGTGGGCGTGATTTGATTGCGGCCGCGGTGGCCGGTTATGAATGCGGCGTGCGGGTCGGCGAATTTCTTGGCCGCTCGCATTACCGGATTTTTCATACGACAGGCACCGCAGGCAAACTCGCCGCGGCAGCCGGTGTGGCGCATATTCTCAAGCTCGATGCCGATAAGATGCAGCATTGCCTCGGTTCGGCGGGCACCATGGCGGCCGGCTTGTGGGAGTTTTTGCGGGATGCTGCCGATTCGAAGCAACTGCATACCGGCAAGGCGGCGGCTGATGGTTTGATGGCGGCGTACATCGCGCGCGACGGTTTTACCGGGGCGCGGCAGATCTTCGAAGGCAAGCAGGGCATGGCGGCAGGGATGTCGTCGGATGCCGATGTGAGTTGCCTCACCGACGGGCTGGGCACGCGCTGGGCTACCGCGGAGACCTCGTTCAAATTCCATGCGTCCTGCCGGCACACGCATCCCGCTGCTGACGCGCTGTTGGCGTTGATGCAGGAAAACGGGGTCAAGGCCGACGACATTGCCACCCTCACGGCACACGTGCATCAGGGCGCGCTGGATGTGTTGGGGCCGGTCACTGATCCGCAGACCATCCACCAGTCGAAGTTCTCGATGGGATTTGTGCTGGCGCTGATCGCCAATCTCGGTCGCGCCGGGCTGGCTGACTTCACGGAGGCTTCGTTGCAGGAGCGGCAGGTGCGGGTGTTTCACGACAAGGTGAAGATGGTGCTCGACCCGGAAGTCGATGCTGCTTATCCGAAACGCTGGCTGGGGCGCGTTAGCGTGACCTTGCAGGATGGCCGCCAACTGGAGAAAAAAATCAGCTCGCCCAAGGGCGACCCGGACAATGTGTTGTCACGCGCCGAGCTCGAAGACAAGGCGCTGCGGCTGTGCGGTTATACCGGCGGTGCGAGTGCCGAGGAAATGCGCCGCGTGATTGCGCGCGTCTGGGCCTTGCATGAGGCGCCGAACGTCACGGGCTTCCTCGCCTGAGATGGGGGTTGGCGGGTCTGCGGACCCGCCGCCGTTTATTTGGCGAGGCCGAGTTCTCCCAATAACACCTTGAGTTCTTCGTGCTGGCGTTCGAGAAACTTGCGGCTCTCGGCGCTGTTGAGATATTCAGCCTCCCAGCCGTATTGCGCGACTTCCTGCGTCCATTCGTCGGTGCGCACGACGCGTCCCAATAAATCATCCCACCACGCGATCTGCGCCGCCGACATGCCCTTGGGGCCGATCACACCGCGCCAGTTCGAGAATGCCGCCGCCACCCCTTGTTCACGCCAGGTCGGCACCGTCGGGTAGGTGGCCAGGCGTTTGGCGGCAGCCACCGCAATCAGACGGAAGGCGCCGGCCTGCACCTGTTGTGTGACGGTGGAGGCGCTGGAGGCGACCGCATCGACATGGCCGCCGAGCAGTGCGGTGACTGCTTCGCTGGAACCCTTGAAGGCGACGAATTTCAGTTTTTTAACATCGAGGCCGGCGGTCTTCATGACGAGGCCGGCACCGATGTGGTTAGCACTGCCGATATTGCTAAAGGCGATGCTGAGCGCGGCGGGGTTGGCCTTCAGTCGGGCGATCAGCTCGCCGCCGGTTTTAATCGGGGAGTCGGCTTTCACCGCAAAGACGATGCTCTCGCTGTTCAACTGCGCCAGCGGCGTGACGTCGGCAAAACTCAGTTCGTGACTGCCGGTGATGCGGTTGGTGACGATATTGGGCAGCGTCATCGCCACAAAGTGCGCGTTGCCCGCATGCTGGTTGAGATAGAGCCAGGCCAGTGCGTTGTTGGCGCCGGCGCGGTTGCTGACGCTCACCGGCACCGTGACCAGACGTTTGTCCTGCATGACTTTTTGCAGCAGGCGCGCCGAGGTGTCGTTAGGACCGCCGGGTGTGACGCCGACGATGATTTCGATCGCCTTTTCCGGCTTCCAATCGGGGGCGGCAGCAGCGCCTGCGGTGAGGTTGAATAGGCAAAGAAACAATGTAAGTGCGTTTTGTCGCATGGTCATTTTGGCGGGTGTCGAAGGAGGGGGCGGATGCTAGCACATGCTAGAATTCTGCCCATACGATGCCCCGCATTCGCGCGCGTCACACCGCCAGCAAAGCACATAAAACCCATGGACCCACGCATCCGCGAATTAAGCGAGTACGCCGCCGGCCTCTCGTATGACGAACT
>CAMDSO010000132.1 GCA_945906935.1 Bordetella parapertussis
TCGCCCTTGAAGTGGTTGTTGTAGACCTCGCCGATGGTCTTGCCTTCGAGCGTGTCGAGATGCGGGCTGCTGCCCTTCGTGCTACCCAGCGCCAGACCCTCAGGACTGACGACACCCAGCGTTTGATTCATGACGGCTCCTCTATGCGCGCCGGCAGCCACCCTCGAAAGGCGGCGGCACCGGCTGATCAGGGCGACATTAAACAGCGAATCACCCCGTCGCACCAGAATATTGGGCTATTCTGGTATACGAAAAATAGCATACTGGAAGGTCACAGCACGTGCCACCGTTGCAGACCGCGCGGGCTGCCGGCAAAACACCACCAGCGCACGTTTGCCGCTGCCGCCCAAACCCCTTAAACTTTGCCCCCTCCGGTGACGTACCGGCAGCGTCTTTCCCCTCGCAACTACAGCGTAACCAGCATAAGTGGTAAACGACATGGCAACTTTTCTGAAGAAACGACTTGATCAAACCGTCACCGACGCCATCGACGCCAAGGTCAGATCGACCGTCGAAGGCATCATGGACGACATCAAGAAACGCGGTGACGCCGCGGTACGCGATCTATCGGCGCAATTCGACAAATGGTCGCCGGCGAGTTTCCGCCTCTCGCAGTCAGATCTCGAGGCGATCATGGCCAAGGTCAAACCGGAGACCATTGCCGACATCAAGTTTGCGCAGGCGCAAATCCGCAACTTCGCGCAACACCAGCGTGATGCCATCAAGGACATCGAAGTTGAAACCCTACCCGGTGTGAAGCTCGGCCACAAAAATATTCCGGTCGACAGCGTCGGCTGTTACGTCCCCGGCGGCCGCTATCCGATGGTCGCCTCGGCGCATATGAGCATTGTCACCGCGCGCACCGCCGGCGTGCGTCGTGTCATCGCCTGCACGCCGCCCAATCAGGGCGAGCCGCATGCCGAAACCATCGCTGCCATGGTGCTGGCCGGTGCCGATGAAATCTATGTATTAGGTGGTGTGCAGGCGGTGGTCGCCATGGCACTCGGCACCGAAACCATCGCAGCGGTCGATATGCTGTGCGGCCCGGGCAACGCCTATGTCGCAGAAGCCAAGCGCCAGCTGTTCGGTCGTGTCGGCATCGATCTCTTTGCCGGCCCCACTGAAATTCTCGTCATTGCCGACGAAACCTCGGACGTCGAAATCATCGCCACCGATTTGCTCGGACAAGCCGAGCACGGCCCCAACAGCCCGGCCATTTGCATCACCACCTCGCGCACAATCGCCGAGGGCCTGCCGGCGGAGATCGAGCGCCAGTTGAAAGTGCTGCCGACCGCCGATGTCGCCAGTGTGGCGTGGCGCGACTACGGTGAAATCATCCTCGTCGGTTCGCTCGAAGAAGCAGTGATCGAAGCCGACAAACTCGCCGCCGAGCATGTCGAAGTGCTGACCAAAGAGCCGCGCTACTTCCTGCAACACATGAAAAATTTTGGTGCGCTCTTCCTAGGCCCGGAGACCAATGTCTCGTACGGTGACAAAGTGATCGGCACCAACCACACGCTGCCGACGATGGGTGCAGCGCGTTATACCGGCGGCCTGTGGGTCGGCAAATTCATCAAGACCTGCACCTATCAGGAAGTCACGCCGCAAGCGAGCGTGGTGGTCGGTGAATACTGCTCGCGCCTCTGCGCGATCGAACGCTTCTGGGGCCACAAGGAACAGGCCGATCTCAGATTGCGCCGCTACGGCGGTCAAAATGTCGGACTGGGTGCGAAGAAGTAAAAAATTGCGGAACTTGCTGTCATTGGTAATGGGTACGGTGTCTGCCCGCCACCCCTACCCTCCCCCACAAGGGGTGAGGGAGAAGGATGGCGCGGCGCTTTGCATTGGGTTCCTGCCGCCGCTTGCGGGGGCAGGACAGGCTGGGGACCATTCGCATGACTAGTGCGCCGCACGACATTTCGGAACGTTTCCGTCTCGACGGCCGCGTCGCCCTGATCACGGGGGCGGGACGCGGCATCGGTCGCAGCGTGGCGATCGCATTCGCGCAGGCCGGCGCCGAAGTCTGGCTGACCTCGCGCACGGCGTCCGAACTGGAAACGCTGGCTACTGAAATCAAGGCCGCCGGCGGACGCGCACATGCTGCGCCCTGCGACGTTACCGATGCTGCAGCCGTCAACAAAATGGTCGCGGCGATTCCGTCGCTCGACATCCTCGTCAACAACGCCGGCATGAATCTGCCCGAACCCTTCATCAACGTCAGCGAAGAACGCCTCGACCGCGTGATGAACCTGAATGTGCGCAGCATGTTCATTGTCGCGCAGGCGGCGACCCGCAAGATGCTGGAAAACGCCGAGCGCAAAACGCACGGCGGCGCCATCGTCAACATCACCTCGCAAATGGGCCACGTCGGCGCCGAGAATCGCACCGTCTACTGCATGACCAAACATGCGATCGAAGGTCTGACCAAGGCGCTGGGTGTCGAATTGGCGCCGCACAACATCCGCGTCAATTCGGTGGCACCGACCTTCGTCGAAACGCCGATGACCGCGCCGATGTTTGCCAAGGGCGAATTCAGCCGATGGGTGCACGAACGCATTCCGCTGGGCCGGCTCGGCCAGCTCGATGAAGTCGTCGGTGCGGTGCTGTTTGCGGCTTCACCGGCGGCATCACTGATGACCGGCACTTCCCTGATCATCGACGGCGGCTGGACCGCCCGTTAAAAAATCCAAACTTCGTCGCAATACTTCGTTGCTCACAAAAAATATTTTTCCACCGTTTTTTCACAGGCTTCGTCAACATTTTTTGCGCGCGCCTCGTCTTGCCTGGAACTTTGAATTTTTACCGGTAAAAACGCTATAAACTGCAAGCATCATTCCGCACAACCCTGAGGAGAATTCACCATGCCACGCCGTTACGACGCCAAGATGTTCGACATCAAGCACCTCCGCGCCACCGCCGAGAAATGCAAGAACTGGGGCAAGTGGGGCCCGGATGACGAAGCCGGCACGCTCAACTACATCCAGCCCGAGGACATCGTTAACGCCGGCAAGCTGATCAAGCGCGGCAAGTCGTTCTCGCTGGGCCTTAACTTCGACAAATTCGGCCCGCAGAAAGGCCTCTGGGGCAACCGCTTCAACCCGATCCACACCATGCTCGCCACCGGCACCGACGCCGTCGCTGGCAATCAGGATAGAGGTGGCCTGCGTTACGCCGACGACATGGTGTCGCTGCCGCTGCAATGCGGCACGCAGTGGGATGCGCTTGGCCACATTTTCTACGACGACAAAATGTGGAACGGCTACGACGCCCGCCTCGTCGATTCAAACGGCGCACAGAAAAACGGCATCCACATGGTCAAAGACCGCATGGTCGGCCGTGGCGTGCTGCTCGACGTCGCACGTCATGTCGGCAAACCTTATCTCGAAGACGGCACCGCCATCACCAATGAAGACCTCGACGCCTGCGCCAAAGCACAGGGCGTGGAGATCAAGCGCGGCGACTTCGTCATCGTGCGCACCGGCCAGATGGAACAGCGCCTCGACTGCGGTGAGTGGGGTGGTTATGCCGGCGGTGATGCGCCCGGCCTCGCCTTTGAAACCGCCGATTGGATCCACCAAAAACAAATCGCCGCCATCTGCACCGACACCTGGGGCTGCGAAGTGCGGCCGAATGAAACCAAGGACGCCAGCCAGCCCTGGCACTGGGTCGTGATCCCGATGATCGGCATCACCATGGGTGAAATTTTTTACCTGCGCGATCTCGCCGCCGACTGCGCTGAAGACAAGGTCTATGAGTTCATGTTCTTCGCGCCGCCGCTGCAGGTTACCGGTGCGGTCGGCTCGCCGATCAATCCGCAGGCGATCAAGTAATGGCGCGTCCTGTTGCCTTCATCTCCGGGGCGGCACAAGGCATCGGTGCTGCGATTTCATTGGGCTTTGCCAACGCTGGCTATGATCTGGCGGTGTCTTCGACCAAAAAAGACAAGCTCGCCGACGTCATCGCCAGCTGCACCGCCGCCGGCGCGCGCACCGTGCCGGTGGAACTCAATGTCACCTCACAGGCCAGCATCGAGGCGGGTTTCGCCACCGCCATCGCCGCCTTTGGCCAGCTGGATGTGCTGGTCAACAACGCCGCCATCACCATGCCGCGCATGGCGGTGGATGTCACACGCGAAGACTGGTCGGGCATCATGGACACCAATCTCACCGGCACCTTCTTTATGTGCCAGCAGATGGGACGACACCTGATCGGTGGCAAACGGCCGGGCACGATCATCAGCATTACATCGACCCACGGCGTGCTGGGCTTTGCGCTGCGCTCGACCTACGGCATCTCAAAAGCCGGGGTCATGCACATGACGCGCATGCTGGCGATTGAATGGGCCGAACACCAGATCCGCGTCAATTCAATCGCCCCCGGCACGGTGTTGACCGCCTCGCGCAAGGAATACGCCGACAAGACACCTGGCTATCTGGAAAAAATGGTTGAGCGCATCCCGCTCAAGCGCACCTGCACGCCGGAAGAAATCGCCGGCGCCGCGGTGTATCTGGCCGGCCCGTCCGGTTCTTACATTACCGGGCAGACGCTGTTGCTGGATGGCGGTTTGACGTCGTATTAACCCAGCCCCCGTAGGGTGCAATAAGCGCAGCGCATTGCACCGGATGACCTCGGCGGGATCGTCATTCGGCGCAATGCCTTTCAGTTATTGCGCCCTACGAATTCAGGTTTGCTTCCAGCCAGACGCCGCAAGATTTTCCTGCGCAAACGCCCGCGCTGCGGGCTCGAGCTCCGGCGCCACCGTTTGTGCCCAGCGATTCAGCCAGCCCAACAGCGAAATCACGGCGACCAGTTCCGCCATGGCATCGTCAGAAAAATATTTCTTCAGCGCTTCAAAGTGCGTATCAGTCACGCACGGCGGATGCGCACCTGCGGCGACCCCGAGTTCAAGCGCGGCGCGTTCGGCCGGCGTGAACTGTGCATCGCGGCGAAAGGCCGACAACGCACGGATTTTTTCCAGCGCTACGCCAGCAATATGATGTGCATTTTCAGCGTTGTGTGCGGCGCAGTAGCCGTCACCCGCCGCTGTGCTGGTCACTGCGGCAAGCATGAACTTCAAACCCTGCGACACTTCGCCATCGGCCATCATCACCGCAGCGTGTAGCTCACGATAAGCGCGAAACACAGCGGGTTTTCTCGCCATGGTATGCCAGGTGTTGGGCGGGTAACCCTTGCTCTTCTTCCAGCGCGCCATGTGATCGGCGATCTGTTCAAAGTGCGCGGGTGTTGCCGGCGCAATACGGTCGCTCATAACCTCACCGTAATGTGGCTGCAGCAAGGTCGCTGCGCCACCATCGCAAACCTTGCCGCGCAAGCGGGAGCGCTACATCCCCTCCCCTGCGCGCCGCGCGGGGGAGGGTTAGGGTGGGGGCAAGCGGTTGGTGGTAATAACGCCATCGTTATTTAAACTACTTCAGCTTGTCTTCCAGCCAGTCGCCGGCCACATCACAGGCGAGTGTGAGGTAATCGCGCTGGCAATGCTGCGCGCCACCCTCGGCTTCGGTGAAGATGCGCAGGGTCTTGTCCTTCGAGCCGATTTTTTCCATCAGCATCTCGGCTTCCGGCACCGACACCTGTGCGTCTTTTTCGCCGTGCATGAGCAGGAAGGGGCATTGCACTTTCTGCGCCACGCCTTCAAGGCGGAAGCCCTCGAGTTTGACCAGCGCTTCATCATAGGTTTCGACGCCGCAGGCCCACAACAGGTGGTCGGCGGGCACCGGCAACGCGGCCTCCTTGATTTTCTCCAGACGTTTGACCCAGGTGTTGTGGTAATCCCAGATCGCGCCCCACGCAATGCAGGCCTTGTAGCGCGGGTCCATCGCCGCGCAACGCGGCGCGTAATAACCGCCCAGACTCATCGCCTGGATACCAACACGGTTCATGTCCACGTCGCTGCGCGTCTCGAGATAATCGAGCGCGGCACTACCGGCCACTTCGAAATCATGCCGCAAATAATGTCCACGGAAACGGATCGACTCGCCCTGCCCCGGACCGTCCACCAGCAAACAGGAGAAACCGCGACGCGTCAGATCGGGAATACCGCGCAAATACTGGATTTCTTTTTGCGTATCGAAGCCGCCAAAGCGCACCACGCAGGGATTGCGCGCGGCGCTGGTGTTTTCAGCATGCACAAAGTAC
Organism: Bordetella parapertussis; assembly: GCA_945906935.1. Taxonomy (GTDB): domain Bacteria; phylum Pseudomonadota; class Gammaproteobacteria; order Burkholderiales; family SG8-41; genus PALSA-1004. The sequence continues at coordinate 6,157 of CAMDSO010000132.1, forward strand.
GCAGGGAATGAACCGCCGGCAAATGGCAGCTCGACGCGCTCGATGCGCGGGCGGTCGTTGTGTTTGATGAAACCGGCAAAGCAGTCGAGCGACTGTTTATACACGTCCAGCGCAATCTGGTCCTTCGGCTGGCGCGAATGATCGCCGATCTGATAATAAAAACAGGCACGCAAATAATTCGAGGCCGCCGTCACCGCATGATTGTTCGCCGCAGCATGCTCGGCGCGGCCGCGCAAAATGTCAGCAGCCTTGCACCACTCGTCGAACCACGCCTCATCGTCGCCGACTTTGCTCTTCAGAGTACGGCCGATACGATCTACCTCCGACATATCGGAGCCGCCGTAATTCGCGGTGCTCAATACCACGAGCATTTCAGCCGACCAGCGATAGTCGCCGGGGAAATACTGGAAGTGTTGCGGGTTCTTGCCTGCGGCAGCGCTCAAAGTGTTCTCCTCTTGAACTGGTATTTTTCCGGACGATACCGGCCTGAGCGACGATTGTAGCGCAAGCTCCCGCATCGTCCGCACCGTATGTGCCGGTTGATCGATTGATCAGACGGCACTTACAAACGCCGCGTGCACTGCGCATCGTCTGTTAAAGTCCGCCTCATGAAAACCGCCGCAGCTCCGGCCCTCCCCTCACTCGCCTTCCTTGTCGTTGCACTGACCTTCAGTCATGCCATGGCAGCGATGGCGATGATGGTGCTGCCCGCGGTGGCACCGCTGGTCGCACGCGAATACGGCGTCGATTCCTCGCTGGTCGGCTACCAGATCAGCATTGTGAGTTGCGGCCTGCTGATTTCTCTCTTGAGCGTCGGTAATCTCAGCCGCAAACTGGGCGCTTGCCGCACCAACCAAATTGGCCACAGCTTCGTTGCGATCGGCGTCCTGCTGATGTTGATGCCTTCGATTTATTTTTTGCTACCGGGCTCACTGGTGATCGGCATCGGCTTCGGTCTGCTTGCACCCTCGGCGTCGGCGCTGCTGATCCGCTTCGCGCCGCCGGCGCGGCGCAACGTGCTGTTCTCCATACACCAGACCAGCATCCCGCTCGGTGGCATGGTCGCCGCCCTCGGCGCGCCGGTGGTTGCCATCAACTTTGGCTGGCGCTTCGCCTTCGCCTGCGCATTTGTTCTGGTGGTCTGCGCGGTGGCACTGATGCAAGTCGGGCGCAAAGGCTGGGATGACGATCGCGATGCTTCTACGCGCGCGCTGGCCACGCATCCGTTCGCCGGCTTTTTGTCGAACTGGCGCAATCCGCAATTGCGGCGCCTGTCATTGGCCGGCTTTTCATTTTGCTGGGCGCAGTTTTGCGTCTCCGCCTTCACGGTGGTCGCCTGCGTGCAGGCGCTCGACATGAGCCTGATTGCCGCCGGTACTGTGCTGCTGGTGGTGCAGGTCTCGAACGCATCGGGCCGCGTCGTCGCCGGCTGGATCGCCGACCGCATGGGCGGTGCCGCCGCCGTACTCGCCTGGATGGGTTGGGCCATGCTCTTCGTCAGCATCGGCTTCTTCTGGCTCTCACCGGCCTGGCCGCTGGCGCTGACCTATTTGATGTTCGCGGCACTTGGCATCACCTCTGGCGCGTGGGCCGGCATTCTGCTCGCCGAGGTCGGACAGCTCGCACCTGCGGGACAAGTCGGTCCGGTCGTTGGTGGCGCCCTTGTTTACATCAACCTCGGCAAACTCGCCGGGCCTGCGGTGTTCGCCGCCACCTACGCGCTGACCCACAGCTATGGCATTGCCTACGCGCTGATCGCCGCACCGGCGCTGATGGCGGTGCTATGCCTCAGGCACGACAAAAACACGGCGGGAACGCCGCCGCTGTCGGCGCAATAAACGTCCTTCGATATTTCAGCGCAAGCCCTGCAATGACCGACACCCCACGGCGCACCAGAAATCAGCCCTGTGCGGTGAAGATTGTCACCAGCACATAAGAACCTTAGCGGTATTCGGCCGGCGCATCGCGAAAATACACCGGCAAATCCATCACCGGCGGGCGCGCCGGCACCTGATAAAACAAATCAGCGGCAAAGCCGCGGTGATAGGAGTGATGCGTAACGACATGCATCATGATTTCGCCGCGCGTCATGGCGCCTTTGTTGCCACCGATCAATTCGTATTCAACGCGTTCATTCACCGCGGCGTCAGTGACAGCGTCGGCCCACTGCGTATACCACTGATGCGCGGCATGCTGCTGCGCCCACAACGCAGCGAGCGCCGGCGTGTCAGTCGTGTTGCGCGCGGTATAACCGTGATCACGGCCTTCAAGATGCCCGCGCCAGATCTCGTCGACGATGTAATTGTGATTAAGCGTATGGACAATATTTTTGAACAGGCTGGTACGCGGCTTCACATCCTCGCCCGGCGGCAGTTCTGCCACTGCGTCGAACATCACCTTGTCGGCCCAGGCGTTATAGCGCGCAAACAGGCGCACAGTGGCGGCGGTCATCATGAGGTATCTCCCGTTGAAATGAACCGCCATCATAACAAACAGCGCCTGCTGTACCACACCTTGTGCATCGGCGTGGACGCGCACAGACGCATGGGCTAAGATCGAAAAAAGACCCCGTTCACCCGCCTCGCCGCACCGGCGCGGCGATCACGCATCGCGCAAAACCACGCCCGCAGACATCCAGTATGGCGGCCGTGTGGTTGCCGCGCCATGCCGACGACGAACGGGTCAACCATTTATACAACCGCCGCACCGGCATGGAGGAGCACCGCATGGCACGTATCGCGTACGCCGACGACAGCAACCCGGATCCCGAATTCCAGAAACTCGCCGCACAGATCAAAGAAGAACGCGGCGGGCGCATGCTGAACCTCTACAAGATGCTGCTCAACAGCCCGCCGGTGGCGCAGGGCTGGCTCAACCTGCTCACTGCGGTGCGCAAAAAAACCGTGCTCAAGGGTCGTTACCGCGAACTGACCATCCTGCTGGTCGCCATCATCAACGGTGCCGAATATGAACGCACAGCGCACGTGCCCTACGCCAAACAGGAGGGCCTCAGCGACGAACAGGTCGAGAGCCTCTACGCCTGGAAAACCGCGACCTGCTACACCGAGGTTGACCGCGCCGTGCTCGCCTACACCGAGGCGATGACACAGGACGTGCACGTTACCGACGCCACCTTCGCGGCAGTCAGCCAACATTTCGACCAGCGCGAGATGACAGAACTCACCGCACTGGTTGCCGCCTACAATCTGGTGTCGCGTTTTCTTGAAGCGCTGGCGATTGATCCGGAACCGCCCAAACGCTAAATACCAAACGCAGCACCAAACAGCGCACACCGCCGCACATCCCACTGCGGGCAACCTACGGAGCAACCGATGGAATACGAAAAAACCGCACCCGGCTTCGAACGCATCATCGCGCCGGGCGGCGAACTTGAAATCATCGCCAACGACGTGCGCTTTGGCGAAGGCCCGGTGTGGAACCAACGCACCGGCGAACTGTTCTACGTCAGCATCGTCGGCGATGCGATCTGGAAATACAAACCCGGCGTCGGCCGCTCGATCGTCATGCAGCCCAGCTACAAGGCTGATGGCATGACCTTCGACCGTGAAGGCCGCCTGGTGGTCGCTGGCTGGGCGCGACGCAATGTCTGGCGCATCGAACACGACGGCTCGATCAAAACCCTGTGCGCTGAATTTGAAGGTCAGAAGCTCAACACACCGAACGACATCGTGTGCAAAGCAGACGGCGCGATTTATTTTACCGATCCATCGGGTGCGCTCTACAACGTCGAAATGCATGGCGAAGACCTGCAGCGTTACATGGATTATCACGGCGTGTTCCGCATCGGTGCGGACGGCGTAACGACCCTGGCGGTGAAAGACTTCACCTATCCGAACGGGCTGGCCTTCTCGCCCGACGAAAAAATCCTCTACATCAACGACACCCGCGAGTATCTGATCAAGGCTTACGACGTCAACGCCGATGGCAGCCTCAAGAACGGCCGCGTGTTCGCAAAAGTCACTGGAAGCGAGCCCGGCGTGGCCGACGGCATGAAGTGCGACATCGAAGGCAACGTCTATTGCACCGGCCCCGGCGGCGTGCATGCGTGGAACGCCGCTGGCATCCACCTCGGCCGCATTCGCATTCCCGGACACTGCACCAACTTCGCCTTCGGCGATGACGACTGGCGCGGCATGTATTTCACGACATACGACTCAGTGTTCAAACTTCGGCTGGGCATACCCGGCTGCCCGGTTTGAAAAGGAAGACAACCATGACCTGGAATTTTGAACTCATACACGGCCCGCTCGGACGCCCGCTCGGCGGACTGGCGTGGGACGGTGCCGGCATGCTGGCGAGCGATCTGAACAACGCCGCCATCCTGCGCTTTGATGCGGCAAAAAAAGCGGTGACAACCTGGCGCAAATACACCAACCGCGTCAACGGCATCGCCTTTGCCGCTGACGGCGCGCTCTTCGCCTGCCAGGAAGGTTCGCGGCGCGTAATTCAAATGCTGCCCGACGGCTCATCGACCGCCACCGAAACCCGGCTCGACGGCTGCGTGCATAATTTTCCGCGCCACATCACCGTCGACCAACACGGGCACGCCTGGTTCAGCGACACCCACCACAACATCGTCGCCTCGGGCCCGCAACTCTTTCCGCGGCTCGAACATCAATCGATTCTGCGTGTCGGTCGCGGCGCCAAGCCGCGCCCGCACTGGCACCTCGAACGCATGACGTTCGACACCTTGTCACCGCGCGGCGTGGCGCTGTCACCCGATGAAAAGACGCTCTATGTGGCCGACACCGACAATCGCGACGGTGGCGTGCGCGAACTGCGCGCCTATCCGTTGCAAACCGACGGCACGCTTGGAGCACCGATCGTTTTGCATACCTTCGGCGCCGACCGTCGCGGCGTGCATCGCGGCATCGAAGGTCTGTGTGTGGACGCCGATGGCCACATCATCGCCTGTGCCGGCTGGAAAAAAAGCGGCCCGGGGCCCTTGATTTATGTTTT
>CAMDSO010000133.1 GCA_945906935.1 Bordetella parapertussis
CGCACCCTCGTCGACGACCTTGTTGAGTGCCAGCAGATAGGCGGTCAGCGCATAGACTTCGTCGTTGCTGAGCGATTTCGGTTGCTGCCACGGCATCGCACGGAGGATGTAATCGAACAGCGTGCTCGCATACGGCCAGAAGTTACCGATGGTTTTTTCTCCACCATTGATGCTGGTGATGGGGCCGCGCGTGGCGAGCGTTGCAGCCGTTCGATAGGTGCCGTAAAATTCTCAGCGCTGTGCGGCGGCCTGTCGCGGCGCAGTCACTTCCCAGCCACCGCCAAGCGCCTTGTAGAGCGACACCAGATGGCCGAGGGCTTCTTCACGCGCCGCCAGCTCGTCGGCCTCTATGTTGAAGAGCTGGCGTTGCGCGTCGAGCACTTCCATAAAATCCGCCCGTCCGCTTTGATAACGCCGGAGAGCAAGCCGCCGTGTGTCTTCGTCGAAGGCCACGGCGTTGGCGAGTTTTTGCCGGCGTGTTTGCGCCGCGGCGTAGCGTAGTGCCGCGGTCTCGACTTCTTCGACGGCGCGCGCAGTGGCGTTGTCGTAGCGCAGTGCCGCCTGCGCGTAGCGGGCGCGCGCGGCATCGAGCTCAGCATTGCGGCTGCCGCCGCTGTAGAGCGGTGCTGAAACGCTGGCTCCTGCGTTCCATACGGCGCTCGCTGCATTGGCGAGGCTGCCAGTAGCCAGCGACAGCAGTCCCAGTGTCAGATTGGCCGAGAGGCTGGGATAGCGTCCGGCATCTGCGACGCCGATACGTGCATTTTCGGCGGCAAGCGCACGCTCGATGGCGCGCAGATCGGGGCGACGCGCCAGCAGCTGCGCCGGCATGGTGGGCGGCAGTTGCGGCACTACGCGCGGCAGTGCTTGTTGCGTCGCCAGTTCCGTCAGTAGCGAAGACGACTGCGCACCGCTGAGTATGCCCAGCCGGCGCATGGCAACTTCGACCTCCGACTCGATGAGCGGTCGGCGCGCCGCCAGTAACTCGGCCAGTTCGCGCGCACGCAGCAGATCAAGCGCGCTGACCAGCCCGGCGTCGACGCGTGCCGAGGCGATAGCGATGGACTCGCGCGCGACCGCGAGTTGGTTGTCGAGCACCGCGCGCTGTGACTGTGCACCGCGCAGGCGCAGATAGGTTGCGACAACCTCCGCGCTGACACTGACGGCGACGGCCGCACGGTCGTATTCGCTGCGTTCGAGTTCCGCCGCCGCCACATCGCGCGCGTGCTGCACGCCGCCAAAGGCATCGATTTCCCATGTTGCGTCAAAGCCGCCCTGATAGATGTTCGCCGGATTTTGAATATTGGCGGTGGGCAGGCGGCCGTTTTGCGACAGACGATCGCGCGCCGCGGCAGTCGAGAATCCGATTTGCGGCAGCCCGCGTGCGTCGGCGATGCCACGCAGGGCGCGCACTTCGCGAATACGGGCGAGCGCCTGCTGCACATCACGGTTGGAGGCGAGCGCAGTTTCAACGATCCGTGTGAGTATTGGATCGTTGAGCTGACGCCACCATTGGGTAAGCTCCTGCGGGGAGGCTGCGGTCGTTTCGCCGGCGGCAGGCAGTGTCACGCTGTAAGCCGCTGGCAGCGCGGCCTGTGGCGGTTTTTCGGGCGTGCCGGTTGCGTAGGACGACAAGGCGATCGCACAGCAGGCGGCGGCGCAAACAGTCAAGCCGATCGCAGAGCAGGCGGAGGTTGTTAAACGCAGCTTCATGATTGCGGTTTCTGTGTGGTCGCGCCGGCGGTGGTGGTGGCCTCGATGAACACATCCATTTGCTGGCCAACGAAGATCGGCCGTGCGGCGCGGTCGAAGGCGAACAGCACCTGCAGCACGCGGGTGTCGACGCGTTCGTTGCTGGCGCCGGTGAGCGATTTTTTCGGTGTCACAAAAGGTTCGATACGTACGAAGCTGGCGGGCACCGAGATGGCCGCGTTGCCGCGCAGATAGGCGACCGCCTTCGCGCCGCTCTTAAAGCGCCAGGCATCGGCTTCATCGACATCAACGCGCACGTGTAGCGTGCGGGTGTTGCCTAGAATGACCGGTGCCGTGCCTTCGCCAGGCCGGATGAATTCACCGGGGCGTGCATTGAGTTGCAGCACTTCGCCGGTCACCGGTGCGCGCACCGTCAGGCGATCGAAATCCACCTGGCTTTGTTTCATTTGCGCGCGTGCCTGCGCGAGCGAGGCCTGCGCCAGCTTCAGGCGCGAGGCGGCGGCGCTGGCGGCGGTTTCACGGCGCACGATTTCCTCTTTGCTGATGGCGCGCGGGTCGCTGAGCGCGCGCACCTTGGCGAGTTGATCGGCGGCTTCGGCGGATTGCGCTTCACTCTCATTGACGCGGGCGGCGGCAACCTGCACACCGGCTTCGCGCGTGGCGATTTCCGCGGCCAGCGGGTTTTCATCAAGGGTGAATAGCGGCGCACCCCTGGCCGCTTGCTGGCCGGCCACCACATGGACGCGGTTGATCACCCCCGCCAGCGGTGCGGCGACCGCGATGTTTTGGCTGCTGGCTTCGACGAGGCCGGCACCTGACACCGTGTCGGCAAACGGCGAGCGCGCGGGTTGTGCCAGCGGTGCGGCCACTGGAAAGGTTTTGTCACCGGCCGCCACCGTCATCAGCATGGCGGACAGGCCGACGGCGGCAAGTGCGGGAACGATCCATTGGGTGAGGCGCGGTAATTTCATCAAGGGCTCCGGTGTAACGATACGGGTTCAGGCGTGCGCGGCTTCGCGCGTCACATGGTCGACTGTGATGGTGGTGATACGGCCGTCATCCATGTGCGCGATACGGTCGGCGAAATTGAAAATGCGCGCGTCGTGGGTCACTACCACCAGTGCGCGGTCATCGACCGCTGCCACCGCGCGCAACACCGCCATAACGGTGTGGCCGGTTTCGTGATCAAGTGCGGAAGTCGGTTCGTCGCAGACCACCAGACGCGGACCGTGCACCAGCGCGCGGCCGATGGCGACGCGTTGTTGCTGGCCGCCAGACAGTTGTGCGGGCAATGAATGACAGCGCTGACCGAGACCGACGCGGTTGAGCATGTCGGCGGCGCGTTCGATCGCCGTCTTGCGCGGCACACCGTTGATCAGCAGCGGGATGGCGACGTTTTCCACCGCCGTCAGGGCCGGCATCAGATTGAAGGCCTGAAAGACAAAGCCGACATTGACGCGCCGCCACAGTGTGCGTTGCGCGCTGCTCATGGCGGCGAGGTCGTCGCCAAACACCCGGCAGCTGCCGGCGGTCTTGTCGAGGATGCCGGCGATGATGGAGATCAGCGTTGTCTTGCCACATCCCGAAGGGCCGACCAGCATCATCAATTCGCCGCTGTGGATGTCGAGGTCGATGCCGCGCAGCGCCTGCACCGCGGTGTCGCCTTCGCCGTAGATCCTGGTCACCGCCGTGCAGCTGACGGCGGCTGTGTATGCCTTGGGTTTCATGTTCAGGCCTTGAAGACGATCGCCGGTTCGAGTTTGAACACCTGGCGCAGGCTGAGCCAGGCGGCCAGCGCGCAGACCGAAAGGATGGCACCGAAGGCGAAGGTCGGCACATACCACGGCATCGAAAAGGCGAGCCCTTGCGAGGCGACCATCCAGCCCATCGCCGAACCGAGGCCGGCGCCGATGCCGTAGCCCAGCACCGCCACTGTGGCAGCCTGCAGCAGCACCATGCGCATTAACTGGCCGTCGGAGACGCCCATCGCTTTCAGTGCGCCGTAATGGCGCAGGTTGTCGAGGGTGAAGTTGTAGAAGGTTTGTCCCGCCACCAGCGAGCCGATCATGATGCCGAGGGCGACGGCGAGGCCAAAGTTAATCAAGATGCCGGTAGTGTTGAGAATGTAATCGGCGGTGAGGGCGATGAATTCCTGGTTGGTGCGCACGGCCAGTCCGGTGCGTTCTTCGAGCGCGGCACGGACGGTTTGCAGGTCTTGACCGGGTTTGACCTTGACCAGAATAAAGGACAGCGAATTGCGTTCGGGCGGTGCGTACTGCAGGGCGCGCGAATAGGTGGTGTAGATCACCGGTTCCCAGAAAAACGATTCGCGTCCGCGGTAGGTGCCGGTCACCACCGCTTCCTGATCGTTGGCTGAAAGGCGGTCGCCAAGGGCGAGCGGGCGGTTGCCGCCGCGCTTCATCATTAATTTCTTCTCGGGCTTGTCGGCTTGAATGAAAACCGCCTTGTCGCGCCGCAGATCGGCCAGCGTGCCGTCGACGATTATCGGTGGTGCGCCCACCAGCGTGGCGTCATCGACGCCGACCAGGATCATCGTAAAGCGCGTGCCATCGGGCATTTTGCCGCGCAGGAAGCCTTGATAGAGCGGCAGCGCCCAATCGACCCCCGGCACACCGCGCGCGAGTTGCATCGTGGTGCTGCGCACCGGCACCTGATCCTGCGAAAAACGTACCTGCGGATCCATGATCCACAAGTCGGCCTGCGCGGTGTCACGGATGAAGGCGCCGGTCTGGCGCGCGAAACCGACGAGGATCGACGACTGCTGCAGAATCAGCATCGTTGCAAAGGCAATGCCGGCAATCAGGCCGAAATATTTCAGCTTGTCGCCCATCAGCATTTTGAGTGCGATTGAATTCATGACTTCGGCGCACCCTTGGTGGCTAAACCGTACATCAGGGTGTCGAGCATGGCGGCGATGCGTTCTTCGCGCGGTGCCCATTGCAGCCAGGGATCGCCGCCCATGGTGATTTCCAGCGAGGCCATGCCATGCACGCCCGCCCACAGGGTTTGCGCCACGAGGTCGGCGTTGCTAAAGGCGGGGCGCAGCAGTTTGGCGTCGATTGCCCTTTGCGTAACCTGTTTGAGCAAGGCATAGCCGTCGTGTGCGGGGTCGCCTTTTTGCGACTGCGCTTGTGCGTCACATTCCTGCAGCCCCTGCGGCTTTGCCGTCATGTACATCAGCCGGTATTGGTTGGGGTGGTGCAGGGCGAACCGGATGTAGGCGGTGCCGATCGCACGCAAACCATCGAGCGGCGCAACCGTCTGCGCCGTGCGCGGGAAGCTGTTGCTGAAGGCCTCGAAATCGGCGCTGCACAATACGCGCAGCAGCTCGTCTTTGTCCTTGAAATAACTGTAGATGGTGCCGGGCGCGTATTCGATGGCATGCGCGATTTTCCGCAGCGTAACGCCCTCGTAGCCGTGGGCGATGAAGAGTTCGCGAGCGGTGTCGAGAATTTTTTGGCGTAGTTCTTCGCGCTCACGGGCGCGGCGGTCGGGAACGGCCATGGATTTTTATGTTGGGAAAACGTTGAATTAATAATGAACATTGTTCAAATATAAGTCAATATTTTTTTATCTGATTCGTTGGTGCGCTTAATTAGGGCGGGCTTTGGTCCCGGTGCTTGCTGGAAATCGAAGGTGACTGCGGGGTTTGCTCTTCGTGCGACGATGGGCCTGACGGTGCCAGTGGCCTGGCGGGGCAACGCTGTCTTTTTTAGGCCGCCGCCGATTTCAACTTGACGGGTGGTCAGGCAAGCCTTAGTTTCGAGCGCAAATAACGACGCCACGGGGCTGCAGTCACACGCCATCCCGCAGGCGCGCAAACGGAGGGGTGCAGGTGCGGCGACGCACCAGTCGCGCTCAGTAGCAACGACGTTCCGAGAGGCCATTCGTGTCGCGTTTATTTTTGTTTGCGTTGTTGCTCGCCTTTACCGTGCTGACCACTGCTGTTGTGCACGCGCAAAGCTATCCATCCAAACCGGTGCGCGTCGTCCTGCCCTTTCCGGCCGGCGGTGGTGCCGACATCATTGTGCGTTTGCTCGCGCGCAAGCTGGGCGAGGGCATGGGGCAGACCTTTGTCGTCGATAACCGCGCGGGCGCCGCCGGCATCATCGGTTGCGAACTGGTGGCCAAGGCGCCGGCCGATGGCTACACCTTGTTGTTCGGCACCACCGGCACGCATACCACCAACCCCGCGGTGTTCGCCAAATTACCCTACGATCCGGTGCGCGATTTCGCCACTGTCTCGCTGGCGGCCGAGTCGCCGTTTGTGTTGCTCGTGCATCCCTCGCTGCCGGCGCGTTCGGTCAAAGAGTTGATCGCCTTTGCGCGCACGCGGCCGGGCCAGCTTAACTACGCGTCCGCCGGCGTCGGCAGTTCTGCGCATCTCGGCTTCGAGTTATTCAATTCCATGGCCGGTATCAAAGGCGAACACGTGCCCTACAAGGGACTGGGGCCGGCCGCCGCCGACACCATAGCCGGCATTATCACCATGACCTGGGATGCGATTCCGTCATCGAAGCCGATGATCGAACGCGGCCGCTTGCGTGCGCTGGGGATCGGTTCGCTGAAACGCTCGCCCTTGCTGCCGCAGGTGCCGACCATTGATGAGGCGGGGCTCAAAGGCTTTGAGCTCGGTTCGTGGTACGGGCTCTTCGCACCGGCCGGCACGCCCGCCGACATCGTGCGTCAGTTGCAGCGCGAAATCGTCAAGGCTGTGAGTGCCGAGGATGTACGCAGCCAGTTTGCGGCGATGGGTGCCGATCCGGTGGGCGGCACGCCGGAGGAATTCGCCGCCGTCGTACAACGTGACCTCGCCAAATGGGCGAAGGTGGCGCGTGACGTGAATTTGCTGAAGCAATGATTGATTGTTCGAGGCCGCGGGCCTGCTGTTAAAAACTTTCCAGGGAGCTCAACATGAAAATATCCAACAGCGTCACCGAGCTGATCGGCAACACACCGCTCGTGCGCATCAACCGTATCACCGCAGGTTGTGCCGGTGAGGTGGTGGCGAAGCTCGAGTTCCAGAACCCCGGCGCCAGCGTCAAAGACCGCATCGGCCTGGCGATGATCGAGGCCGCAGAAAAGGCCGGCCGCATCAAAGCCGACACCATCATTCTCGAACCGACCAGCGGCAACACCGGCATCGGCATTGCGATGGTGTGCGCAGCGCGCGGTTACAAATGCACCATCATCATGCCCGACACCATGAGTAAGGAGCGACGCATGGTGCTGCGCGCCTACGGCGCCGAACTGGTGCTGACCCCCGGCGCCGAGCGCATGCCCGGCGCGATCAAAAAAGCGATGGAAATGGCGGCCGCTGACCCGTGCTACTTTATTCCGCAGCAATTTGAAAACCCCGCCAACCCCGAGGTGCATCGTCGCACCACCGCCGAGGAAATCTGGCGTGACACCGAAGGGCGTGCCGACATCCTGATTGCCGGCGTTGGCACCGGCGGCACCATCACCGGGGTGGCAGAACTCATCAAGGCGAAGAAGCCGTCGTTCCAGTGTGTTGCCGTCGAACCCGATGCGTCGGCGGTGCTCTCTGGCGGTGCGGCCGGCCCGCATCCGCTGCAGGGTATCGGCGCCGGCTTTGTGCCCGATGTGCTCAATACCAAAATCTATGACGAAGTGGTGCGCGTGAAGAACGACGACGCCATGAACATGGCGCGCCGCATGGCAAAGGAAGAGGGCATTCTCGTCGGCATCTCATCGGGGGCGGCGATGTGGGCGGCGGTGGAAGTGGCCAAACGCGCGTCGAGTAAAGGCAAGTTGATTGTGGTGATCATTCCGTCGTTCGGCGAGCGTTATCTGAGCACGCCGTTGTTTGCCGGGCTTGGCGACTAAGAAGCACGTGACTACGCCGATGATGATGCGCGCTGCGGTTAGTGTTGTGCTCGCTGTTGCGGTGGTGTTGTGCGCCCAGGCGCAACCCTACCCGCAGCGTTCGATCCGCGTCATCGTACCCGGCCCGGCTGGCGGTAACGTCGACAATGTCGCACGTCCGCTGGCGCAAAAGATTGGCGATGCAATGGGGCAGCCGTGGGTGATCGACAATCGCACTGGTGCCGGCGGCAATCTAGCCGTCGAACTGGCGGCGAAGGCGGCGCCCGACGGATATACGCTGTTGCTCAGTCAGAGCGGCCCGCTGGTGATTAGCCCCTCGCTCTATCGCAGCGTGCCGTATAACGTCGACAAGGATTTCGTCGCGATCGCGATGATTGCGCGAAGTCCGATGGCGCTGGTGGTGCATCCGGCTGTGCCCGCGCACAGCGTGCGCCAGTTGGTGGTCCTCGCCAAAGCAAAACCAGACAAATTAAATTTTGCGTCCTCTGGTAGCGGTGGGGCGATCCACCTCGCCGGCGAAATGTTCAAGTCGATGGCCGGCGTGAAAATGATCCATGTGCCGTTTAAGGTCACCACCCAGGCGATTGCTTCGCTGATCGCCGGCGAGGTCGATCTGATGTTTGACGGCATCACTTCAGCGGTGCCGCAGATCCGCGCCAATCGCCTGCGCGCGCTTGGCGTCAGCAGCAGCGAACGGGTGGCTGTGTTACCCGAGGTACCAACGATCGCGGAAGCCGGCGTGCCAGGCTACGAGGTGGTGTCGTGGTTCGGCTTGCTTGCACCCACCGGCACGCCGCGTGAGGTGTTGACGCGTATCGGCAACGAGTTTATAAAAATCGCTGCGACCGCTGAATTTCGTGAACTGTTGGTGCGTCAGGGGACGACGCCGACACCATCCAACGCTGAATTGCTCGCCACGCAGATGCGCGACGACACAGCGCGCTGGGCAAAACTCATACGCGCGAGCGGCTTGAAGGCTGATTGATTTTTTGTTTCTTTAAAAGGGAGAACAGGCATGGCGGCAAAGGAATACAAACACTGGTTCGAATATTTCCCGAACAATTTCGTCTGGTCACAGCAGATGATGTCGATGATCGATATGGCGGCGTGGGGGGCGGGCGCGATGGGCGAGATCGACCAGGTCGGTCAGCGTCTGAAGGATCGCATCGGTGACAACGATGCGTGGTTCGACGAATGGACGCGTATGGCCGAAGACATGGAGCAAAAGGCGCAGGCCGCCGCTGCCGCCAACCATCAATTGACCGCTGGTACCTACTATCTGCACGCCGGCACGTACTTTCTGTGGTCGGAACGTTTTACGCCGCCGGGTGAGAAGAAATACGGCAACTACCGCCGCTGCATGCAGAACTATATGGAAGGCTACCAGCGGCGCTTTCCCACCATCGAGCGTGTTGAAGTGCCGTATGAAGGCACGACCCTGCCGGCCTATTTTTTCCGTTCACCCCTGGCCACCGGCAAGGCGCCGACCATGGTGTGTTTCGATGGTCTGGATTTGTGCAAGGAAGTTAGTGTGTTGTTCGGTGGCATTGAGCTCGCCAACCGCGGCATCAATATGCTGGCGATCGACGGCCCTGGACAGGGCGAGGCCTTGCGCCTGCGCGGCATACCGAGCCGGCATGATTACGAGGTGCCCGGCACCGCCGCCTATGAATTTGTCGCGCAGCGGCCGGATGTTGATCCCAAACGCGTCGGCGTGATGGCGTTCTCGATGGGCGGTTATTACGCGCCGCGTATTGCAGCCTTTGAAAAACGCTATGCCGCAATGGTGGCGTGGGGCGCACACTTTGATTATCACGCGGTGTGGACAGCGCGCTGGGCGGAGATGCAGGCCGGCGGCACCAAGACCACCTCGGCCAAGTTCCAGTTGCCGTGGGTGGTCGGTTGCCCAGACATGGAAACGTCGATGAAGAAGCTGGAAAACTACCGGCTCGCCGGGGTCGCCGAAAAAATTGAATGCCCGACCCTGATCGTGCACGGTGAAAATGACACCATCGTGCCGGTGAAATGGGCGCACGCGTTGTATGCTGCGTGCGGCGCAAAGAAAAAAGACATGAAGATCTTCACGCCCGCCGACGGCGGCAGCGAACACTGCCATGGCGACAACCGCGTGGTCGGTGCCAATTACATTGCCGACTGGGTGATGGACAACCTGTAGCCGCGAGGCCTGCGACGCGGCGTCAGAGTGCGCCGTGCCGCGCCTGTTTTAAAACGAAGCGCGCCGGGTCGATGGCGTTGACGAGATCGGCTTCCAGCGGCAACGGTTCGCCTTCGGCGAGGCAGGCGATGATTTCACCGGCGAGTGCAGCCCAGATCAGGCCGCGCGAACCATACGCGTAGGCGCCATACAGGCCCGGCAGTCGCGGCAGATCGGTGAGTTGAGCGCCGCTGAGTGTCGCCGCTTGTGTGCGTGTGGTGGCGAGATCGGGTAGCGCACCGATCATCGGCAGACGGTCAACCGTCACGCAGCGAAAGCCGACGCGACCACCGCTCCAGGTGGTGTCGACCGCGCCTTCAAACATCTCACGCAGTTGGGTGACGATGCCGGCATAGCCGGCGGCATGCGGTTGCGGATCATCGTCGTCGTCATAAGAGGCGCCGGCCACGGCGACGCCATCAATTACCGGTAGCAGATAGCCGGCACCGGTAAGGGCGACGCGGGTCGGTGGCGCGCTGGCCGCCGGCAGATGGGCGACCTGGCCGCGGATGTGGCGCGGCGCATGCCCGACATCGACGAGTCGCGTGGCGTCATGCGCATTGGCGAGTACTACGACCGGTGCGCTGGCAATCAGGTGGCCGCCGGCGTCGAGCGCCTGCCATAGACCGTCGATGCGTCTAAGCGTTTCGACGCGCGTATTGAAATGCGTCTGCAGTGCCGGCGCATGGCGTGTCGCCGAGGCGATTTCCGCGGCGGCGAGCGCCGGGGTGCGCATCCAGCCGCTGCCGGCAAACCACCAGCCGCCGTGTTTCACCGCCACGCCGGCGAGGGCGCGTGCGGCATCGCGTTCGAGGTATTGCGCATAGGCGGGCGGCAGCGCGGCGGTGTCGATGATGTCACGCATGCGCGCTTCTTCAGTCGTGTTGGTTGCCAGTTGCAACAATCCGCAGCGTTGCCATTGCAAGGCGTGACCGCTTGCAGCCAGCGCCTGCCAGTGCTGAACTGCATAGAGAAAGCCGGCGCGGCTGAGACGCGCGGTGATGCTGTCGTCGCGCGTGAGCAACGGATGAAAGGCGCCGGCATGCATGCCCGAGGTGGCGGCGGCCGGTGTGGCGGCGGCGTCGATCAAATCGATCGCCCAGCCGCGTCGCGCCAGACGTTGCGCCACCGCCGTGCCGGCCATGCCCGCACCGATGATGATGGCGCGGCGTTGCGGCCATGTCGGTATGGCAGGGGTGCTGTGGCGTGGTTGCCAATGGGGTTGATAACGGGCGCT
>CAMDSO010000134.1 GCA_945906935.1 Bordetella parapertussis
ACCGCCGCACCGAGGACACCATGAGTGATCAACCCGTCGCACCGAAACCGGAAGAAAACCAGATCATCGCCGAGCGTCGCGCCAAACTGAAGGCGCTGCGGGAGAAAGGTTTCGGCTTCCCGAATAATTTCAGCCGCGATCATTTTGCCGACGACCTGCACGCCTTTCACGATGAGAAAGAGCGCGACTGGCTGGATCTGAACCCGGTTGTCGTGCGCGTCGCCGGGCGCATCATGTTGAAACGTCTGATGGGCAAGGCCACCTTCGCCAACATCCAGGACATGGGTGGCGCCATCCAGCTCTATCTGACCGACGCCTATCCGGGCAAGGAACAGCACGACGAGTTCAAGCATTTCGACATCGGCGACATCATCGGCGTGGAAGGCGTGTTATTCAAAACGCAGAAGGGCGAGCTGACGATACGCGTGAAATACGTGGTGCTGCTGACCAAATCACTGCGTCCGCTGCCAGAGAAATATCACGGCCTCACCGATCAGGAACAAAAATATCGCCAGCGTTACGTCGATCTCATCTGCAACGAAGACACGCGGCTGAATTTCGTCCTGCGCTCGCGCATCATCCAGGCGATGCGCACGCTGCTCTTGCAGCGCCGCTTCCTCGAAGTCGAAACGCCGATGATGCACCCGATCCCCGGCGGCGCCTCGGCACGCCCCTTCGTCACCCATCACAACGCGCTCGACATGCAGCTTTATCTGCGCATCGCGCCCGAGCTCTACTTGAAACGTTTGGTGGTCGGTGGTTTCGAAAAGATTTTCGAAATCAACCGCAACTTCCGCAACGAAGGCATCTCCACGCGCCACAACCCAGAATTCACCATGATCGAGCTGTATGTTGCCTATCGCGACTACCACTATATGATGTTGCTGATCGAGGAAATGTTCAAAGAGATCACCCGCGCTGTCTTTGGCGTCACCGAGATCACCTATCAAGGCCGCAAAATAGATTTCGGCAAATCCTTCGAACGCCTCACCATCACCGATGCAATCAAGAAACACCGGCCCGAAATCACCGACGAGATCCTCAACGACCGCGCCAAATTGATCCACAAGCTGTCAGAACTGAAATTGCCGGTTCGCGACACCGACGGCTTGGGCGGCCTGCAGCTAACGCTGTTCGAAGGCACCGCCGAATCGGAATTGTTTGATCCGACTTTCATCATCGATTATCCAGCTGAAGTTTCGCCGCTGGCACGCCGCAACGACGCCAATCCGGAAATTACCGAGCGCTTCGAACTCTTCATCGCCGGACGCGAAATCGCCAACGGCTTCTCGGAACTGAACGACCCCGAGGATCAGGCCGAACGCTTCGCCGCGCAGGCCCGCCAAAAAGACGCCGGCG
Organism: Bordetella parapertussis; assembly: GCA_945906935.1. GTDB lineage: Bacteria > Pseudomonadota > Gammaproteobacteria > Burkholderiales > SG8-41 > PALSA-1004. The sequence continues at coordinate 1,360 of CAMDSO010000134.1, forward strand.
ACCAGGAGGCGATGCATTACGACGCCGATTACATCCGCGCACTCGAATATGGCCTGCCCCCAACAGCAGGCGCCGGCATCGGCGTCGACCGTCTGGTCATGCTGCTGACCGATAGTCCGACGATCCGCGACGTGATTCTGTTTCCGCAGATGCGCGCCGAATAACATCGCCTGCGCGCACCACCATGGACCAACCGTTGTGGCAACCTTCCGCGGCGTCGATGGCGGCCTCCAACATGCGCGCGTTCATGCGTGCAACGGGAGCGCGCCACCAGCGGTCATTCGCCGACTACGATGCACTCTATCAATGGTCGATCGCGGAACCTGAAGCGTTCTGGCGCGAGGTCTGGTCGTTCTGTGGTGTCATTGGCGACGGCCCGGGTGCGATCACCGTTGAGCAGCGCGAACGCATGCCGGGTGCGCGCTGGTTCCCGCAAGCACGCCTCAACTACGCCGAAAATCTGCTGCGCCGAAACGACGACGCACCAGCCCTGATCTTTCGCGGTGAAGACCGCATCGACAGCAGCGTCAGCTTCGCTGAACTGCGACATGAGGTCTCACGTCTCGCGCAGGCCCTGCGTGCCGAGGGTGTAGAGGCCGGCGACCGTGTGGCCGCCTATCTGCCGAACATCCCTGGCGCGGTGATCGCCATGCTCGCCGCCTCCAGCATCGGCGCCATCTGGTCGTCGTGCTCGCCGGATTTCGGTGTGCAGGGTGTGCTCGACCGTTTCGACCAGATCGAACCAAAAATCCTGTTTGCTGCAGAAGGCTATTTTTATAACGGCAAGACCATCGACGTCCTGCCGCGCCTGGCCGAAATCGTCGCCGCACTGCCGACGGTCGAGCGCGTGATCATGATTCCGTACACGCAACGCAGCCCCGATTGCAGCGCCATTTCGCGCTGTGTCGATGTGCATACACTGATGGCGCCGTATCAGGCGCGTGATATCGAATACGCGCGCCTGCCCTTCAATCACCCGCTCTATATTTTGTATTCCTCGGGCACCACCGGTGTGCCCAAATGCATCGTCCACGGCGCCGGCGGCACACTCTTGCAACACCTCAAAGAACACGTGCTGCACGTCGGCGTGGGTGGCAACGACCGTCTGTTCTACTTCACCACACTGGGCTGGATGATGTGGAACTGGGAACTCACCGCACTAGCCGCCGGCTGCGCGGTTCTGCTCTACGACGGTTCGCCGTTTGCACGCCAGGGCAACATCCTGTTCGATTTTGCGCAGGACACTGGCATGACGGTGTTTGGCACCTCGGCCAAATTCATCGACGCGCTCGCCAAGGCCGGACTGCGTCCGCGCCAGACGCACGACCTCGCCGCACTCCGCGTGATCCTCTCAACCGGTTCGCCGCTGGTCGCCGAGGGTTTTGATTACGTCTACGAACACATCAAGCAGGATGTCAACCTCGCCTCGATGTCCGGCGGCACCGATCTGATTTCCTGTTTCGTCAGTGGCAATCCACTACTGCCGGTGTGGCGCGGAGAAATCCAGTGCCGCGCCCTTGGCATGAAGGTCGAGGTCTTTGATGACGAAGGGTGCACGCTCGCACGCGGTAAAGGCGAACTGGTCTGCACCGCCTCCTTTCCCTCGATGCCGGTGTGCTTTTGGAACGACGCCGAAGGCGCGAAATATTACGCCGCCTATTTCGAACAATATCCGAACGTCTGGCGCCACGGCGACTGGGTCGAACTCACCGAACACGGCGGCATGATCATTTACGGCCGCTCTGACACCGTGCTCAATCCGGGCGGCGTGCGGATTGGCACCGCCGAAATTTACCGTCGGGTCGAACAACTCGACGAGGTCGTCGAGAGTCTGGTGATTGGCCAGGACTGGCCGCCACAGCAGCCCGTTGATGTGCGTATCGTGCTCTTCGTGCGCCTGCGCGAAGGGCTTACACTCGACAACACGCTGACCGAAAAAATCCGCAACCACATTCGCGCCACCACCACCAGCCGTCATGTGCCGGCGCGGGTGGTGCAGGTCGCCGATATCCCGCGCACCAAAAGCGGCAAGATCGTCGAACTCGCCGTCCGCCATGTGGTGCACGGTCGCACGCTCAAGAATCTCGAGGCGCTAGCGAATCCGGAAGCGCTCGCATTATTCCGCGACCGTCCCGAACTCGCCTCGTAAAGCGCCAGCCGCGAGCAAGGCAACAACGGCGCTTTTGATCTGAATCAAGATACCCCCACGGGGTATCTTGAAAAGCGAACTGCGAACCGCATATACTGCGTGATCCCCATTGGGTGAACGCGATGCCTGCCGAAAATCCCGCCAACGTCCGCACCTTTGAACTGGCCATCACCGGCATGACCTGTTCGGCCTGCGCCGCACGCATTGAGAAAACACTCAACCGGCTGCCCGGCGTCCACGCCAACGTTAATTTCGCTACGGAAAAAGCCCATGCAGCGGTCGCCGATGATGTCGGCATCGACGTGCTGCTGGAGACGGTACGCAAAGCCGGATTTGAAGCGCGTGAATTCAATACGGTGAACAAAGAGGTGCTCGCAGAGGAGCGTCTCGCCAGCGATCAATACGAACTGCGGCAGTTCTGCATTGCCGCAGTCTTGACGGCACCACTGCTGGCGCAAATGGGCGCCATGTTTGCGGGCGAACATGGCGATCTGCTGCCACGCTGGCTACAAATGACGCTCGCCACACCGGTGCAGTTCTGGATCGGCCGGCGCTTTTACACGGGCGCGTGGCACGCCCTGCGCGGCGCTGCGGCCAACATGGATGTGCTAGTGGCGCTGGGCACCAGCATCGCCTGGCTGTTCAGCGCCGTGGTGACGGTCGGCGGCCTGCAGCACCATCTCTATTTTGAAGCGAGTGCTGCCATCATCACATTGGTGCTGATGGGCAAACTGCTTGAGGCGCGCGCCAAGGCGAGCGCCTCATCGGCTATCGAACAACTGTTGCGCCTGCAACCGCACAGCGCGTTACTCGAACGCGACGGCCAGCTCGTCAACGTCGACGCATCCAGCCTGCTCGTCAACGATGTCTTTGTGTTGCGTCCTGGAGCCAGTGTGCCTGTCGACGGCGTCGTCATCGACGGCGCCTCAGGGGTCGACGAATCGCTGCTGACCGGTGAAAGCCTGCCCGTTACAAAAACCCCGGCCGGCAAGGTTTTCGCCGGCACCCTGAACCAGGACGGTCTGCTCAAATGTCGCGCCACCGGCGTCGGCGAACACACCGCGCTGGCCGCCATTGTGCGACTGGTTGAAGCAGCACAGGACTCCAAAGCGCCAGTGCAACGTCTGGCCGACCGCATAGCCGGCATTTTTGTGCCAATCGTCGTCGCACTCGCCACCCTGACCATCGCCTATTGGTGGGGCTGGCGTGGTGAATTCGATACCGCGATGATCAATGCGGTGGCGGTCCTCGTGATAGCCTGCCCTTGCGCCCTCGGCCTGGCAACACCGACGGCCATCGTTGTCGGTAGCGGTCGTGGCGCCGCCGCCGGCGTACTGTTCCGTAACGCCGCCGCGCTCGAAAACGCGGGCCGTATCAATCTGTTGCTGGTGGATAAAACCGGCACGCTGACAGAGGCACGACCACAGGTGGTCGGAGTGCTACCGTTTGCCGAGACCACGCACGAAACGCTACTGGTCTATGCCACCACCCTCGAACAAGGTGCCGATCACCCGCTGGCAGGTGCCATCCGCGATTACGCCAGTGAACTAAATTTACAACCACTGGCGATGCGTCATTTCGTGTCGACGCCGGGGCGCGGCGTCAGCGCTGAAATCGACGGCCAACAGATCCGACTCGGCTCCCCCGCCTTCATCAGCGCGCACGGCGGTGTCATCGACGCCAGTTGTTACACAACCATGCCGGCAGCTGCCACGCCGGTGGCGTTGTCGCGCAACGGCAGCGCCATCGGCCTCATCATGGTGGCCGACCGCCTGCGTGCCTCATCGCCGGCGGCGGTAACGCGCCTGAGCGCACTTGGCGTCGAACTTTTGATGCTGACTGGCGACCACGCGGCCACTGCGCAGAGCATTGCGGAAGCGGCGCACATCCGCCATTTCCGCGCGCAAGTGCTGCCGCAGGACAAGGCTGATGAGGTGACTGCGGGGCAAGCGCGCGGACTCGTCGTCGGCATGGTCGGTGACGGCATCAATGACGCACCGGCGTTGGCCGCCGCCGATGTCGGTTTCGCCATTGGCAGCGGCGCCGACGTGGCGATCCAGAGTGCGGATGTCACGCTCATGCGCAGCGACCTCGCCGGTGTCGCCGATGCGATTTCACTCTCGCGGGCGACGCTGCGAAAAATCCACCAGAACCTGTTCTTCGCTTTTTTCTACAACGTGCTGGGCATACCACTAGCGGCGATGGGTCTGCTCAACCCGGTGATCGCCGGTGCCGCGATGGCATTAAGTTCGGTGTCGGTGGTCAGTAATTCACTGCTGCTCAAAGGCTGGACGTCGGGCAAATAATTTTTATTACGGAGACTGATATGGAAACATTGACCCTCAAGATCAGCGGCATGACCTGCGGTGGCTGCGTCAACAGCATACGCAAGGCGGTGGGCGCGATGCAGGGTATCGGCAGCGTCGAGGCGTCCCTCGAACGCGCCGATGCCACGGTGGTCTATGACCCGCTGCTGTCGAGCGCGACGGCGATCAAAACCACAATCAGGGATGCGGGCTTTGAAACCGACTAAGACCGCTGCAGGCAAAAAAACCGTCGCCCAACCGCATCAGCGCACCCTGCTGCAGCGCCTCACGCGCATCGAAGGACAGGTGCGCGGCATCGCGCGCATGATCGAACAACAACGTTATTGCGTGGATGTGCTCAACCAGATGTCGGCAGTGCACGCCGCACTCGATGCGGTGTCGGCACAGTTATTAGAAGATCACACGCGTGGTTGCGTGCAACACGCGATCAAATCCGGCGGCGGCGAACAAGCGATCGGTGAATTAATGCGCATCGTGCGCAAACTATCACGCTAACCGCCTCAGGCTGGCGCCTAAACCCTCACCAATTCCAGACCTGCCACCAAGGGCTAGCCGAATCGATCTTGCCCGTGAGGAATTTGCTGTTCGGGAAGTTGGCCTTCATCACCCGTTCAGCGTCATTGCGCAAATCCGTGAGGCCAAGCTTGTCGTAGGCCTGCACCATGATCAGCAGCCCCTCCTCGTTTGCAGTGGCCTGCGGATAGGTCTTCAAGGTGTATTGGGCGCGGTTCGCCGCGGCGATAAACGCGCCGCGCTTCATGTAATAGCGGGCAACGTGAATCTCGTTCAGCGCCAGGGTGTTGACCAGATAATTCAGGCGCTGCACCGAGTCGGCGGCGTATTTGCTGTTAGGGAAACGCGTGACGAGATCCTTGAACGCGTTAAACGCCTCGCGCGCCGCTTTAGGATCCCGCTCACTCATGTCCTGCCCGGCATAAGATCCGAGCAAGCCGAGGTCATCGTTGAAGTTGGCCAGTCCGCGTAAAAAATACGCGTAATCGACATTCGGGTGGTTCGGATGCAGCTTGATGAAGCGCTCCGAGGCCGTTATGGAAGAGGCGATTTCGCGGTCCTTGTAATACGCATAAGCGACCTCAAGCTGCGCCTGCTGGGCGAAACGACCGTATGGATAGCGCGCCTCGAGTTTCTCGTACATCTTGATCGCCGACTCGTACTGGCCTGAATCGAGTCTTTCCTTGGCGGTTGTGTATATCTTTTCCGCCGACCAGTTCTTCGTCTCATCAATCTGCTCCGGAAGCAGACCGCAGGCCGACACACAGAGCAGCAGAATTAACGCTAAACTTGAACGCATAAATGATCCTAGACGCGAAACAACAAAATTATAACGCAGCCCCCGTCGCCACGGCGCCGATTTCCCTGATCGTAACGGGAGACCTGGCCGGCCTGCGCCTCGATCAGGCTGTCGCTACTCTGCTGCCGGAGTTTTCGCGCAACCGTATTTCGCGCTGGATACGCGAAGGCCGCATCGCCATTAGCGGTCAGACGATACAACCGAAAACCCGTGTCTACGGCGGTGAAACCATACGCGTGACGCCCTCGGCCGAACCCGAGACGCTGGCCGCCTTGCCCGAGGAAATTGCACTCACCGTGGTCTACGAGGATGCCAGCATCCTCGTTCTCGACAAGCCGGCAGGCCTGGTGGTTCACCCAGGCAGCGGTAACTGGCATGGCACCATGCTCAACGCGCTACTCGCGCACTCACCGGTGCTCGCCAATCTACCGCGTGCCGGCATCGTGCATCGCCTCGACAAGGAGACCAGCGGCCTCTTGGTGGTCGGCAAAACGCTGCAAGCGCAAACCAGCCTGACGCGCCAGTTACAGGCACGCACAGTCAAACGGGAGTATCTCGCCCTCGTCCACGGCCTCGTGACACGTGGCGGCAGCGTCGATGCACCGGTTGGCCGCCACCCGACACAACGCACGCGCATGGCGGTGGTCGAACGCGGGCGCCCCGCACTCACCCATTACGAAGTGCTGCAACACTGCGAGGGTCAGGCCACGCTGTTGCGTTGCCGGCTGGAAACCGGGCGCACGCACCAGATCCGCGTGCACATGCTGTCGCTCGGCCACCCGCTGGTCGGCGACCCGGTGTATGGTACATCGCGGCGTTCGGCGCTCGCACTACTCAATCTGTTCAAACGCCAGGCGTTACATGCGGCGCGACTCTCGTTGCAACATCCTGACAACGGCGAAACGATGACCTGGGAGGCTGCATTGCCACCTGATTTCGCCCAATTGCTCGACGCCCTCGGCGCCGCCCCCGTCGTATGAAGTTGCCCGCCGACTGGATCAGCCCGCAGTGGCCGGCGCCGGCCCACGTAAAAAGCTTTATCACCACACGCAATGGCGGCTTCAGCCGCGGCGCGCACGCCAGCTTCAATCCGGGCTTGCGTTGCGACGACGATCCGGCCGCGGTGCACGCCAACCGGCGCCTGCTGGCGGAACAGCTGCCGCAGCCCGCGCGCTGGCTGCATCAGGTGCATGGCACGCAGGTGGTGACCGCCGATACACTGACGACAGAGGCCGACGCCGATGCCAGCGTGGCGCACCAACGCGGCACGGTTTGCGCGGTGATGATTGCCGACTGCATGCCGGTGCTGCTTTGCGATGAAGCCGGCAGCGTGGTCGGCGCCGCCCACGCCGGTTGGCGCGGCTTGAGTGGCGGCGTGCTTGAAAACACCGTGCGCGCCATGGGCGTCGAGGCCGGCCGGCTGCTGGCCTATCTGGGCCCGGCCATCGGCCCCACGGCGTTTGAAGTCGGCAGCGAGGTGCGCGAGGCGTTTGTTGATCACGACAGTGCGGCGGCCGCAGCTTTCACCGCGAAGTCCGATGGCAAATGGCTGGCCGATCTGTTTATGCTGGGACGACAGAGGCTCGCCGCCTGCGGCGTGCGGCGGGTCTACGGCGGTGGCGACTGTACCGTATCCGATCCACAACGCTTCTACTCCTACCGGCGCGACAAAATCACCGGCCGCATGGCGGCACTGATCTGGATCGGCGGCGTTTAGCGCCCCGCACCAGCGGCGTCATTTATAATTCGGTTATTTTGACTGGAATCCGCGCATGTCGGTTTTGCTTTGGATCATCACGGCGAGCGTAATCGGCGGGCTCCTGAGCGTGTTCATCGCGGCGCTCTTTGCCCTCAACGCGCGCGCCTCGCATATTCCGGTGCTGATCAGTTTTGCCGTCGGCGCGCTGCTCGCCGCGGTGTTTCTCGACATCCTGCCGCACGCCTTCGGCACGGCCGCCGATCCGCGACCGATCGCCGCCACCATCCTCTTTGGCATCCTGTTTTTCTTCGTGCTGGAAAAACTCGTGCTGTGGCGTCACTGCCACGAAACGCAATGCGATGCGCACGACGCGCGACCGGAACAACATGACCACGGTCGCAGCGGCATGATGATCGTCATCGGCGACACCGTGCACAACTTTGTCGACGGCGTGGTGATCGCCGCCGCGTTTGTCGCCGACATTGAAGTCGGCGTGGTAACCGCCATCGCTATTATCGCGCATGAAATTCCGCAGGAGGTCGGCGATTTTCTGGTGCTGCTGCATTCCGGCTACAGTCGCGCCCGCGCGCTCGCGCTCAATGCGCTGTCCAGCCTTGCCATGCTCGCCGGCGGCGTGCTTGCTTATTATTCGCTACAGGAAATACAACACATCATTCCGATGCTGCTGGCGTTTGCGGCGGCGAGCATGATTTACGTCGCGGTCGCCGATTTGATCCCCGGCCTGCACCGGCGCCCTGAAATCGCCGCCGGCGTGCAACAGATCACGCTGATTGTCGCCGGCGTTGCCACCGTGTGGGTGGTTGGCGAACTGCTGCACTAACCTCAATACTCGGCAGCCCTACATGCAGGCATCCGACGAAACGATTCGCCAGACCATCGCCGCGCTGAACGCGGGTGCCGCGCGCTTCTTAGCCCAGTTGATGTCTACACGGAGCGGCGGCGGGAGCCTCGACACGGCAGCGCTACTGGCGGCGATCAACGCTGCGTTACAACAAGACCCCGCGCGCTGGGAAGCCATGCAACAGCGCCACAGCCGCGAGCAAATCTCACTGTGGCAACGCCTGGTGCAAGGCGAAACCTCACCGCCGCCGGAAAAACCCGACCGCCGCTTCCGCGCACCGGAGTGGTACAACCTGCCCTACTTTAATTACCTGCGCGCCGCCTATCTGCTGAATGCAAGCTGGCTCACCGAGATGACCGCGGCGTTGCCGTTGACGGGACGCGACCGGCAGCGCATGGATTTCTTCACCCGCCAGCTGATTGACGCCGCGGCACCGTCCAATTTTGCCGCCACCAATCCCGAGGTCATCAAACTCGCCGCCGCATCTAACGGCGAAAGCCTGCGTCGCGGCCTCGAACTGCTGGGCGACGACCAGCGCAAGAATCGCATCACCCAATGCGATGAAGCGGCCTTTGAAGTCGGCCGCAACATCGCCGTCACCCCCGGCGCGGTGGTGTTTGAAAACGAGCTGATGCAGCTCATACAGTATCGGCCGCAAACCGCGCAAATACACGCGCGCCCGCTCGTCATGGTGCCACCGTGCATCAACAAATATTACATCCTCGACTTGCAGCCGGAAAACTCCTTCGTGCGCTTCGCCGTTGCAAAAGGCCACACCGTTTTCATGGTGTCGTGGCGCAATGTGCCGGCGACACTCGGACCCATCAGCTGGGATCAATATCTCGAACTCGGCGTCATCAGCGCGATTCGCGTGGCGCGTGAAATCTGCGCAGTCAAACAAGTCAACACGCTCGGCTTTTGCATCGGCGGCACACTGCTGGCCGCCGCGCTGGCCGTGCTGCACGCGCACGGCGAACGACCTGCAGCCAGCGTGACGCTGCTCACCACCATGCTCGACTTCAGCGATACCGGCGAGTTGTCGGTGTTTGTCGATGAAGACTATGTCAGCGGACGCGAAGCGCAATATGCAACGGGTGGCGTCATGCGCGGCGAGGAGCTGGCACTGACCTTTGCCAGTCTGCGCGCCAACGATCTGATCTGGCCCTATGTGATCAACGGTTACCTCAAGGGCCGCAAACCCGAGGCCTTCGATCTGCTCTCCTGGAACAGCGACAGCACCAACCTGCCCGGCGCCATGTACAGCTACTACGTGCGCAACACCTACCTCGAGAACAACCTGTGCGTAGCCGGCCGCCTGA
>CAMDSO010000135.1 GCA_945906935.1 Bordetella parapertussis
GTCACATCCGAATGCAAGGCGATGGTCAGCGTTTGATCACCGATCTGCTTGATCGGTCCGAGCGGCATACGAATCGTCGCCCGTGGCACATCAAAACCCTGCGCCTTGAGAGCTTCGGCGATATCGCTATTGGTTACCGAACCGAACAGTTTGCCGTCAACGCCGGCTTTTTGCGAGATCTGGACCATCAGACCTTCCAGTTTGGCACCACGTTCCTGAGCTTGTTGCAGCAACTCAGTCTGCGCCTTCTCAAGTTCCGCACGACGCTTTTCAAACTCCGCCAGATTAGCCTGGGTGGCGCGCTTCGCCTTACCCTGCGGAATCAAATAATTACGCGCAAAGCCGTCTTTGACTTTGACGACATCACCAAGCTGTCCCAGATTGGGCAGTTTTTCCATCAATATGATTTGCATGCTTATCCCCTTAGTGCAGGTCGGTAAACGGCAGCAGCGCAAGAAAACGCGCGCGTCGAATAGCGGTGCTCAGCTGACGCTGATAATGCGCCTTCGTCCCGGTAATACGAGCCGGCATGATCTTGCCATTCTCGTTGATGAAGTCCTTCAGAACGCCGATATCCTTGTAATCGATCTGCTTGACCTTCTCGACCGTAAAACGGCAGAACTTCTTGCGACGAAACAGGTTCTTCGAACCACGCTTCTTGTCCTTATCGTTCTTGCCTTTACCCTTGCCTTTTGAAAACGCCATCGTAATCTCCTTGAGTCCTGATTTTATTCAGTGTCGCCGCTGATCAATTCAATGCCTGTCGCATGCAACTTCAACCGGGTGTTACCCATGCTGTCGCGCGCCAGAAAACCCTTGATCTGCACCGACTGATTTATCTTCAACTGTTCGATCGTGCCCGCCAGATCGCCGACTGCCACCGCCTCCACATCGCATTGCACCTTGCGCCGGCTTCCCGCCTCGATTTGCACAGAACTGTGTGCAATCACAAAATCGACGATTGGAATGCCCGCCGGTGTGTAGCGAAGCGCGCTGCGCTTGAGCAACCGGCCGCCTATCGCGACCACATTGCGCATCCGTTAAGCGGACGCTGCTTCCGCTGCAGGTGCCGCGGGTGCCGCAGGTGCCGCAGGTGCCGCAGGTGCCGCAGGTGCCGCAGGTGCGGATGCCGCTGTCACCGCGGGCGCCGCTTTGGCAGCCTCCGGAGCACCAGCAGTCAGCGAACGCGATTTTTCTTCCTTCATCATTGGCGACGGTGCGGTCATCGCTTCCGTCATCTTCACGGTCAGGTGGCGCAACACGGCATCATTGAATTTGAAAGAGTGCTCAAGTTCCTCGAGCACATCGGTACCGCACTCTATGTTCATCAACACATAATGGGCTTTGTGCATTTTCTGGACCGGGAATGCCATCTGACGACGGCCCCAATCTTCAAGGCGGTGGATTTTTCCGCCCTTCGCCTGCACCATCGAGCGGTAACGCTCGACCATCCCGGGAACCTGTTCGCTCTGGTCGGGATGCACGATAAAAACGATTTCATAATGCCGCATGCAAAATCTCCTTGTGGACTGTGGGGGCCTCCCGTTATGCGATGACGGTAAGGCAAGGAAAATCACCGCCAGAGGCGGTGAACGAGGCGCGCAGTCTACAGAAAAGTCAGGGCGATAGCAACGGGCTAAGGGCAGGCGAAATCAGAACTGAACCACCACCGCAGCATTCAACATTTGATCGTTTTTAGCCTGAGCACCCGCCGAGTCGATCACGTTCGCCCAATCCAGACGCACGCTCAAACGTTTGCCGTAGCCCGCCCGGACCCCCAGTCCGACACTGGCCCCACCAGCGCCCTTAGAAACATCGCCAGGCTGCAACTTGTTACGGCCGGTAGAGCCCACGTCGTAGAAACCCAGCAAGCGCAATTTCACATCGCCCAGATCAAATTGATTACCCAGGTCTGGGGTATAAACTTCAAGCTGCCCTGAATAGCCCTTGTCATTGGCAACCTCGCGGATGCTAAAACCGCGCACCGAATCCGGACCACCAAACCCGTATTGCTCGCCCGACACCAGCGCGTCATCGCTGTATTGCCCCGTGACAACCGCACGGAATTGCCACTCCTGCGCAAACACATTGGTGTAACTGGCAGTAGCGCGCCAAATACGGTAATCGGCCTCGGCACCTGCACGGGAAGCCTTGAAATCACTGTCCGCGCCATCGTTACCGCCAGGCAACAGATTACGTGCATAGCTGAGATTAAAGGCGATTTCCGCTGCCGGCATCCGGAGTGTCCCGCTGTAAGCAAGACTTACCGGATGCACCGTAATATCGGGCACCAGGCCGGTTCCAGCGCCGACAAGCGTGACGTTGTTCTTAAACGCGCGGTAGTCGATCCCCGCCGCAATTCGATGCTCGTATTCACCGACCTTCGGTAGATGAAAGTTATAGCGCCCACCGAGTATCGTGCCGCTGCCGCTGACATTAAACAGGCCCTGCAGGGTGCCGGAACTCACGTCTGAATAGCCACCGAACAAATCAATCGAACTGTTCTGTGCGTAGAGCGGAATACGATAACCGGCACCATAAATCGCAACCTTGCTGGGATTTTCAGGCGAGGTCACGTATTGAAAGCTGCCGACATGATCGAGATTAAAGAGGTTTGAGTGCTGCACCGCGACGCCGGTGCGGAATCGACCAGTATCGTTGCTACCACTATTATCGGCAGTAAAAACAAACTTATAGGGTTTCTCGTCGACCACCTTGATGGTGGCATCGACCTCACTGTCTGTGGCCCCCGCCTTGAGAAGAAGGGTCGTCTGCTTGCTCGGGTTTTCAGTCAATAGCTGCAAATTCTGCGCAATCTTGATGGCATTGGGCGTGACACCAGCCTGCACAACCGGCAGGCTGCGTCTGACGTTGGCTTCATCGTAAAACTGGTTGCCCTCGACGAGGATTTTTCCAATGCGTGGCTCAATTACACTGAATTTCACCACACCACGGGTGATATCCTGCTCGGGCAACAGAACCTGCACAACACCGTAGCCACGATCGCGGTATACACCTTCGAGTTCTTCCAGCGCCCGCTGGATATCGCTGAAATCCTTTTCGCGACCGACATAGCCCGCAACGACTGCCTCGATCTCGGCCGGCTTGAGCAGGGTATTGCCTTCGACGTCGAAGCGCCCGATCGCAAACCGGGGCGACGCTGGCACAGCCTCGGCTTCCGCCGCAGCAACCGCAGTCGTTCCAATAGCATTACCCACGAGAACGGTCACGCACAAAGACGCATAAAAAAATTTAGGTATATTCATATATATATCGCGACTACGCAGCGTAGATTAACCTGACGAACACTTAAGAATATACCCGTAATATTATGTATATTCAACGGTATTTGATTAGTCAATGGCAGCACCATCAAAGTGTTACGAACAAAATCCGTTCAGCGCATCGCGCTGTAAGGCAATGCCACATCTCAAAGGCGGCGGCGCCTCAAGACAAAACAGTTCTCCGCCAAAACCATCAAAACTTACCCAACAACACCCGGCAATCGGGACGGTTCAATAGCCCACCAACAACAAAAGCCAGCCCAACCAGTCAATACCCTGCGATCAACTCTTTTGCTGGCGCTGGCGCGCAGTCTCAAACAGACACACGCCAGAAGCGACCGAAACATTCAGGCTCTCAACTTTGCCGGCCATGGGAATACGCACCAACTGATCGCAATGCTCACGTGTCAACCGCCGCATGCCCTCACCTTCAGCCCCCAAAACCCACGCCAGAGGCCCATCCAGACGCACATCGAAGAGCGACGCCGGCGCCTGATCGTCAGTACCGACTATCCAGACCCCGGCATCTTTCAGCTCCCGCAGCGTGCGCGCGAGATTGGTGACGGTGATATACGGTATGGTTTCCGCCGCCCCGCTGGCCACTTTGGAAACCACCGACGTGATCCCAACAGCACGATCCTTGGGCGCCACCACTGCATGAACGCCAAACGCATCAGCAACGCGCAAACAGGCACCAAGATTATGCGGATCCTGCACGCCATCGAGTATCAACAACAAAGCCGCCTTCCCCGCGTCCTCGATCACACCGTCGAGATCATGACGCAAAGCGACGACCGCAACACGCGCTGCTACGCCTTGATGCCGCGCATTGCCGGTGAGGCCGTCAAGCCGCCTGCCATCCACCGGGATCAGCCGCACATTACGCTCGGTGGCCAACTTGCCCAGGTCGCGCGCGCGGCCGTCCTGGCGTGACTCTTCAAGATATACTTCCTGCATGCCGGATGCGTCCTGCCGCAGGCGGCTGGTCACTGCATGAAAACCATAAATGATACGAGTATCGTTCACAGTAGTACCCCGTTAATACCGTTCATTCGTCCAGCACAAAATCGATCTTACTGGTTTCGATGTCGACACGCGCGACCTTCACCCGCAGACGATCACCAATGCGATAGCGCTTGGCCGTACGCTCGCCGAGCAAAAGATGTTTGGCCTGATCAAAGTGAAAATAATCACTCCCCAGATCCGATACATGCACCAGGCCCTCCACATAAAGGCCGTCGAGGGAAACAAAAATACCAAAGGCAACGGCGGAACTGACCGTACACTCGAACGATTCGCCGACCCGATCGCGCATGTAATAGCATTTGAGCCAGGCATCGACGTCGCGCGTGGCGTCATCCGCACGTCGCTCGGTCAGCGAACAATGCACGCCCAAATCCTTCCAACTGCCGGGATTATATTTCTTCTCCGACAAGACAGCCTTGATCGAGCGATGTATTAACAAATCGGGATAGCGGCGGATCGGCGAGGTGAAGTGCGTATATCCGTCATAAGCGAGTCCGAAGTGCCCGAGATTATCCGGACTGTAAACAGCCTGCCGTAGCGAGCGCAGCATCACGGTCTGCAACAGTTGCGCCTCCGGGCGGCCCTTGCACTTGACCAACACCTCGGCGTAATCACTTGCATGGGGCTTTTCACCGCCCCCCAACTGCAACCCAAAACCACCCAAAAACTCGCGCAACCCGGCCAGACGCTCAGGGGACGGCCCCTCATGGACACGGTATAAGGTGGCATGCTCGGCATTGTGCAGAAAGCCCGAGGCGCACACATTGGCGGCGAGCATGCACTCCTCAATCAAACGATGAGCGTCGTTCCGCACAACGGCGACGATGCGCTCTATTTTTCCGTTCGCATCAAACATCATCTGCGTTTCGGTGCTATCAAAATCAATCGCACCACGCTTCAGACGCGATTTGAGCAATACACGATAGAGTGCGTGCAGATTTTGCAAATGCGGCAACAGCGGTTTGTTCTGTAGCGCGAGAGCGCCCTTGGGCTCGGCCAGCATCGCCGCCACCGCCGTGTACGTCAATCGCGCATGCGACCACATAACCGCCGGATAAAATTCGTAGCCGGTGATTTCACCATGTGCGTCGATCGTCATGTCACACACCATGCACAACCGCTCGACTTCCGGATTCAGCGAGCAAAGTCCGTTCGATAGAACCTCCGGCAGCATCGGAATCACGCGTCGCGGAAAATACACCGAGTTACCGCGATTCTTGGCCTCGACATCCAGCGCATCACCCTGACCAACGTAATGACTGACATCGGCAATCGCCACCACCAGCCTGAATCCCCTGCCCTTCGGTTCGGCATACACCGCATCATCAAAATCGCGCGCAGTTTCCCCGTCTATGGTGACCAACGGCAGTTCGCGCAAATCCTCACGCCCGACGATGTCCTGTTTTGAAACGCGTGCCGGAATCGCCGACGACGCACGTTCCACAGCCTGCGGGAAGACATACGGTAGATCGTGTTTACGCAGCGCAATCTCGATTTCCATCCCGGGATCGGCATAATTCCCCAACACCTCTACCACGCGCGCAACCGGCCGCACATGCGACGAAGGCTGCTCAATGATCTCGGCGACCACCACGTTTCCCGGCTTGGCCTTCATCGACTCACCCGGGGGCACTAAAAAATCCTGGCTGATACGCTTGTTTTCAGCGATGACGATCAAAATGCCGTGCTCGTTGTGCAACCGTCCCACCACGCGCGAGTTCGCCCGTGTCAGCACTTCAACGATCTTGCCTTCCGGCCTGCCGCGTCGATCGAGTCCTGATTCACGCGCCGCGACACGATCACCGTGGAGAACCTTGGTCATTTCGTGTGGGCCGAGAAAAAGATCGGTGCCTTGATCATCACGTGTGAGGAAGCCGAATCCGTCAGGATGCCCCTGCACCGTACCGGTGATCAAATCAAGTTTGGTCACAACGCAGATGGCGCCACGCCGATTGCGCATGATCTGCCCATCGCGCTGCATCGCGGAAAGACGCCGATCAAAACCTTCCTGCTCGGTTTCTGTCACATGCAACAACTTCTGCAGTAGCGCATCACTCACCGGAACACCCTGGGTATCAAGGGTTTCCAATATCAGTTCACGACTTGGCACCGGCGCTTCGTATTTCAACTGCTCGCGCGACAAATGCGGATCAACACGTCGGCTTACACCAGTGTCCGCAGATACCTTTGACATTTCCAACTTGCTGCCGGCGCGACGCTTGCGCGGTTTTTCAGTCTTGCGCTGGCTTGATGTCGATTTCTTCATTTGACAACAGAGCCTTTTGTGATTAAATTCGCCCGCCTTGAAAGCCCAGATGGCGGAATTGGTAGACGCACCAGGTTCAGGTCCTGGCGGTGGCAACACTGTGGAGGTTCGAGTCCTCTTCTGGGCACCACGGGGACTCTCCCAAAACCCCCAAATATCCCCGTAAATCCCCTTGTTTCAACAGCTTGCGCTAGTCCTTGGCGCTGACTGTTTCCGAAAAAGCCCACCAATCCCCCCCTTAGACCGCCATCCTGTGCGCCAAATTTGCGCCACGATTGCGCCAAATCTCCGGCAAAAGCTCGACTAATTCCAACGCATGGGGGCGGTGTAGATGGCATCATTTCGGAAGAGGGGATCATCGTGGACGGTCGTGGTGCGCCGGAAGGGTATCATGAAATCTGCGACGTTCCGCACGAAGGCCAGAGCCGAACTTTGGGCTGCAGCGCAAGAACTGGACATAGCCGAGGGAATCTTTGGCGCCATCCCAAACAAGACTTTTGGCGGCCTGCTGCAGCGGTATGCCAAGGAGGTTTCTTCGACCAAACGGGGCGAACGATGGGAAATTGTCCGAATCCCCGTGTTGGTGGCGAATTCGTAGTTTAAGCAGCCACCGGGACCTGAAACAGCCCGCGACAATGGTCGCGCCAGCCGTAACGGTCCAATTGCGCACGCGTTGGCGCTGACTCCCCTGCCCACTCCGCCGGCGTTGTGCCGCCAAGCGAACGATGAACACGATGCTCATTGTAGTAATCGCGGAATTCACTCAATTTTCGTGCGAGGTCAAACCGATTCCAGAACAAGGTCTGATCGAGATACTCGCGTCGGATGCTGATAATCAGTTGCTGCTTGAGCGCCAGCGATTCGGCGGCAACCGCTTTTGCGCCGCCCGGCCGAAGAAGCTTTGCCAGCGTGACAACCAGGTGGATCGCGAGAACAAGGAAATCACGCAGAGGATGGACTATTAGACGCGTAATATTTTTGCCGTGCTCGATACACCGTAAGCCTTACTCAAAAAGATCGGTATGTGTTCCTGCTCGCACAAACACAATACAGCCGGTTTTTCCGGTGTCATCGAGCTTGTAAGCCAACAGAAAATCACCACCGACATGGCACTCACGATGCCCTTCCCACTCGCCACCCAACGGGTGACCGAGCCACTCGGGCCCGAGAGGGCCGTCGTTGGCGATCAGCAGCAGCATGGCCTCCTTGAGCCGGTTCATGTCGTAGCGGCCTGCCCGGGTCAGGCGCTCCCAATCCTTGCGGAACGACTTTGCATAGTCCGCCGCACGCGGCAGCGGCGCGCGCTTACTTGCGGCGCTTCTTTTCGAGGTCATTGAACAACTCGGTGGCAGTACTGAAACGAGCGCGGCGTGTAAGCGTGATCGTATCTGCTTCAGCCATTGCCGCACGAGTTTCGGCGTTGGGTACCTTGAGCGCGAACGGCATTCGCTGCTCAGCCACCACGCGCATCAAAAAAACGCGCACCGCGTCCGAAACCGACAAACCCATTGCGGCAAGCGCCACGGTGGCCTGCTCCTTGATTTTCTCATCCACGCGGACGTGGACCATGGCGGTAGTAGGCATATTGACCTCCATTGAAAGTGAGATACACGGTATCTCGTCTACGACGCGCATGGCAAATAAACCTAAATTCGGCAGTTAGGCCTGCATTATGAGTTGACCTGTGCGACTCCAAGGCGGTAAAGGTCGCGTGATTTTCGCCACCCCGTAGTCGAGGAAGGTCTTCCAGCGATCTACCTGAGGCAACTGCTCCGCAACTGCCCTGACATAACTCAAGGCCGCACGGATATTGGCGATGAGTCCGAGCAGCTTGTCTTTTGCCCCGTGCATGGGCGTGAGATATGCAGTATCAATCGATCCGCACCACCACCCTGCCGACCTGCTCACCCTTTTCGACATACGCCTTTGCCTCAGGCAATTCGTGGAACGGATATACGCGATCGATGACAGGCACGATGCGACCGTCGATGAGCGCCGGCAGCACATCGCGATTAAAGCCGCGCGTTGCTTCGGCGCGCATCGGCGGGCTTAACGGATAGTTCGAGACACCGAAGATTTCATGACGCATACCGTGTGTGGCCTCAAGATCGAGTTCGGTCTTCATCACGCCATCGACGTAACCGACCACCGCGAGTCGCCCAAAATTCGCGAGCGATTTCTGGCATGCGGCGAATACCGAGCCTCCGACCAGATTGACCGCGAGATCAATGCCCTTGCCACCAGTCGCCGCGCGTACCTCGCTGCTGAAGTCGCTGCCGTGCGCGCAGATGGCCACGTCCAGCCCAAGCGCGCGTAACTTGTCTAGTTTGGCCGGCGACGTGGATACGCCTATCACGTGGGCGCCCATCGCCTTGCCGAGTTGTATCGACGCGACACCGACGCCCGACGACGCACCGGTGACAAGCAGCCACTCGCCGGCCTTAAGGCGGCCGTATTGCACCATCGCTTCCCATGCCGTCACATAGGAGGTGGGAACAGCCGCAGCCTGTTCCCAGGTGAATTGCGGCGGCACCGGGGTGGCGAGGCCAGGGTCCACCAGCACGTATTCTGCAAAGCAACCGCGGCCACGCACCATAATGCGCTCACCGACGCGAAACTCCGTCACGCCCGCGCCCAATGCCTGTACTTCACCCGCGGCATTGACACCGGCGGGCCGTCCTTCGGGCGAGCGATGAAACTTGATGGCGCCGAGCAGGTCTCCGCGGCTCAACGATGTCGCCCGTACGCGCAGCAACAACTGTCCTGGGCCCGGCACGGGTATCGGTGACTCGCGCAGATCCATGACGCCAACGCCATTTTCGTGTTTGATCCAGTATGATTTCATGACACGCCGTGGAAAATGCTAACCTGCCGGATTATTCATGAAAGCGCGAATCCCCGCCATGTTCATCGACAATGTTGTGCGTGCAAAGTTGTTTGTCGCGTTAACCGCGCTGCTGGCAGGCGGTGCAAGTGCCGCGGCCCCCTCGACCGACAATTACCCCACGCGACCGGTGCGTTTCATCGTTGCGCAGACAGCCGGCGGCAATGCAGATTTTGTCGGACGCCTGATTGCAGAATCTCTGGGGAAGCGCTTCGGACAGCAGTTCGTGGTCGACAACCGCGCGGGTGCGAGCGGCATCATCGCCACGGAAATCACGGTGAAGGCTGCGCCCGACGGTCATACCCTGTTGCTGGTGACGACGAGTTTCAGCGTCAACCCGGGGCTGTACAAAAAACTGCCATACGATTCTCTGAACGACCTCGCACCGATTACACATCTTGCCTACGCACCGCAGGTGCTGGTGATCAGTCCGTCGCTCAAGGTGCAATCGGTGAAGGACCTGATTGCACTGGCGCGCGCAAAGCCCGGCGAACTCAATTACGGCACGTCCAGCATTGCCGGCGCCACCCAGCTTGCTGCCGAACTGTTCAATCTCACCGCCAAGGTAAAGATCGCGATGATTCCCTACAAGGGGGCGCCGGCGATGCTGGTGGATCTGATCGGCGGGCGCATCGAACTCGCTTTTGCCACCATGCCGTCCGGCCTGCCGCAGGTGCGATCCGGCAAGTTGCGCGCGCTGGCAGTGACCGGTTCCAAGCGTGCGGCCATCGTGCCGGAGATTCCAACCGTCGCCGAGAACGGTTTGCCCGGCTACGAGATGGTTGCGTGGCAAGGACTGTTCGCGCCGCGCGCCACACCGCCGGCCATTATCCAGCGATTGAATCACGAACTCAGCACTATCCTTCAGCAGCCCGACCTGAAGAAGCAACTGGCGGCCGAAGGTGGCGAGCCAGTCGGCAATTCGCCCGAAGAATTTGCGCAGTGGCTGAAAACCGATATCGCAAAATGGACGCGGGTGGTAAGGGAAGCCAACATCAAGGTGGAATAGGCCGATGACGGCACACCGGGTGCATGGAGATTCATTTTCGACAATCAAGCTTCCTATAGTTTGAGGATATCCAGCAGTGGAGAGTATGGAACTATCCAGCAGCTTTTCAGTCCATTCCGGCAATCACTGCGATTTCCCTCCATTTTGTTATTGCGTTCTGGTTGTTTTTCGATGATTCTTTCTCAGTTTCTATCTCTTTTTCCTGTTCCTGCCTTGCCCCGGTTTAGCGTATTTTCGCTGTCGCTCTCCTCTCACAGAAAGAAACGCGTCATGCCCCTGGCTCATTCAAGCGTACGCGCGATCACCTTACTCACCCTCGCACTCCCCTTTATTGCAGCCAGTTTCTCGGCCCAAGCCCAGTCCGAACCCGATGTCGGTGGCAGCAATCGCCCCTTGTGGGAAGCCGGTGTTGCCAGCTTCGGCTTGAATGGCCCGGCATATCCGGGCGCGAGTGACCGCGTCAGCCGCGGGCTTGTCTTGCCATGGATCGTTTATCGCGGCCCGGTGCTGCGTGCC
>CAMDSO010000136.1 GCA_945906935.1 Bordetella parapertussis
GGGTGGCCGGCAAACCAGTCGATCTGTTGCTGGACCAAGGGGCTGTTGACGTCGTTAAGCCCAAAGCCTTTGCGGATGCGATCCCACAAATTTGCTGGTGGCATGGTCAGGTCCACCGTGGGGCGGAGCTGCGTCGCGCTGGTTTCCGCCTGCGCGGCTTGAACGCCGGGAATGTCGTCCGCGATTACCACGCGTTCGAACGGGCGTCCACTGGGCGCGATCGGCCAGGCGCCGAGACCGGTTTCAGCCGCGGTGGTCGCCGGTGAATACGCTTGCGCAACCGCCATCGGTGATTCCTGATCCATGGCGGTAGCGGGCAGTGCGAACAGTAGGCAGAGGGTTGCCGCCAGAGGGGCGATACGGAACCACGTCATCGTCGCTCGCTCGGTTAATTAGGAGGCGCAATGGTAACCAAGTGGTGACGCGATCGTCAAGGTTAGGGTATGCGCAGAAATTATTGATTTTTAATCAGAAATTGTTTTTCCACAGGCGAATTTCAGCCAATACTTCGACCACTTCCGTCAAGGTCCGGCCGGCGTGCTGGCTGGCTGTCGCGACAACGCCGGGTTGATCGCAGCGAACGAAGGGATTAGCGCCTTTTTCGCGCCCAATGGTTGAAGGTAATGTCACCTCGTTACGTTCGCGTTGCGCTGCGGCTTGTTGCTCCCACGCGGTAACCAGCGGGTTGCCGGGTTCGGCGGCGCGGGCAAAACGCAGGTTCGCCAGCGTGTATTCATGGCCGCAATAAACGCGGGTGTGGTCGGGAAGTGCCATCAGCTTGCCGAGGGCGGCGTGCATGTGCGCCGGCGTGCCCTCAAAGATGCGGCCGCAGCCGCCGGCAAACAGGGTGTCGCCGCAAAACAGCATATCCGCACCGTAAAAGGCAATATGACTGCGGGTATGGGCGGGCACTTCGATCACCGACAGTTCGATGCCGATGCCATCGAGGGCAAATTTTTCGCCCTCTCGCAGGTGACGGCTCACGGTCGGAATCCGCTCTTCATGCGGGCCATAGACCGGCACCTTGAAATGCTCGAGCAGCGCGCTGTTGCCGCCAACGTGGTCGGCATGATGATGCGTGTTGAGGATGGCGGTCAGGGTCAGCTGGTGGTTGTGCAGATAATCCAATACCGGCGCCGCTTCGCCCGGATCGACCACCGCGGCATTGCCGTCCTTCACGAGAGTCCAGATGTAGTTGTCGTTAAAGGCTGGTACGGGAATGATTTTAAGCGTGGACATAGTGGCACTTTCTGCGGTTCATAGGCATGGCGGGTATCTTTGTTTTAAACTCGTCCCATGTCAATGCCGGGTTCGATTACAGCGCCGATAACGGCTGCCGAGTGGTTTGCCTCGCCCCTCGGGCGCTACGTCATTGCGCAGGAGCTCTCCTACGCCGATCACGCGGTGGCTGATGTCTTCGGTTTCAATGCCTTCCAACTCGGATTGCCGGAACACGATTTTCTGCGTGCCAGCCGCATTCCGCTGCGCTGTCGTGTCGGGCCCCAGGGCGAGGTTGATTTGCGCGCCGATTTTGCCGACCTGCCGCTGGCCAGTCACAGCGTCGATTTGTTGGTATTGCCTCATGTGCTGGAGTTCAGTGCGCACCCCCATCAGGTTCTGCGCGAAGTGCAGCGGGTGCTGATGCCGGAAGGCCACGCGCTGATCATGTGTTTTAACCCGCGTAGCCTGTGGGGCATGCGCCACTTGTTCAACCGGACGCCGGGCGCCTACCCGTGGGACGGGCGCTTCATCCATTTGCCGCGGCTGAAGGACTGGCTGGCGCTGCTTGAGCTGGATATCGTCGCCGGTCGCACCGGCTGTTATGTGCCGCCGTGTGCGCAGGAAAAGTGGATCGAGCGCTTGGGTTTTATGGAAAAAGCCGGCGACCGTTGGTGGCCGATTGGCGGCGGCGTTTATTTTTTGCACGTCGTCAAGCGGGTGCGCGGCATGCGCATTATCATGCCGCGCTGGCGCAAACAGCTGGCGCGCCGGCGCAATCTTGCCGTCGTGCCCAAGGCGCAGGCCAGCGAGCAACCGGCGGCCGCCCGCGATGTCGCCGATGTGCAATAACAAAGAGATCAGATGAACGCAGAATTACAGGTGGTCAACGTATACACCGACGGCGCCTGCAAGGGGAACCCGGGGATCGGCGGCTGGGGCGCGTGGCTGAAATATGGCGACCACGCGCGCGAACTCTTCGGCGGCGAGACGCTGACCACCAACAACCGCATGGAGATGCTGGCGGTGATCCGGGCGCTGGAGGCGCTCAACCGGCGCTGTTTGATCAAGCTGCATACCGATTCGAAGTATGTGCAGCAGGGTATTACCGAGTGGATACACAACTGGAAGAAGCGTGGCTGGAAGACCGTCGACAAGAAGCCCGTGAAGAACGCCGATCTGTGGCAGCGCCTCGATGAACTCGCGCAGCAGCATGAGATCGAGTGGATCTGGGTCAAGGGGCATGCCGGTCACGTTGGTAATGAGCACGCCGATGCCTTGGCCAACCGTGGCGTTGAGTCGGTGCGGACATGAGCACCCGGCAGATCATCCTCGACACGGAAACAACCGGCCTCGACGCAGCGCTTGGGCACCGTATCCTCGAGGTGGCGGCGGTTGAGCTGAACGACCGGCGCCTTACCGGCAATCATTTGCACCGTTATATCAACCCGGGGCGCGCGAGCGACGATGGCGCCTTGCAGGTGCATGGTTTGACCGAGGATTTTCTACGCGATAAACCGAAATTCCGCGAAATTTCCGCCGAGTTGCTGGATTTCATCAACGGTGCCGAACTGGTGATTCATAACGCTTCCTTCGACCTGTCGTTTCTGAATCACGAATTCGCCCTGCTCAACCTCAAGCAGGTCAAGCACTATTGCCCGAGTGTGATCGACACGCTGGCGCTGGCGCGTGAACTGCATCCGGGCAAGCGCAATAATCTCGATGCGTTGTGCGATCGCTACCAGATCGACAACTCCAAACGCACACTGCACGGCGCGCTGCTCGATGCTAATTTGCTCGCCGAGGTCTATCTGGCGATGACACGCGGCCAGAACAGCCTGATGATAGACATGGCGCCAGCGCCTAAAACAGCGGCGGCGACGCGTCGCGCCGCCGGCCAACTTGATCTGGTGGTGATCGCCCCCAGCGCCGCAGAACTGGATGCGCATGACAAGCAGCTCGCCGAACTCGACAAGGCCAGCAACGGTGCGACGCTGTGGCGGAAATTGGCGCCGGATGCGGCGGCGGCGGCGAAGAATTGATACACTAGCGGCATAACAATCAAAGTTTGATCAACGGAGCCGCGCCTTGCGCGGTTTTTTGAGGGTTTTGACAATCGCGCCACAGATCTGGATGGCGCACCACTGACGAAGGAAATAGCATGGCAATGAACCCCGGCACAGCGGCGTCGCAGACGCTGTCACTTAACATGAAATTGATCAGCAACAATGACCTCGGTGGCTTTGGCGGCATCGGCGAGGGCATGGGGATGTCGAAAACGGCCGATGGCCGCCGCATCATGTGGCTGGGGCACGAAGGTCCGCCGAAGAACTTTACCGGTGTCGACGTTACCGATCCGGCCAACCCCAAAGTGATCGTGCAGACCGATCTGCCGCACAACAAAATGCGCTCCAACTCGCTCGAAGTTTGCGGCGACTACCTGATCGTGGCGCACCAGATCCGCGGCACGACCATTCCGTGCACGCCGGCCGGTTTTGACATCTGGGATATCAGCAAGCCCGAAACGCCGCGCAAGATTTCTCACTACGATACTTCCGGTGCGCATTCCTGGGGTGTGCACTGCGTCTGGTGTGTCGACGGCGAATACGTGCACATTTCTTCCGGCGCGGCCGACTTCGAGCCGAACAACGAGAACGATCACCAGTTCTATCAGATTATCGACATTCGTAACCCGTCCAAGCCGGTTGAGGCGGGCCGCTGGTGGTACCCGGGGCAGAAGAAAGGCGAAACGCCGCTGCCGCGCAATCCGAGTTTCGACAACGGCTATCGTCCGCATAACACAATGTGCTATCCGCAGCGTCCCGACCGTGCTTATCTCGGTTACATCGACGGCGGCGTGGTGGTGCTCGACATCAGCGACAAGGCACATCCGAAGGAAGTGTCGCGTTTCAACTACTCGCCGCCCTTCAACGGCTTCACGCATACCGCGATGCCGCTGTTCAGCCGCGACCTCTTGATGGTGTCCGACGAGTGTGTCTACGACGACGGCAAGGACTGGCCGAAGCTGACCTGGGTGTTCGACATGCGTAACGAGAAGAACCTCGTGCCGATTTCGACGCTGCCGTTGCCGCCGGTTGAAGTGTTTGCCAAGCGTGGCGGACGTTACGGCTCGCACAACCTGCATGAAAACTATCCGAGCCCCTTGTCATGGCGTTCGGACGACATCGTCGTCGCCACCTTCTTCAACGGCGGTGTGCGCGCCTATGATCTGGCCAACCCGTATCAGCCGAAGGAAATCGGCTATTTCGTTCCGGGTACGCCGCCGATGTCGCCGAAGGGTTCTGCTCAGATCAACGACGTGTGGATCGATGACCGCGGTATCCTGTTCTGCGGTGACCGCTTCACCGGTGGCCTCTACGCCTTGGAAATGAATTTCTAATTGCGTTGTTGCACCAACAAAAACGGCGCGTCAATGACGCGCCGTTTTTTTATCGGCCGTAATTGTTAAAGCGTTTCGCCGTTCGCGAGTTTGTTTGCCACGCTGTCTATCATGCGTCGTGAAATGCTGATGCCGGCGGGCAGGTTCGGCAGGTTGTCGACATCGAAAAATGCTGCCTCTTCGATTTCAACGCCGTCCGGGGTGATTTCGCCACCGGCATACTCGGCGGTAAAGGCAATCATCAGTTGATGCGGGAACGGCCACGGCTGGCTGCCGAAGTAGCGCAGATTTTTGATCTGCAGACCGACTTCCTCCATGGTCTCGCGATGGACCGTGTCTTCGAGTTGTTCGCCCGGTTCGACGAAGCCCGCCAGTGCGCTGTAACGACCCTGCGGCCAGTCTTTCTTGCGTGCCAGCAAAATTTCACGGCCGCGCACGATCAGTATCATGATCGCCGGCGATACCGGCGGGTAGGATGTCATGCGGCAGGACGGGCAGACCCGCGAACGCTCGTCGAGACGCACCTGCGTCGGCGTAGCGCAACGACCGCAATACTGATGGTTGCGGTCCCATTCCATGATCTGAAAGGCGCGCCCAGCGAGCGTGCCGAGCGCGGGGTCGGGGCCACCGAGCACGCTGCGCAGGCCTTGCAACTCGTGACCGGCCGGCGGCGTTTCCGTATGTGCCAGTTCTGCGACATAGCAATGGCGCCCGCGATAGGTGCCCAGATAAACGCTGCGCACGCTGCTCAACCCGAGTTCTGCCAGGTCGTGACAATGCGGCAATTGCACGCCGCCGTCAGCGCGCACCAGCAGCAGTTCCGATTTCTGAAAGGCAAACCAGAGTACGGGTTCGCCCGATCGCGCAGGCGGTGCGACGCCCGATTCATAAGTATTTTGCATGGCGACGATTTTAGCATCAGGTATCGGCGCGGTTTCTGCGACCGGTATCCGCGGATGGCGCAGCCATAATAGAATGACGGGCTGTCTTTCGATGAAAAGAGCATTCATGTTTCGCCCTATTGCTGTTCTCGCCCAGGTCGCTGCCTGCGCCGTTCTTTGTCCGGCGCTGAGTCAGGCCCAGCCCTATCCGTCCAAACCGATCCGCATGATCGTGCCCTACGCACCCGGCGGTGGTGTCGATATTATGGGACGCATCATTGCGGCTCGCCTGTCCGAACGCCTCGGTGTGCAGGTGGTGGTGGAAAACCGCGGCGGCGCGGGAACGGTGATCGGTACCGATGCCGTGGCCAAAGCCACCGGCGATGGTTACACGCTCCTGTTCGGCAACCCGGCGTTGTCGGCGAATCCGGCGCTCAACGACAATCTGCCCTATGACACGCTCAAGCACATCGCACCGGTGGCGATGGTAGCGGCATCCTTCAACGTACTGGTTGTACATCCTTCGCTGCCAGTGAAGACGGTGCGTGAGCTGGTGACGATGGCCAAATCAAAGCCCGGTCAGCTCAACTATGCCTCGGCCGGCGAGGGCAGTGCGATTTATCTGGCGATGGCGATGTTTCAAAACACCGCCGGCATTGACGTCGTGCACATTCCTTACAAGGGGGCCGGCCCGGCGCTGGTAGATGTGGTCGGCGGGCAGGTGCCGATGATGTTTATCGCCAGTCCACCGGCGGTGAGTTACGTTAATTCGGGCAAATTGCGTGGGCTCGCAGTCAGCGGCATCAAACGCCTGGCGGTGCTGCCGGATATTCCGACAGTGGCAGAATCCGGTTACCGCGGTTTCGAAGTTAACAATTGGTATGGTGTGCTGGCGCCGGGTGACACCAGTGCGGCCATCATCAACCGGCTCAACTCGGATATCAACACGGTGTTGAACAGCGCTGAAGTCAAGGAGCGGATGGCCGCACTCGGTGCCGATCCTGCAGGCGGTAGCGCCGAGCAATTTGGCCAACGACTGCGCGAAGAAATCGCTTTGTGGCGCAAGGTCTTTGCTAAACCGCTTGGTGCAGCGCGGTGAAAGACCAGAGCGTCAGCCATGTGGGTTGTGGCGCCGGCATCATCTTCGCGTTGGCACTATTGTTGACAACGCCTGCGCTTGCCGCAGAGCCGCCCTATCCGGCGCGCACGGTGCGGCTGGTGATCGCCAGTTCAATTGGCAGCGGCGTTGATATTATCGGCCGCCTGATTGCAGCGGAATTGGCGCCCGTGCTCGGCCAGCAGTTGGTTGCCGACAACCGCCCGGGGGCGGGAACCAATATCGCCATGGAGATTGTGGCGAAGGCGGCGCCCGACGGTTATACGCTGTTGCTCGCCACGCCGAGTCTGGCCGCCAATGTTAGTTTGTACCGCCAGCTTGCTTTTGATCCGGTGCGTGATTTTCTGCCGATTAGTCAGGTCGCTTCGGGACCGTTCAGCGTTTGCGTTGGAGCGCAACTGGCGGTGAAATCGGTCGGTGAACTGGTAGCGTTGGCCAAGGCGCGGCCCGGCCTGCTTAATTACGCCTCTGGCGGCACCGGTACCGCTTCTTATCTGGCGATGGAAATGTTCAAGCTTGCCGCCGGGGTTGATCTGGTGCATGTACCTTACAAGGGCGGCGGGCCGGCGATGACGGCGCTGATGGCGGGCGAAACCATGGTGTTCATCGCCCCCTATGCAAACTGTCTGCCTTTCGCGCGTCAGGGCAAGGTGATAATGCTGGCGGTGACCTCACCGCAGCGCCTGCCCTCTATGCCGGAGATGCCAACGGTGGTTGAGGCGGGGGTGCCAGAGTATGTGTTTGAGAGCTGGTATGGACTGCTTGCGCCTGCCCGCACGCCGCCGGCGCGTGCCGGTGTGGTGTATGCCGCGCTGCTGCGGGTGCTGGCAAAACCTGAATTGGTGGCGCGCTTGTCCGAGTTCGGTTTTATCCCGTTGGGCAGCAGCGGCGTAGCCTTTGGCGGCTATGTAAAATCTGAAATTAAAAAATACGCTGCAGTCATCCGTCGCAGCGGCGTTACCGCGGATTGACGCGGGCAGGGTAAAATGTAGCACGGGGGAAAAATGAACACAGGTGATTTCAAGCGGTGGCAATGCGCGTTGTGCGCTTTTGTCTATGATGAGGCGGCCGGTATGCCGGATGACGGCGTTGCGCCGGGTACGCCATGGGCGGAGGTGCCCGAGACGTGGACCTGCCCGGATTGTTCGGCGACCAAGGCCGACTTCGAGATGGTGCAGATCTGAGCAATGCGCCTCGCTGCGCACGAGCGCTGGCAGGTTTGGCGGCATGGGCGTTTTTTTTCTTGAGCAGTTTTTCAAATCTGGCGCAGGCCGCTGAATTTCGTTCAAGCGATGGCGTGCGCCTGCATTACACGGCTGCCGGCGCGGGCGCGGTGATCGTGTTGGTGCCGGGGTGGACCATGCCGGCCTCGATCTGGGCGCCGCAGATTGCGCACCTGGCAAAAAACTATCGGGTGATTGCCTTTGATCCGCGTTCCCAGGGCGAATCCGAGATCGCCCGTGGCGGACACAATGTTGAGCGTCGCGCCAAAGACATTGGTGAATTAATCGAGCATTTGCAGGTGCCGCGCGTGGTGCTGGCCGGCTGGTCGCTGGGTGTGCTGGAGGCGCTGGCCTATGTGCAGACGCAGGGCGACAGCCGCGTCGCCGGACTGGTGTTGGTCGATAACTCGGTCGGCGAGTATCCGGTATCCAAAGGCGGCGGAAATTTCATGGCGCGTTTGCGTGCCGATCGCAAGCCGGCGATGGCGCAGTTTGTACGCGAGATGTTTCGTTCGACGCAGGATGAGGCCTACTACGCGGCCCTCACTCAGCAGGCGCTCAAAACGCCTTATCAGGCGAGCGTGCAACTGCTGACCTTCAAGCAGCCGCGTGAATATTGGCGCACCGCCGTTTATGGCACCACCAAACCAGTGCTCTACGTGGTCACTGAACGTCTGCGCGGGCAGGCGGAAAACCTGCTGCGTAAGCGGCCGGCGACGCGCGTCGAGGTGTTTGAAAGCGCTGGTCACGCACTGTTTGTCGACGAGCCGCAGCGTTTCAATGCGCTGCTCGACGAGTTTCTTGTCGAAACGCTGCGTTAAGGCCGCCACTCATCGGTGTCGCAGGCGCGGTGGCGCCACAAAATTTTGGCTTTTTTCGCTATGGATTGCGATAATCACGCGCTTTACGCGGAATTCGGCGTTTCCGGGCATTTTTTGCGCCGGTCTTGAGAGGGCGTCATGGGGTACTGCAGTAGCTTCTTACGGTTCTTTTTGATCTTGTTTCTGGTTGTTCCGGCACTGGCATGGGCGGCTACGGCAACTGCGATACCCTCGAGTGAGATGGCGCGTATCGTCGCCGGCTTGCAGCCGGAGCCAGCCGGTTTTGAGCCTGCGGCACGTTCGCAATTCGCGGCCTTTGCCAAAGACGTCAATGCGCAATGGAACAGCTACCGCGAAAAAATCGGTGTTCCCATGGTCAACTGGGCGTGCAGCGAGATTGATTCTAAAGAGGGAGAGACGGTGTTCTATCCGTTCTCTGGTCCCGACCTCTCGTCGGTCAACGCGCTCTATCCGCAGGCTGGTCGCTACATCATGGTGGCGATGCAGCGAGCGGGTTTGCCGCCTGCCCTGGATCGTCTCTCTGCGGCTGAACTCAAGCGCGTATTGGCGGCCTATCGCAACCGCTGGCGTTTCTTCGCGCGCACCGGTTTTTATCGCACCAATGAACTCGAGGATTTTGCGCGCCGTCACGAAGTCACCGTGAGTGTGACTTCGCAATTGATGGCGTTTGCGGCACGTCTTGGTTACGACGTTGAAGCGGTCGAGCCGGTGCAGATCAGTGCCGACGGCAAAGAGCTGCTGCCGGTGAAGGAAGACCCGGCGCTCGCCTCATCGTGGAACTCGGTGCGCCTGACGCTGGTGAAGAACGGTCGTCGTGTACTGGTGGATTATCTGCGCATGGATTTGTCTGATGGCGTCATCGTCAAACGTCCGGCTGAACGCGCGTTTATCGAGCAGGCGTCGAATAATCGCACCCTGGTCAAGGCTGCCTCGCATTTGCTGCAAATGTCGTACTTCACAATTTTGCGCAATGCGATCCTGAAGAATGCCCCCAGCGTGCTGCAGGACGAGACCGGCATTGAATACACGGCACTCTCCGGCGCATTCAAGACGAAGTTATACGGTCACTTTGTGAAGCCGCACAACCTGTTTCAAACCACCATGCAGACTTCGCTGGCCCAGGCCTATCAGAACGCGCAGGACGTCAAGCCGCTGAACTTCAAGCTCGGCTATGACAAGACCGCCGGCTATTCGGTGGTGGTGGCAGCGCGCGGTGCGGCACCGGTGGCACCGGGGCGTGCCTGCGGCGTGACGCAATAATGGCGACAGGCAAATATGTTCATCACAACCTGTATGCGCCGCTGTCTGCTGACGGCGCTACTGGTCTGTGCTGCGCCATCGTTTGCCGCTGATGAGTCGATGGGCCGGCCGCAGGTGCGGGCCGGCGATCTCTGGGTCTACCGTCAGACCAGTTTGATCAATAACAAGACCGATGAGTTTTCTTATCGGGTCACAGCTGCCGCTGACGGACGCATCACCACCGATGCCAGCGGCCAGCGCGATATTTATTCCGCCGACTGGAATCTGATCGAATCATCCAGCGGCGTTAAAATTACCCCGCACGAAGGTTATTTCCAATTCCCTCTCGCCCCCGGCATGGCCTACCCGTTCAAGGCGCAGCGGACGGTGGCGCGGGTGGGTGCGGCATGGGAAGGGATGGTCACTGTCGGCGCTTGGGAAACCATCGAGGTACCGGCGGGCCGCTTTCTCGCCTTGCGTGTCGATGTCGACGGGCGTTTTGGCGGCGGACCGGTGGCGCGTCGCGGGCGCATGCAACAAAGTTACTGGTGGTCGGCTGAAGTGCGGCGCTGGGTGCGTCATGATCTGTGGATCAGCAAGCCCGGCGGCACCGTCACCGATTTTCAAACGCGCAGCGAGTTGATCAGGCATACGCCCGCGCCGTAGCGGGTGGAGTAGCGCCGGCACCCGTTTAGAGGGCGCTGGTTACAAATAGCGAGGACGCATGAACAGCAACCAGAGTCAGATGGAACTCGGCGAAGACTACGCCGACATACGTGAAAGCGTGGCGAAACTGTGCGCCGGATTTCCCGGCGAATACTGGCGCAAGCTCGAAGACGGCCGCGCCTATCCGTCGGAGTTTGT
>CAMDSO010000137.1 GCA_945906935.1 Bordetella parapertussis
AAGCTAACACCGGTTGTTGCGAATTTGTTTTTGGTGTGCCAAGGAATTGGGGCTTGAGCTGACGCCCGCCACGCTCGCCGCCATGGCCCCCCTTACCGGCGGCCTGCAATTTCGCAGGTCGCGCTGACCACCGAAGCCCAACTTCCCTACTCATTACATTCTGCACTACGCGGCCTCCGGTAGAATGAACCCCGCAGCGTACTCTGTGCGCGCCCATCAACACCGGGAGAACATCATCGAACGCAAGCAACTCGGCATCGCCGTGATCGGCAGCGGCCGCATCGGCACCATACGCGCACGTCAGGCGCTGACCCATCCATCGGTTAATTTTGTTGGCGTTTCCGATCTGGTGGCGGACAACGCGAAAAAGCTCGCCGGCAGTGTCGGCGCCCAGTTTCACACGGCGGATAATCTGGAGGCGATTGCGCGCCCCGAAGTGAACGCGGTGATTGTATCGACCGCCGAGGGCGAGCACATGAAGCCCATCCTGCAGGCGATCGAACTCGGCAAGCCGGTGTTGGTGGAAAAGCCGATTGCGTTGTCGGTGGCCGACGCCGATCGCATCATCGAGGCCTCGGAAAAAGCGGGTGTTGAAGTGCGCGTCGGTTACAGTCGTCGCTTCAAGGATTTGCGCTGGATGCTGGCCAAGGAGCAGATCGTGCAGGGGCGTATGGGCAAGGTCACCGGTATTTCGGCGCGGCTATTCAACAATCGCGCCAACGGCATTGCCATCATGACGCGCGACCGCGAGGCCACCCCGGTGGTGGACGCGCTGACCTATTACGTCGACATCGTCAATTGGATGCTCGAAGGCGCGCAGCCGGTCGAGGTGTTTGCGCGCGGGCAGAAGGGCGTGTTGAAGGCGGCGGGTTTTGATGTTGATGACGTCAATTACGCCATCGTCACCTATTCAGACGGCACGGTAGTCAATCTCACGGTGAGTTATGCGCTGCCGGAAAAATATCCGGCGCTGGGGCACGCCACGCGCTTTGAAATGTTGGGCACCGAGGGCGTCTTGATTGTGGACGACGATCACACCGACCAAATCATGTACACCAACAAGGGCATCCCGCATGTCTATCTGCCCGGGCATGAAGTCAACATGGTGTTTCTCAACAGCGGCACGCCCGGCGATTGGGCGCTCGGTGAGTTCCACGGCGCGATTGCCAATGAAACGCGCGCCTGGCTCGATCATCTGGTCACCGGTCGCGGCTGTCATCTGGCCACGCCGCGGCAGGCGCGTACCACGCTGGAGACCACGCTCGGCATCCAGCTCGCCGCCGAGACCGGACGCATCATCACGCTGCCGCTGCCGGGTTGATCGGCGCCCGGCGCGGCGCCTGCGTTTAGTGTTGCGTGCGCCGCGCGTCCTGGATGGCGTGCCAGAGTTTTGATGGTGTCAGCGGCATATCGAGATGCGTGACGCCCAGCGGGCGCAGCGCATCGATCACCGCCGCCACCAGCACCGGAATCGACGCCGTGCAGCCCGATTCGCCGACCCCTTTCACGCCCAGCGGACTGACGGTGCTGGGGGTGGCGTGTTCGGCGCCGCGGATGTCGCGAATGAGACCGGCGCGCGGCATCACGTAATCCATAAAGCTGGCCGCCAGCGGCTGGCCTGATTCACGATCGTAGACGACGTGTTCGCCGAACACCTGGCCGGCGCCCTGCATGACGCCACCATGCAACTGGCCTTCGACGATGGCGTGATGAATGACTTCGCCGCAATCGTCGACCGCGCAGTAGGAGGCGACCGTGGGCACGCCGGTTTCCGGATCGATCTCGACTTCAACGATGTGGCAGCCATTGGGGAAGGTCGAACCGAATTTGCCGTCGGCCATGATCGCCAGTGGTTGCTGTTGCGCGAGGTCGGTGAGCTCGATGCTGCGGCTGGCTTCGGTTGAGCTGTAGACGCCGTTGGCGTAACTGATCTGCGAGGGTTCGAGTTTGAGTTCCAGCGCCGCCAGCGCTTTGCCGGTTTCAATCAGTTTCACTGCGGCCAGATGACAGACGCTGCCCGCCCCCACCGTGCTGCGCGAACCGCCGGTGTGATTGCCCTGACGCGTGCTGCCGGGCAGACACTGCACCACGTGCACACGTGCAAGCGGCACGCCGAGCGCGCGGGCGACGATCAGCCCGTAGGTGGTCTCGTGACCGTGACCCTGTGACTTGGCTTGCGTGTGTACCGTGAAGAGGCCGCTCGCATCAAGCGTGATTTCCACTTCGTCGGCCGGTGCGTTGCCGGCACCGGTATTTTCGATCACCGTTGAGATGCCGATCCCGCGCAGCTTGCCAGCCGCTGCCGATTGCGCGCGGCGTTGCGGATAACCCTTCCAGTCGGCGAGTTCGAGTGCTTTGTCGAGCATGCCCGGCAGGTCGGCGATTTCATACACCGAGCCCGTCGGCGTGGTGTAGGGAAAGGCGGCCAGTGGAATGAAATTACGCCGGCGCAGTTCGGCTGGATCGATTTTGAGTTCGGCGGCGGCGGCATTCACCAGACGCTCGACGACATAGGCGATGTCGGGGCGACCGGCACCGCGGTACGAACCCACCGGTGTGGTATTGGTGAGGGCCACGCGATAGCTGCCGTAGAGCGCAGGGATACGATAAACGCCGGTCATGCAGGTGGTGGTGTTGCGGATGTGACCGAAGGCCGCCGGTGACAGATAGGCGCCCATGTCGTTGATCCAATCGAGCCGCATACCGAGGAAGCGGCCGTCGCCATCGAGCGCCAACTTACCTTCGATGATGTTCGAGCGGCCATGCGTGTCGGTGAGAAAACCCTCGACGCGTGTTGAGACCCATTTCACCGGGCAGCCGGTGGCTTTGGCCGCCATCATCAGGGCGCAGTATTCTGGATACGCAATGGTACGCTGGCCGAAGCCGCCGCCGACGTCGAGCGATTCGAACACCAGTTTTTCTTCCGGCACGTTGGTGTAGCCCGACATCTGTTTGCGCAGCGTGGTGGTGCCTTGATTGCAGACGTTGAAGTGATAGCTGTCGGCGGCGGCGTCATACGCCACTAGACAGGCGCGCAGTTCCATCGGACTGGGAGCGACGCGGGTGCTTTCCACTTTCACGCGGCTGATATGCGCAGCAGCGGCAAACGCCGCCTCGACGGCTTTTTCATCGCCGGCTTCGACTTCGAACGCGAGGTTGCCGGGCACGTCGTCGTGCAGTGCGACGGCGCCCGCAGCGAGCGCATCTTCGGCGAGTGGCACCGCTGCCAGGTCGCGAAATTCAATTTGCACCAACTCAGCGGCGTCCTGTGCGGCAGCGGCACTTTCGGCCACCACGATGGCGATGGCTTCACCGACAAAGCGAACTTTGTTCGTCGCCAGCACCGGACGTGCGGGGGCGCGTGCTTTGATGCCATTGCGACCCGGAAAGGTCAGCGCGTGCGGTGCCTTTAAATAGCCGGCACGCACCGCATCTTCACCGGTGAGGATGAGTTTGACGCCGGGGGAGGCCAGCGCCGCTGTGGTGTCGATGGCGATGATCTCGGCATGCGCACGGTCGGCGCGCACGAAATACGCGTAGAGCTGGCCGGCGCGGTTCCAGTCGGCGGTGTATTTGCCATGGCCGGTAATAAGGCGGCGGTCTTCGACCCGGTTGACATGCGGGTGTTGCGGCGCGTGTGTGTCCACGTGTGATCACTCCATTCTGGGGAGGTGCCATGTTAAACCGCCACGGCGGTGCGTTCCAGTGCCGATTGCGTTGCGCCGCCTGTGGTATGTTCGCGCATGCACCGCCGCTGCATAGCGCGCGGGCATCATCAACAGGGGAGCAGGTAATGTCGAGTCCAAAAGATGGAAAAACCGGTCGTCCGCATCTGCGGCGCGACAATCAAAAATGGCTGTTTGACTGGGTGATCAAGGAAACCGGTAAGGTTTTCCACTTTCAACCCGACGGCCGTGGCCGTTTGCCGCGCAATGTGCGTAATCACGACATGATCAGCAAGCACATGGGGCTGTCGGGGCGCCGCCTTGAACGCATGGCCGAGGCTGAGACCGCAGCGGGACATCCGGAAACCGCGATGGAACTGTATTTCAACGCCGCGCTGAATTATTTCGATGCCCAGCACACGGTGTTTGAAACCAACGACGAAAAGCGTTTTCTGCATGGCGGCTTGATCCGCTGTTACGACAAGGTGCGCGAGCACGCGCCGTACCAAATCGAACGCGTGCAAATTCCGTGGAACGGCACCTTCGTCTCCGGCAATCTGCATCTGGCGCCGGGCGCGGGGCCCAAGCCGGTGGTGTTTTATGTGCCCGGCTGCGACCAAAGCAAGGAGGCGTGGCCGAATCCGCATTGCAACCAGGCGCTGCTGCGCGGCCTGCATGTGTTTTCGTTCGACGGTCCGGGGCAGGGCGAGTGCAACTTGCGCGGTGTGCGTTTGACGGCCGACAATTACGAACAGGCGGCGAGTGCTGCCATCGACTATCTGCTGACGCGGCCGGAAATCGATCCAAAGAAGATCGGCGTCTTTGCGCTGAGCTTCGGCTCGCACTGGGGCATGCGCATTGCCGCCACGGATCACCGCATCGCCGCGATCGCCGCGCCGTGGGCGTCCTACGTTGATAAATATTTTCTGCTCAACGAAGAGTCGCCGCGTTACAAGCAGCTCTTTGCCTATCTCACGCAGTCGGACAGCGAAGAGGACATCGACGCGCTGGTGGCCGGCATGAATATGGAAGGTCGCATGGGGGAGATTCGTTGCCCGACGCTGCTGGTGTCGGGTGAATATGATCCGCGCGCACCACTTGACGAGGTCTACCGCCTGTTCGATCAAATCACTGCGCCGGCTGAATTGTGGGTGTGTCCCGATCAGCATCACACCACCTCGCTGACGTTGGCGCCGCGCAACCAGGTGTGGGAGGGGGATATCAACTCCTTCGTCTGCGACTGGCTGCGGGACCGCTTCAACGGCCTGCCGGTGAAATATCCGGGCCAGGTGCTGTATCTGGATGCCAACGGTGCCGGGCCCAACAGCCAGACGGTGACGCTCAAGCGGCGCTGGTTTGATTAGTCGATGACGCTGGCGGCAGCGCACCTGCCACGCGCCTGCCGCCGCCTCATGCAAGGTTTTAAAATGTGTCGCAGAACAATACAGGCCGGCAATTGAACGCCGGCCTGCCGATCCGGTGCCGTTGTGGCGGTGCCGCAATCATGAAAAGGAGTGCAGATGAAAATCAGCGGACTTGATCATTACAACATCGCCACCGGCGATCTGGCGAAGGCGCGCAAATTTTATTCAGAGGTGGTGGGTTTTCGCGATGGCGAGCGGC
This sequence comes from Bordetella parapertussis, assembly GCA_945906935.1. Taxonomy (GTDB): domain Bacteria; phylum Pseudomonadota; class Gammaproteobacteria; order Burkholderiales; family SG8-41; genus PALSA-1004. The sequence goes on from CAMDSO010000137.1 coordinate 5,289, forward strand.
CGCCCTTTGGCAAGCCCGGCGCCTGGATGTATCTGGGCGATCACGCCTTGCTGCATATCGGCACCGTACGGGTGCCGACGACGCGTGGCAAATCCGACTCTTATGATCACGTCGCTTTTCGCGCCAGCGATATCGACGAGGTGCGTGCGCGCCTGAAGCAGCACAACATTTATGCCGAGGAATTCTCGGTGCCCGCGCGCAATATGCACCAGGTCTTTTTCCGCGATCCTGACGGCAATGAAATCGAATTGCTGTTCTTCGGTGCGGATGCCGAAAAGGCGAAGGCCGAGGGTGGTCGCGTCGACTCAACGATTGGACGTACGGTTTAGTCAGGGCAAACGGTGGCCTCATCCCGCTGTGCTTGCAAGCGGGATGAGCTACGGCGTTTAGAGCGTGGGGCTTTTAAACTCGCCGCCGGCCGCCACCAGACCCCACTGTGTCATCTGCATATCGATGCTGAAGTGGATGTGCGCCCCTGCCGCGCGTGCATCACGGAAGATGCGCTCGAGCGGGCTCTTTTGATAGATGCCGTTGGCGCCGGCCATTTCCTGCATTAGGTCGACTGCTTCCATCGACATTTTCACTGCCAGCGCGGCATTGCGTTTGTAGCGCAGCTTTTCCTCGGTGCCAATGTCGCGGCCGTCGAGGGTGGCGCGTTCGACTTCGACGCAATCGTTGCGCAGAATCAGACGCGCGGCGTCGATCTTGGCGCCGGCCATGCCGACGCGCAGTTGCACCGTCTGGAAGTCGCGCATCTTCGCACCCTGCACCGTGCTGCGTGATTTGATCCAGACCAGGGTGGCGTCGAGCGCGCCTTGCGCGTTGCCAACCACGCAACCAGCGAGACTGTGGCCGCCGACCGCCGAGGTCGGGATCACATACATCGGATTCGGATTGTCGGGCGCACCCTTGAAGCGGTGACCCGGTAGCGCGGTGGCCATCGATTGCACGCGGTAGTCGGGCACGAATAGATTCTCGATCTTGCAGGTGCAGCTGCCGGTGCCGCGCATGCCCATGGTCTGCCAGTCATCGATGATCTCGTATTCCGAATCGCGCAGCAGACATTGCACCCAGTCGACCGGCTTGTCGTTTTCCATCACCATGCAGGCGAGCATGTTCCAGGTCGAGTCGTTGACTGCCGAACAAAAATTCCAGGTGCCCGAGAGCATCAGACCACCGTCAACTTTAGTCGCGCGGCCCTGTGGATAAGCGACACCGGCAGCGATCAGTGCGTTGGGGTTTTCGTTCCACACCTCGTCTTGCGCCTGTTTGCTGAACAGCGCGAGCGTGCGGTGATGCGATACCAGATTGGCGACATTCCACGCCGTTGAGCAATCGCCGCGGCCGATGATTTCCGGAATTTCAACCCAGGTGGCGAAATCGAGTTCCATGCCGCCGCGTGATTTTGGCTGCAGATAACGGAACAGGCCGCTTTGATGCAGGGCGTCGCGTACGGCGGGGGCGAGATGCCTTTCCTGTTCCGCGGTAGCGGCATGCTCGCGTATCAGTGGAATCAGGTCGATGGCGCGGCGTAATGCTTCTTCGCGCGTCACTTCGGCAAAGCCGGTTGAAATTAACGGGGCATTCATGTAGTTTCGACTGCGGCCTTAACGGGTGATCGTTGGTTGTTCAGCGGGAAATCTTTGGGCATTGAGCGGGCATGCATTCGGTGCATCAGGCACGATGGGCCACGATACGGCCCGTCATCCAGAAAATATTATAAGTTATTTGCGCGGCGCGTAGATACCGCCTTCATGGGAGCATACGGGATGCGGCATATTGCAAAATTCGTGATGGACACCGCGGGCGGCGAGCGCGCCAAATTCATGACGGCGAAGACGCCGGCGGGGCTGATCCGCCTTGACTCCGGCAGTCCCTCGTTTGCCACGCCGCCGCACATCGTTGATAGCGTCAAGCAAGCGATCGATGCCGGACACACCGGATATATTCTGGAGAAGGGCGTGATGCCGCTGCTCGAAGCGATCTGTGAATCGATCGCTGCCGACACCGGTGCCACGGTGTCGCCCTCGCAGGTCTTGATTACCAATGGGTCGAGTTCCGGCATCTATGCGGTGATGACCTGCTTTCTGGATCCGGGCGACGAGGTGATCGTCTTCGATCCGAGTTATTCGCTCTACCCACACGTGGCGCGGCAAATCGGCGCGGTGCCGGTGCCGGTGCGCCACAAGGCCGATTACCAGCTCGACATCGAGGCGGTGCGTGCGGCCATCACGCCGCGCACGCGGCTGGTGATGCTCAACAATCCGAATAATCCGACCGGTGTGGTGTATCGCGAAGCCGATATCGCGGCGCTGCTCGATTTGTGCGCGGAAAAGGATTTATTGCTCGCCGCCGATGAGGCCTATTGCAAGCTGATGCAGCCTGGCCAGGTGCATGTGCCGGTGATGAAGTATCACCAGCATCTCGACCGCCTGCTGCTGCTCGGTACGTTTTCAAAATCGTATGCGATGACCGGCTGGCGTCTGGGCTATCTGGTTGCCCCCCCCGCTCTGATTGATTATCTCTACGGCATCCATCGCGCCATCAATGGCCCGATCTGCAATTTCGTGCAGCGTGCCGGCATTGCCGCCCTGCGCGGACCGCAGGCTTGCATCGGTGAATTCAACGCTGTCTATCACCGGCGTGCGGCCTTGATGCAGCGCCTTGCCGCCGCCATCCCCGGCCTCTATCCGGCGCAGCCGCAAGGCGCGTTTTATCTGTGGACGCGCTTTGATCTGCCGCAATCGGCGCGCGAAGTGAAAGCGCGTTTGTTCGAGCGCGGTGTGGCGGTGCGCAGCGGATCGGAATACGGCAGCGGCGGTGAAAAGCATTTGCGCATTAGTTATTCGGTGAGCGAAGAGACGATCGAAAAAGGCATGGCGGTGATTGCTGAAGTGGTGGCCGAGCTGGCGCGGGAGGCCTCATGAGTGAACGCCTGATCGATATGCGCAGTGACACCGTGACGCGGCCGACGCCGGCCATGCGTGAGGCGATGTTGCGCGCCGAGGTGGGTGACGACGTGATGGCCGAAGACCCCACCATCAATGCCCTGCAGGAGCGCGTCGCCGCGCTCTTTGGTAAAGAGGCCGCACTGTTTGTGTCGTCGGGTACGCAGGCCAACCAGATTTCGATTAAGGCCTACACACAGCCCGGCGACGAGGTGATTGCCGATGCGATCTGTCATCCGGTGCGTAGCGAACTCGGGGCGAGTGCTTTGATCTCCGGCGTGCAGGTGGCGATGATTCCAACCGTGCGCGGCGTCTACACGCGGGAGGCAGCCGCCAAGCTGATTCGTGCGGATCACTGGATGCAGCCGAAGACCTCTTTGCTGTGGGTGGAGAACACCCACAACGCCGGCGGCGGCACGGTGTTTCCGCTCGACGCGCTCGACGGCCTGCGTGCGCTATCGAACGAGCGTGGTATTCCATTGCATATCGACGGCGCGCGCATTTTCAACGCGGTGGTGGCCTCGGGTATTGCACCGGCAGAATGGGGACGGCGCTGCGATTCGCTATCGTTTTGTCTGTCGAAAGGGCTGGGTTGCCCGGTCGGTTCGATGCTGATGGGCACGCGCGAATTCATCCGGCGGGCGCGGCGCTTGCGGCAGATTTACGGTGGTGGCTGGCGTCAGGCCGGCATACTTGCGGCGGCCGGTCTGCATGCGCTCGATCATCATGTCGAGCGTATGGCCGAGGACCATGCCAACGCAAAATGGTTTGCCGAACGCGTCTCGGCGATGCAAGGCGTGGAACTGGTGTATGCCGACACGCAGACCAATCTGGTGTTTCTCGATGTCGCGCCTTCCGGGCTGGCGGCTGAAACCGTCGGCCAACGTTTGCGTGAACGCGGTGTTGCGTTGGCGATGCGCGGCGGCACCACTTTTCGCGCGGTGACGCATCTCGATGTCACGCGTGCTGATGTCGAACAGGCAGCAAGGGCTTTGCAGGAGGCGCTGGCGTGATGCCCTTGCCGACGGATTCGTTGGTCGTACGATGTTGGCTCGGGCGTGCGTATTAACTCGACATGCAAGGGCACGGTTTTTGGTCAAACAACCATCAAACGTTTGGGAGAAGAAATGAAATTCATAATAATTAAAAACGGTATCGCTGCCCTGGCCGTGTGCGCCGCCTCGCAGGCCGGCGCGCAGGCTTATCCGAACAAGGGCATTTTGATGGTGGTGCCGCTGGCCACGGCGAGCGCGACGGATGTGGTCATGCGCATCGTCACGCAAAAAATGGGCGAGAACATGGGGCAGCAGATCACCATTGAAAACATTCCGGGGGCGGCCGGCATGCTCGGCGGTGAGAAGGTTGCCCGCGGTGCGCCCGACGGCTACACGCTGGGCGGCTTTAGTGATGCGGTAGTCAACGGCGTGCCGCTGCTCTACCCGAACGTGCCGTATGACCCGTTCACCAGTTTTGCCCCGGTCGGGCTGACGGCGTGGGTGACCTTTGTCATGATGACCCACCCTTCGCTGCCGGTAAAAAACGCCAAAGAGTTTGTCACGCTGGCCAAGGCGCAATCGGCGCCGATGGATTACGCCTCGGGCGGCAATGGCAGTCCGATGCATCTGGCGATGGAAGTCTTCAAATCATCGACCGGCCTCAAGCTCAATCACATTCCGTACCGCGGTTCGATCACCGGCGTGCTCGATGTGATGGCCGGCCGCGTGCCGGTGATGATCACCTCGCTGGCCCCGGTGCTTGAAAACATCCGCGCCGGCAAGTTGCGTGCGTTGGGCGTCACCAGCCTGCAGCGCTCGCCGATGCTGCCCGATGTGGCCACGGTGTCGGAATCCGGTGTGAAGGGCTTTACCTACGCAACCTGGCAGGCGATCTACGCGCCGCGCAACACGCCGCGCGCCATCATCGACCGGCTCAACGCTGAAATGATCAAGGCGGTTAACGATCCGCAGGTCAAGGACCGGCTGATCAAACAAGCGCTCGAACCGGCGACCTCGACGCCGGAGCAATTGGCGGCGCAGACGCGTAGTGGTTACGACAAGATTGCGAAAATTATTAAAGACGCGAATGTCAAAGTGGATTGAGCGTGGGGCGCTGGCGGGTGACTTTCGGTTTGTATAACCAGTAGGTTCCTTTTCTCTTTTTGGGAGAGGGGTAGGGTTAGGGTTAGGGGTGATTTTTCGGGTTTTGTGTTGTTACACGTGTGTAACTTGGTTTGGCCGGGGGTAGCCCGGCAGCTACTTACTTTCTCTTGGGCGGCCAAGAGAAAGTAAGCAAAGAGAAGGCCGCCCTGGTGAGACGCCCCCTGACGGGGGTTCCCTGCGTTACTCAACGAATCTGGCGGCTGCGGAACTCGCCCTTGCCGCT
>CAMDSO010000138.1 GCA_945906935.1 Bordetella parapertussis
GGCAAGCACGCTGCGGTAGTTGTCCGGGCGCAGGGCGACCTTCTCGAATCGCACGCCCTCCAGTTCGGCAAGACGGCGGCACGAGTCGTCGGGCGAGATCACCACCATCTTCGAGCGCGGTGCGTGTATATGACGCAGGATCAGCGGCAGGGCACCCTTGCCGATAGAGCCGAAGCCGATAATGATAATCGGCCCGGCGAAATCAATTTGGTGGGGAACGATGCGCATTTGAAGGCCCTTTTTGAGCTGAGAATCGATACAACTGACGCGACAGACGAGAACCAAAGACGGCCGCCGAATAGGGGATCACCTTGCGAATGTCTCGAGTAGCAGGGTCTGCGGATGCCAGCGCGCGCCTAACTTGCCCCTACGGCGCATAGAGGGCCCTTCGATAAATCCTGTCTAAAACCGGCGATTCGCCTCCGAATCATTAGATTTTACACTTTTCCGGTTCAGATCAAATTCTTTCGGGTTATGAGTCGTTTTTGAGCGTAATTCAAACCCTTATTTTGGCTCTTTGCCGCCTTTCTCATGCTGTCTGACAGATTTTTGGCGTGCTGACCTGTTGCCGCTGACTCCAAATCGAACACCTTGCCGATTGCGCATTGACCAGTGTTTGTCGAGTGCCGGTAGCGGTCAATAGCGATTGGCACAACCCGCCAAAAATGATCAAACGCGAATCTGCGGCAACAAGTGCTCGGCTAATTGCATAAATCCGCCGCTCGCGTCGATGCGCGCACTATCGTTGACCACCATCCGTTTTCTTCACAAACGCTGACGGCCACGATGATCAGCGGCGACGCATCCAGCAGAAACGCCGCGCCACGCAGCACCGCGAGGCCGCGAACTCGAATAGAGCCACCGCCGCGGCCAGCGCGCCCGTTGGCAAAAGCATGAGCCCATCGAAGTTCCTGCGCGGGGTGTGCGACGGCCTGGCGAACGGAAGACCCAGTAATAAGACGAGACCATGATCCAGAAAATTATTTTGGCAAGCATGCGGCAATCACCTTGTTTGGAAGCGGACAATCCGCCGCTCCACCTGCGGGAACCACACAGGTGGAACGTCTCAACACAACATTTTCAAAACCCCTGTATAGCGGGGTAAGGCTGGCTACTTCGTCTGCGCCTCGATCACGATGGCCGACAGTGCGGCCGGATCTGGCGGCAGTTCCCTATTGCCCGCCGGCATGCCGGTGACGGCAAGCATGTGCGCTACGGCGTCTATGCTTTGCTGGTCGGTGAGCGTGCCCGGGCTGTCGGTCGGCATGGTGTGACGCACGATAACGAAGAGCGCCGCAACGGACTGCCCCGACCATTTCCGCAGAAAGGTGGCGCCGGCAATCGCGGGCGAAGGCGGCATCTCGGACTGGCCGGCGCCGTTCAGCCGCGGGCCATGGCACATCGCGCAGACATCCGCATGAAGCTCCTGGCCGCGCTTGTTCTGGGCCGCCGTGTAGACGCCGCTCCACACCGACACCGGCTTTACCGTCTGGGCCTCGCCAACCGTGGTAACCGAAGTCAACGCAATGCCGATCATCAACGCCAGCGGCCACACGGGCGCGCTCCATGGCCGCGTTTGTCGCCTGTTCATGAGAACTCCTCGTCTGGCGGCGCCCACGGCTGATCGGCGTCGAGCTCCGCGCTGGTTGTCGTGTCGGCGGTTATCTCGACGCTGGTGCACACCGGCAGGTAATGCGAGCCCGACACCAGGATGTCGTATTGCCCCTTGGCCACTCTGACTCTCGCAATCCCACCGTCATCGGTCAACGCGCGATACGGGTGCATGACCACGCGCGCGCCCTTGATCGGCGTCTGCGTCTCTTTGTCGACGGCCCTGACCGTGACTTCGCAATCGGGCGCGGTGACGACGCGAATAACCACGGGAAACGAGCCGGGCGTGTGCGGCTCTTGCGTATCCCAACCGGCAATATTCGCCTCCCATTGATGGCTTCCAGCCTCGAGCGGCGCGCTGGCTTCGCACCGCGCAAAGTAAAGCGCCTCCGTGCCCGGCCAGATTTCGTGGCCGAGCTTCGCCGTGCCGGCCGGGGCGCCTGCATGGTCAAAGATTCTCAACTCGCGGCCGCCAAGACTGCATCCGCCCGAGCACCTGGCGCCGGCCATAAGCGCGAAGCGCTCTCCCGGCTCGATCACATGGGGAGCATCCCAAACCGTCAGATATACTTCATGCGGCTCTACAGGGGCGTTGTTGCCAGGCTCGTTCGTCATGTGGTTTCGCAGAAGCGCGGCGCCTAGGCGCGCTCCCGCGCGATCTGGCTGCCGGCGATGTAGCCGTGGACCAGTGCCCTGCCCAGCCCATGCTGGTTGCCGCCGCCGCTGGCCTCTCCGCCGCTATAGAGGCCGGGGATGACCTCGCCTTGCGTGTCGACTACCTGGCCCTTGCCATTGATGCGCAGGCCACCGTAGGAATCGTGCCAGACCGGGCAAATCGCGGCAGCATAAAAAGGCGGCTTGTCGATCTTGTGCATCGGCGCGTCCTTGCCGCGGCCGAACTCGGGATCAGAACCTTTGTCCACGTACGAATTCCACTGCCGCACCGTCGCGGACAGATGTTTTAACGGCACGCGCTGGAACTCGTGGCCCTTCTCGATCTTGCGCACCAACTCCTCGATGGTGTCGGCGCTGAAAAAATAGCCGTTGTCTGCGGTGAAGGGCGGCTTGATGTCCCAGTTGTCGCGCTCGAGCGTACCGCGGTCGAATATTGCCCACAGCGGCCCGGAGTAAAAGTGCGGGGCCTGCGAGCCCTCGTTCATCGCCATGGCGGCATCCAGCGCGGCATTGCCGTTGTACATCTTCCTCACCCACTCGGGACTGCAATTGCGCCAGTCGCCCTGCACGTGCTTGAGCGAGTGCGCCGGCACGCCAGCGCGCGGCCCGCCTGGCCAGATGGGGCTCAAGTAGCGCTTCGCGACATCAAGCTCGTTGAAGAAGCGCTTTCCCACCTGGTTAACGGCGATCAGGTGTTCGTACGAGCTGGTGCCGAGCGTAATGCCGGTGGAGCGGCGGAACGGAAATGTTGGATGGCCGGGCAGCATGTCGGTGTAGGTGTCGCGCGTCGCCAACCGCGGCGGGATGTGGAAGCTCTGGGTGATGCCGAGATTCTGCTGCATACCCGCAAGATTGGCGCCGATGCGCATGCCGGCGACGATACCGCTGCCATCCCCGCCATTGGGCCCCAGCAGCGCCCAACCGCTCGACACGAACGCTGGTTCGTTGAACGCGGGATAGAACATGCTGCGCAATTGCGGATTGGCGCTGTGGCCGCCGCTGCCGACGAAGATCGCCCGCCTCGCCCGGATGTTGACGCTGGCGCGGCGTTCGTCGATATTGCCGTTTTGCCACAGGCTCTCAAGCCGCGCCTTGGTGTCCGGACTGAAGCGCGGGCTGTAGCGCGCCTTGATGCCAAGCACGCGTCCCGAGATTTGCTGCTCGCGCAGGAGCTCGGTCATCTTACAATTGAGCATAAACTGGATGCCTTTCTCCCGCGCGCTAAACTCCAGCCCGCGCGCGAGCGCTGCGCCGTTATAGACGGCGCCGGGCGCGGCCCACGCGGCCGCACTGTCCATTAAGCGCGGCGCAAAGTGGCTCGAACTCTTGCCCCGGATACCAGCGTCCTGCCGCGTGACCGTCCCTGCCTTGATGTCGGTCTTGTCGCCGAGCATGAGGAAGGCGGTTGCACGCCGCGCGCGCGACACGCCGCCCGTGCCGTGTGTGCCCTGGATGCGTGTGAAGCGCACGTAGTTATCCATGAGGAACTGCCGCGTGGCGGGACAGTTGTCGGCCCAGGCTCGATGCATCTCGCGGTCGTTATAGCGATAGGGCGCGTTACCGCCGAGGTCGAGCACGGACCAGTCGGTGATATCGCGGAACAGGAAATCAGTGTCCTCGGTCATGTCCGGCGGCTTGTGGAGCGGCGCAACCTTGAGAAACCCTTCCTTGTCGCCCTGGCCGGCGATGTCGCGCAACTGGCACGGGTCGCCGCCGCCGAACGAGACCTGGGCGCCGCTGTGCAGCATCTTGCCGCCAACGTCAAAGTTCTGTTCGATGACGAGCACGGTATGGCCGGCATCGCGCGCGCGGATCGCGCAGGGCAATCCGGAAGCTCCAGAGCCTATGACGACAACATCCACCTCGTAATCCCACTTGATGCCGTCGGCACTTGTGCCTTGCGCGGAAGGAATGCCGGCGCAAGCGCCAAGAGCCGCCGTGCCCACACCGGCCGCCACACCCTGCTTGATGAAATCACGCCGACTGACCGATGTGCTCCCCTGGCTCTCCTGGGAATTGCGTGTTTCGGGCTTGTTGTCTCGCTTTTTGACCATGTCACTCCCCCTGGTTACTATTCAAGCGCTGCGCGTAACCCGGTAAACAGCCCCGGGCGAGATGCTACTGGCATTAAAACTTCAAATATTATTTTTCGCCAAACGAGACATTATCTGCAACCCGGTAAATCGTCAATCGCTAGCGGGCAAGCCCGCCGCACTCGGCGTGACTGGTGCCGCACGCGCGCCCGACGCGGCCGAACTCATGAAACGCCAGAGGCTAGACGTGATCGGCAGCACCCCTGCCGAATTCGCAGCGCGCCTGAAAACCGGGGTCGCCAAATGGGCGGCCGCATTGAAGACCGCGGGCATCAAGGCAGACTGACGCGCGACGGATAGACGCCGCGTCTGAAGAATCTCGACGCGGAATTCGGGACGGAACCCGGGCACACCACAGCCGCTGCGTGCGCAACTATCTGAACACGCTCGGCGATCACATACAGATTGCGTTCCTGCTACCCTGACCAGATGAGCCTGGCTGACGTTCATTGCTAATCAAGAAAAATATAATGATCTAACAACATAGCCGCGAATAGCAGGCTCAAATGAACAAGAGAAAATTTAAAAGTCTGACGCGCCTGTTCGTCTGAGTATTTACGCCAGAGTTTGAATGCATGACCCACAAAAATAAGGCATAAAGCCAGCGCGGCTAGGAGATACAGCCAAGAACTCATACCGTAAACAAATGGCATTAGACAAGCAGCCAACAAAATAACGGTGTAGAGCAGGATTTGTAGGCACGTAAAGTTAATTCCATGAGTCACAGGCAACATAGGCAGTCCCGACTTCCTATATTCCTCAACTCGGTAAAGTGCCAGCGCCCAGAAATGAGGTGGCGTCCACAAGAAAATAATGAGAAAGAGTAGCAGAGCTTCGGGTCCCACCTGATCCGTCATGGCAGCCCATCCCAGTACCGGCGGCATTGCACCAGACGAGCCCCCAATCACTATGTTTTGCGGCGTTAGTGGCTTCAAGATAACTGTGTAAATAACCGCGTATCCCAAAAAAGTAGCCAGGGTAAGCCACATGGTTAGGGGGTTGATCCAGAAATACAGCAGAGCAGAACCAGCTGCGCAGAGCGCAGACGAAAATAACAAAGTCAGTAAGCTGCCAACTTGACCTTGAGCCGTGGGTCGCCAAGAGGTTCTTTTCATCTTGGCATCTATTTCTTTTTCAACCAAGCAGTTTATGGCCGCGGCTGCTCCAGCCACCAGCCAGATACCTACACAAGCCAATATGGCATGTTGAATCTCTCTAAAAGTTGGTGTTCTTGAAACCGCCATCACCATGCCCACAAGCGCGCAAAAGACAATCAGCAGTAGCACCCTGGGCTTGGTAAGCGCATAAAGCTGTGCTAGAACGATCAGGAAATTTTGCGAAGTAATCGTCGGCATAAATTGTATTTGATAGTGTTGGCTAATACTTCTGTAACTAAGAGTGACGAATCATTCCTACTTTGCACTGAAGGCTCATCAGCCATTGTGGAGGACCATCTTCCGTTCCCGCCCGTTCCAAATTTTTATGAATTTTTAGAATTTGTTCCAAAATTTTTTCCTGATCAGGCTTTAAATCAACAAAAAACACATGTCGACCTTCCGTTAAAATATTTTCAAATCGAGTAAACTTATAGTTACGCGTCTGAATCCCAATAAATCCTCCCAGCCAAGTGCTAAAGCCTAAAATAATAACCGAAAGAAAAACAGATGGCATCCAACCTGCTGACGTGCTCGCCAATTCAAAGCTGAAGGCCATCAAGAGTACAGTAGCGGCCAAGCCACTACCAACCACCGCGCCCAGTATTGACTTGTGCACTACGTCAAGCTTCATGAATGATTGGACTTCGTGCAGATGTGGATGACCTGCCACGCTCGCGTCATCCCAGCTCAACACATGAATCTGAGGCGTGGGAATACCAGCCCCCTCGAGTTGCTCTTCAAAAAGCTCTAAATCGTCCAGACTCGGACCCGTAAAATAGCTTCTCTTTAGCTTCATACGATCCCCCGGTTAAAAGTACGCCTTAACCTAATTTGCCTTTGCCTTGGCTACGATATAGTCAACAGCAGCCTTCACTTCTGTATCACTTAAGGAAGTATTACCACCCTTTGCGGGCATGACGCCAGTCGTACTACTCATCCCTTCAAGTGCGCTAACATAAAGGAGCTTGGTACCTTTAGCCAACCGTGGCTTCCATTGCACCTGATCACCTAGTTTGGGTGCGCCCGCAATACCTGAAGCATGGCAGGCGGCGCAACTTTGGTTAAAAACCTGAGCACCATCTCGTACAAATGTGCCAGCGCTTATCGATGCGTTTGTGACTGCAACTTCTGTAGGCAACTCCATGACAATCTTTCCAACCGGTTTGATACGATCAAGCACACTTAGCCCATTTCTAAGCAAACCATCACGGCTGTGCAAGACCTTATTTGGCATGCTTAGATGATGCGAAACAAGGAGATAGGCAAACAAGGCAACACCCAAAGAAAACCCAGAAATTACCGCGGTGTGTACAACGTATTTATTCTTTGCCATGCGTGACTCTCCAATTACTGAATGTCAATGGAATAAAAATTGCCTTAGTATTGACTAATCTTTTTTTACTGCGCACTCTTGAAGAAGAATATTGCACGCGTCAGGAACGTATAGTCAGCCTCCAGTGCCCCGATACCGATGAAAGTCAAGATCAAAAGGGGGGGCAGCAAAATGGCATAAATAAAAGCCAAACGCTCCCACATCATGTGCATGAAAACGGCAACGATCAAGCCAGCCTTTAACAACATAAAGACAATGATCAAGGACCAGCGCAGGTAGCTTTCCACATGAAAGTAATCAACCATATATGAGGCTGTACTTAGTACGAAAAGCAGCAACCATATCTTGAGATAGATGCCTATCGGGTGCTGTTGGTTTTCTGCTTCAGACATAGGTTATCCTTACCAAAGATAGAAAAACGCAAAAATAAAGACCCAGACCAAGTCCACAAAGTGCCAGTACAAACCGACTATTTCAATCGCCTCATATCCACCCTTACGCCCAGTCAGGAAACCAGGCCGTTGGTGTTCTAAATCACCACGCCAGACCTTGATGGCAAAGATCACCAGCAAAATGACACCTATTGAGACATGGGTGCCGTGAAATCCAGTGACCATGAAAAATACGGAACCAAATTGTGCAGCACCCAAAGGATTGCCCCACGGCCGAATCCCCTCTTCGGTAATCAATTTTGTCCACTCGAAAGCCTGCATGCCGACAAACGAGGCTCCCAGCAAAGCGGTGATCACCAGCAGCACAAAGGTGGTTCGTCTGTCTTTCCGATAGCCATAATTCACTGCCATGGCCATAGTTCCACTGCTGGTGATGAGAATGAAGGTCATTAACGCAATCAGGATCAAAGGAATGTTCTTGCCACCGATCGTCAATGCAAACACCTCGCTCGAATTGGGCCAGGGATCAGGGGTGGACATTCGAACGGTCATGTAGGAAATCAAGAAAATACTGAAGATGAAAGTGTCGCTGAGCAAAAAAATCCACATCATGGTTTTGCCCCACGGAACCTTCTTGAACGACTGTTGATCGGACGACCAGTCACTGACAAAGCCCTTCATGCCGGGCTCCAAGACGGGGGAGTGAATAGGTATTGTTGAGACAGGGTGTGTCATATCAGGTCCTTCCTTTTATCCCGCAGATAATCAACAATTCATCCAGGTTGTTTCCCGTGAACAACAAGCCAAAAAGTACAATCCAGACCAACAACAAAAAATGCCAATAGAGTGTACACAACTCAACGCTGTGCCTAATTTTTTCCAGCTCAAAACCTTTCCACAACTTAACCAGTGTTTGACCCCAGACGACCAAGCCACCAAGCAAATGCAACCCATGCAAACCCGTGATGAGATAGAAAAAAGCAATCGCAGTGTTGGTCACTTGAAAAAAGACCAGAGCGCCAAGTTCACGCCAGACTTGAACCTGCCCCATCAAAAACAACAAGGTGCAAAGTCCTGCAGCCAAAAGACTTCGCTGCAATAGCTTTTGTTGACCACGCCTGACGGCGTACTGGGCTAATTCCAACCCTAAACTAGCCAGGAACAACACCAGTGTATTCGCCCACATCAATCTGATTTGTGGTGCAGGCCGCCAATCTTCGTAAGCCATGCGGCCGGCATAAGCTACGATTAACAACATAAATAAAACTGTGACGACGCCCAGGAATACTTTGAGCGCAGCCCGCTTATTCTGTTGATTTGAATGATGCTGAAGCAAAGGTAACTCGGCCGTGGCTTCCCAGGGCTTCGTAGTCAAATGATCAATGATGTTCATGACTGTGCGCAATCAAAGACGCTTAACGTCTTGCGGCGCCACGTTTTGCGGTATGAAGTCATTAATCACCCCAGGCACACTGAAGTCGTACGCCCAGCGATATACCAAAGGTAATTCTGGGCCAAAATTACCATGTATTGGCGGAGTCTCAGAGGTTTGCCATTCAAGTGTGGTTGCATTCCACGGGTTGGGGCCCGATGGCTTGCCATTGAAATAGCTCCAAAATAAGTTATACAAAAAGAGTAGTTGGAACGCCCCCACAAACAAAGCCGCTAAAGTAATTCCAATATTCAAATCGTGAGCTGAAGCTGGAATAAAGTTTGTCCCCTCGACTGAAAAATACCGTCTTGGCACACCTAAAAATCCCAGGTAGTGCATGGGCAGGTAGACCGCGTAGGTGCCCAGAAACGTGGTCCAGAAATGAATCTTGCCCATACCCTCGTGCATCATTCGCCCGGTAATCTTGGGATACCAATGGTAAATTGCACCAAGCACCACCATGACGGGAGCAACCGCCATTACCATGTGAAAATGGGCCACCACAAACATGGTGTCCGACAGTGGAACGCTGACGCTTACGTTACCCAAGAACAAACCGGTCAAGCCGCCGTGCAGAAATGCGAAGATAAAACCTATGGCAAACAGCATTGGCACAGTGAGATGAATACTGCCCTGCCAAAGCGTCAGGACCCAGTTATAAACTTTTAAAGCAGTGGGAATGGCAATGATCAAAGTTGTCGTGGCAAAGAAGAATCCGAAATATGGATTCATACCACTGACATACATGTGGTGTGCCCAGACAAAGAAACTGAGAACTCCAATAGCGACGATTGCCCAGACCATCATCCGGTAACCAAAAATGTTTTTCCTGGCGTGAACACTGAGCAGGTCTGAGACAATGCCAAATGCTGGCAAGGCGACAATATAGACCTCTGGGTGACCAAAAAACCAGAACAAATGCTGGAACAGCAGGGGATTACCACCGGTATAGCTGGCTTGCTTTCCCATCGACACCAGGGCAGGCATAAAGAAGCTGGTGCCCAACAACAAGTCAAACAACATCATCACCGCGCTTACAAACAAAGCCGGAAAAGCAAGCAAGGCCAAAATAGTTGCGACAAAAATGCCCCATATTGTCAATGGCATGCGCATCAAAGTCATACCACGGGTGCGAGCTTGCAGAATAGTGACGACGTAATTCAGGCCGCCCATGGTAAAACCAATGATAAAAAACGCCAACGACACCAACATAAGAATAATGCCCCAGGTTGCCCCCGGAGTGCCTGGCAAAATCGCCTGCGGCGGGTATAGGGTCCAACCTGATCCAGTGGGTCCACCAGGAACAAAAAAACTTATTACCAGAAGAATTACGGCGAAAAGGTATATCCAAAAACTCAACATGTTCAGATACGGAAATACCATGTCTCGAGCACCCACCATCAAAGGAATCAGGTAGTTGCCAAAACCACCCAGAAACAAGGCAGTCAATAAATAAACAACCATGATCATGCCGTGCATGGTGACGGCCTGGAGGTAGTTGCTGGGGTCTATAAACGAGAAACTGTTGGGATAGGCCAGTTGAAGCCTCATCATCCAAGACAAGACCAAGGCTACCAGCCCAATAGAAATGGCGGTGACAGCGTATTGGATCGCAATCACCTTAGCGTCTTGGCTCCAGATGTACTTGCCTAAAAACGTTTTGGGATGGTAGAGCTCCATCTCCGCAACCTCTAATGGTCCAACTTCAGCGGACTCATCGTGTGTCATGTGTTCCATCAGATATCCTTTTTTTAGAGG
>CAMDSO010000139.1 GCA_945906935.1 Bordetella parapertussis
GTCGATGCGGCGGTGCAGATCCACGGCGGCATGGGCTATATGCGCGAAGCCGGTATTGAGACGGTGTTTCGCGATGCGCGCGTTACCCGCATCTACGAAGGCACTTCGGAGATTCAGCGCAATATCATTGCGCGTGAGCTGTTAAAGGAGTTCTAGCTTTAAGGAGTGCTAGGTGCAGAGAGCGCAGAGAATTTACGGAGAAAAGACGAAACCGTTTTTTCATAGGATGAATTTTTCGCTTTTACCTGTTGAACGCTTTGTTATCTTTCGCCAACCGTTTTGATTCTGGAAAGGATGTGTTTTGGCAACCGTCAATCAACTGATGAATCTCGAAGGGCGTGTCGGTGTTGTGACCGGCGGCGCCACCGGGCTGGGTTTGCAAATGGCCACGGCGCTGGCTGAAGCTGGTGCCAATGTCGTGATTTGCTCGCGCAAGTTGGAAAATTGCGAAGAGGCCGCGCATGGCATCGAGAAACTTGGTGTGAAGGCGCTCGCTTATGGTTGTGATGTGACTAAGCCTGATCAGGTCGAGGCGCTCAAAGAAGCGACGCTGCAGAAATTCGGCCGTGTTGACGCGCTGATCAACAACGCCGGTCGCGCGTGGGTGGCGCCGGTCGAAGACACGCCGCTCGAGCGTTGGCAGCAAGTCTTTGACCTTAATATCACCGCCCCATTTTTATGTGCTCAGGCTTTTGGTCGCGAGATGATCAAAGTAAAACGCGGCAAGATCATCAATATCGCATCGGTCGCCGGTCTGGTCGGACGCGATCCAAAATAGTACAACTCGATCGCGTACAGCGCCAGCAAAGGTGCGCTGGTTCACTTTACGCGTGATCTGGCGGTTAAATGGGCGGTTCATAATATTCAGGTCAATGCGATTTGCCCTGGATTTTTTATCACGCCGATCAACGAGAAAATGTTCCATCAGGTCGAGGACAATATTCTGCGCGGCATTCCGCTGGGCCGCACCGGCGGCGCTGATGATCTCAAGGGACTTGCCGTGTTGCTGGCTTCGGATGCATCGAGCTATATGACAGGCGCGGTCATCCCCGTCGACGGTGGCGCAGTCGCTTGGTGAGTGTGCGATACGCGCTTCGGTTAGCGGTTTGAGCTCGAACGTTAGAACACCGCTTTACCCGTATGTCATCGCCGGGAACCTGCGGCGCGAACAGCCGGCGCGCAGCTTGTTTGACTTCGGTTGTCGCTGAAAGAGATACTGCGGCATTCTGCGCGCAGAGTAGGGTGTCGGCGCAAAGACAGTGCATCAGGGCAGACCGGGGGAATACTTATGCAGCCGTTCGTTTTGCGATTGCTGTTTTGGACTGCCGCAGTGGCGGTGGGGCTGGCCGCTGCGCCGCTCTCGGCGCAAACCTTTCCCAGCAAGGTGATCCGCGTGATCAACCCGGCGCAACCCGGCGGTAACAATGATTTTCTGTTCCGTCAGCTGTCGCCAAAGATGGGTGAAATTCTTGGGCAGCAGATGGTGGTCGATTACCGGCCCGGTGCCAGCACGATCATCGGTTCGGAGATTACCGCCCGCAGTGCGCCCGATGGTTATACGATCATGATCAATGGTGCGGTGTTTGTCATCAACCCTGCGTTTACTGACAAATTACCCTTCGATCCGGCGAAGGATTTTACCCCTCTGGGGTTGATCGCCGATCTGCCGGCCTTATTGGTTGCCCACCCATCACTACCGGTGAAAAATCTCGCTGAATTGATTGCGCTGGCGAAAGTCAGGCCGGGGCAGATATTTTATTCGAGCTCGGGGGCCGGTGCGCTCGCTCACCTCGCTGGCGAACTGCTCAACACCACGGTCGGTATCAAACTTGCACATGTACCGTATAAAGGCGCGGGACCGGCAGTGGCCGATGTCGTTGCCGGCCATGTGCAACTGTCGTTTGTCAGTGTGCCCGCGGTCATCGGCTTCGTACGGCAGGGACGGTTGCGCATGCTCGGGCAGTGCGGGGCAACGCGCTTTCAATCGCTTCCCGACGTGCCGACATTGATCGAGGCCGGCGTTCCCGACTTTACAGTCAGCAGTGGTTTTCATCTGGCCGGACCGGCGGGGATACCACGGCCGATTGCTGAAAAGCTCAATGCCGCCTTGATTGGGGCGTTGCGTGATCCGCTTAATCGCAAGACGCTGATCGAGCGGGGCGCAGATCCCATCGGCAATACGATTGATGAGCATGGCGCCTATATCACGAGCGAGATCACGAAGTGGAAGCGCGTCGTCAAGGTGGCCGGGATCAAGACTGAACTGTAGGGGCCCGGTGGCAAGCAGGCGGACTTGAAGCAAGGTCAGGTCGCGAGCTTCCTGCCACGTCGCTGGCAGAACCCTGGCCCCGCATCGCTGGTTTCATTGTGCCTCGATGTTGGCCGCGCGCACGATTTCCCCGTAGCGCTTGAGATCGGCGAGAAAGGTGGCGCGAAATTCGGCCGGACTGTTACCGGCAGGCACGTATCCGCCGGCGGTGAAGTAGTCACGTAGTTTTGGATCTTTCAGACCGCGCTGAATTTCAAGGTGTATGCGGTTGATGATGGCGGCAGGCGTGCCCGCCGGCGCGAACCAGGCGTGCCAGCCGGTGTCGTAGACGAAGCCGGGCAGACCGCTTTCCGACAGGGTGGGCACCTCCGGCATGGAGGCGACGCGGGCGGCCCCCGAAAAGCCCAGCGCCCGCAGTCGCCCCGCCTCGACATGCGCTTGTGAGACGATGATGGTCTGGAATGTCAGATTCACTTCGTTGCCCAGCAGGGCGTTGAAAGCGGGCCCGCCCCCTTTGTAGGGAACGTGCAGCAGTTCGATCCCGGCTTTCAAGCGCAGCAGTTCTCCGGCCAGATGGGCGCCGTTGCCGCTGCCAGGAGAGCTGTAACTGAGAGGCCGTTTTTTTGCCAGCGCAATGAGTTCCGAAAGATTGCGCGCGGGCAGAGACGGGTGGGACAGCAGCAAATAGCCGAGACCATTGACGTAATTGGTGATCGGTATGAAATCCTTTTCGGTGTCGAATGGCAACTTGCGGTAGACCGCCGGGTTGATGACAAAGGCGAAGGAATTGCTGAGCAGTGTGTAGCCATCGGGGGCCGCCTTGGCGGCGAGATCGGCACCGATGATGCCGTTGGCACCGCTGCGATTGTCGACGACGAAGCTCGCGCCTGACCATTGATCGAGCGAACGGATCATGGCCCGTGAAAAGGTGTCGATGGATCCGCCCGGCGGAACCGGTACTATAAGGCGGATCGGCCGGTTGGGATAAACGCCGCCTGTAGTCGCGGCGGCGGCATGACCTGAGCAAGCCATGAAGACGAACAATGCGATGTTTGCTGCCCTCATCATAATCTCCTTTTCAGATTGCGGCGGCGGCCCTCAGTTCGTCGATTGCCTCGGGATTTACCAGCGAAGCGAGGTCGCCCAATTCTCCGCCGGAGATGACGGCGCGAACCACGCGCCGCATGATCTTTTCATTGCGTGTTTTCGGCAGTGCCGATACCAACAGCACGCGCCGCGGCCGGTAGGGCGCACCGAAACGGCTCGCCACTACCTCGGCGATGCGTTCGCAGAGGCTGTCCAAAGGGCCGGCATTGGTGGCGGCGACGCAAACACAATTCAGCGACGCGCCGGTCAGCGCATCTGGGAGTCCGACGACAGCCGCTTCGGCGACGAGTTTGGATTCCATTAACACTGATTCAATTTCCGCGGGGCCGGTGCGTTTGCCGGCGATCTTGATCGTGTCGTCGGAGCGGCCGAGCATGTACCACAAACCGTCAGCGTCGCGTCGGGCCAGATCGCCTTGCACCCAGACACCTGGAATTTGTTGCCAATAATTTTCAACGTAACGCTGCGGGTCCTGCCAAAGTCCGCGCGTCAGTCCCATCGAGGGCTGGCGCATGACCAGCTCGCCCATTTGGCCTGGCGGGCAGGTCCTGCCCTGGCCATCGACGACGTCGGCACCAACGCCGGGTACAGCGCTGCCAAAGGCACAGGGTTTGAGCGGGCGATGAAACGTACCAATCAGGATTGCGCCACCGCATTCGGTGCCGCCGCCGTAGTTCAGGATCGGTATGCGACGGCCGCAGACATGTTCGAAAAACCACCGCCACGCGTCTTCGTTCCAGGGTTCGCCGGCACTGACCGTTGCGCGCAAGGACGACAGGTCATGGCGCCGCACTACATCGAGTGGCTGGCGCATCATTTGACGGACTGCGGTGGGCACCGTGCCGCACAAGGTGACGCCGTGTGTTTCGACCAGACGCCACTGGCGTCCCGGATCCGGGTAGTCGGGGGTGCCTTCGGCGAGCACCAGTGTCGCGCCCAGCATCGGCGCGCTGACTACGATTTTAGTACCCGCGGCCCAGCCAAAATCGCTGAGCCACATCAGGCGGTCATCGGCTTTGAGGTCGAGACAGAGGCCGACGTCGAGCAGATTCTTGCCGATCACTCCGCAGTGGGTGTGGATGGTTCCTTTGGCGCGCCCGGTGGTGCCGGAGGTATACATCAGCATCACCGGCGCATCGGCCGGCATCATTTCAGTGGGCGCAGCCGACGGTTGCGACTGCACGATGTCAGACCACCAGACATCGCGGCCGCTTTGCATCGGTGTCTCCTGCCCGACTTGCTGCAGGACAACGATATGCTTGAGGGCGGGCGCGTGTAAGGCGGCGTTGTCGAGCACTGATTTCATGGCCACGCATTTGCCGCGCCGCCAGCCGCCATCGACAGTAATGACCGCCTTGGCTGAGCTGTCGACGAGTCGGTCCAGAATGGGTTGCGGTCCGAAGCCGGAGAACAGCGGCATGGCAATGGCACCGATCTTGGCGATCGCAAAGTAAGCCGCTGCAATCTCGGGCAGCATCGGCATGTAAATTGCCACCACATCACCGCGTCCGAGCCCGAGTTCGCGCAGGGCGCCTGCGAGTCGTGCGGTTTCGCTATCGAGCTCGGCGTAACTCCAGCGGCGCTGCATGCCGTTCTCACCTTCCCAGATGATCGCGGTCTTTTGCCACGTCGGGGTGTCGCGATGACGGTCGAGGCAATTCAAGACCAGATTGGTTTCGCCGCCGACACACCATTGCGGCCAGGCAATGCCGCCGCTGGTGTTGAGTATTTGCGTATAGGGGCGCGAAAAACGTACGTCGAAAAAACGCAGCAGTGCATCCCAGAACCAGTGTGGTTCGGCATCGGCTTTTTGTAGTAACGCGTCGAAGTCTGCCAACTGGTGTTCGCGCAAAAATCTGCTGAGTGTGGTCGCGTTCAGAACGTCTGGCGAGGCCTCCCAGACAAAAGCATTATCCGACATGATTGTTCCCGCTCATTTTTATGCAGGCTAACACCGCCGGGTGCGGAGGGTGTTGTTGCCTGCGATTGCTGGTTTTTCTTCCATTCTACAGGCACTGTGTTGTCGGCAGGACGGGAATGCGCGGCGCGCGAACCGCCTGCGATCCAAACTTTAAGGTTGTCAGGCGGCATTGCACATCCTACACTGGCGAAAAAATAACCGCTGGAGGAGTCATGACAATATCGTTGCGTTGCAACCGGTTTGGTCTGGTTGTGCTTTTGATGAATCGTGTTTGGATTGCCGCGTCCGCCGTAATTCCGCGGCTGGCGGGGGGCTGTCTTGCTGCGCTGCTCCTTGGCAACAGCTTGCACGCGCAGGAGACCGCAGCCTATCCGAATAAACTGGTGCGTATCATTGTGCCGGCGGCCGCAGGTGGCGGGGCTGATATTGTGGCGCGGATATTTGCGCCGCCGCTCGGAAAAAGTCTGGGCCAGACTTTTGTCGTCGACAACCGGCCCGGTGCAGCCAATATCATCGGCACTGAAATCGTTGCCAAGTCGCCCGCTGATGGTTATACATTGCTGCTTGGAACCACCGGCCCGTTGGCGAATAACCCTCTGCTCTACAGCAAGCTGCCGTACGACTCGCTGAAAGACTTTGCACCCGTCAGTAACGTTGCCAACAGCGCATTTGTGCTGGTGGTGCATCCCACACTGCCGGTCAATTCGGTGGCACAGTTGATTGCACTTGCAAAGTCACGGCCTGAACCGCTGGCATACGCCTCATGGGGGCGTGGCAGCGCAACACATCTGGCGACGGAATTATTGATGTTGATGGGTAACATCAAGCTGGTGCAGGTTCCCTACAAGGGTAGCGGCAATGCGATGCCGGACATGCTCTCCGGGCAGGTGCAGCTCGCGTTCGACTCCTTGTTGTCGGCCACGCCCCAGCTGCAGGCCGGCCGCCTGCGTCCGCTTGGTGTTTCGGCGCTCAAACGGGTGGCATTGCTACCGGCCGTTCCCACGCTCGCCGAACAGGGTTTTGAAGCATTCGAGGCGGGTTCTTGGTACGGCTTTCTCGCGCCGGCGAGGACGCCACGCGAGATTGTCGTTAGGTTGCATGCGGAGATTATGAAAGCAATCAATTTGCCGGAGGTGCGCGAACGTCTGGCGAGTCTGGGCGCGGAGCCGATCGGCAATAGCGCAGAGGAATTTTCGGCACAACTGCGCAGCGACCTTGAACGCTGGGGCAAGGTTGTAAAGGCGGCCGGTATCCAGCCCGAATAACGCAGCTTTAAACAGCGTTTCTTTTATTCAGTATTTCACTCAGGAGGCAGGTCATGACGACGAAGGGATATTCGGTAAAACATCTGAAAGACACGAAATTTGCACCGGGTCTGCGGCCTTATCTCGAGTACCGCTACCTTGGCATCAAGGAGGCGACCGAAGGGCGCGTTATTGCCTGGCATTTGCGCAAGATTCCCGGTGTGCCCTTTCCAGAAGGGACCCCGCATCGGCACCATACGAGCCTGCAATTCGTTTACGTAATCAAGGGCTGGATCGATTTCGAATACGAAGGTCAGGGCAGGGTGCGTCTTGAAGCGGGTTCCTGTGCTCACCAGCCGCCGTTGATTCGCCATCGTGAATTGGGCTGCAGTGAAGACCTTGAAATTCTCGAGGTGGTGATGCCGGCCGACTATAAAACAGAGGAAGTCGATTCGGTCGACGGTTGAAAAAGCCTTCGTTTTAATACTACAGGAGGGGATGATGAAGAGTCGGATCATGCGCTACGCAACATCCATGCTGGCCGCTGCGGTATCTCTGTCGACGGTGAATGTTTATGCCGAAGCCGATTATCCGACCAAGCCGGTGCGCTTGCTCGTCCCCTTTGCGCCTGGCGGCGGTGCCGATCTGATTGCACGCCTGGTGGCGCCGCGTTTATCCGATCGATTTGGGCAAACGGTCGTCGTCGACAACCGGCCCACCGCCGCCGGTACTCTTGCGGCGGAACTGGCGGCGCGGGCAACCCCTGATGGACATACATTGCTGGTGCCCACCAGCAACCACGCCGCCAATCCTTCGCTCTACAAGATTAACTACGACACCATCAATGATTTCGCACCGATCACGCAGGCGGTGATTTCGCCGCTGGTGCTGGTGGTGCATCCTTCGCTGCCGGTGAATACTGTGCCGGAATTCATTGCTTATGCGAAAGCCAACCCTGACAAGCTGAATTACGGCGCGGCGGGTGCTGGAGGGCCGCCGCATCTGGCCGGGGAACTTTTGAAGATGATGGCGGGCATCAAGATGACCCCTATTGTTTACAAAGGGATCGGCCCGGCGGTGATCGCCACGCTCGGCAACGAGGTGCAGTCGACTTTCGTTAATATTTTCGTCATTCAACCGCATGTCCGCGGTGGCCGTTTGCGCGCGCTGGGTATTACGGGAACGAAACGCTCTGAATCGGCGCCCGACTGGCCGACGATCGCCGAGTCCGGATTGCCCGGTTATGAGGCCAGCATCTGGTTCGGTTTTCTCGCGCCGGCGAAGACGCCCAAAGCGGTGATTGCACGGCTGCATCGCGAAATTACCGCGATCTTGCAAATGCCGGAAGCGCGGCAGGCGATCGTGGCGCAGGGAGGGGATCCGGTGGCCAGCACGCCGGAGGCGTTTGGCCGGGTCATACGTGATGATGTCGAACGCATTGCGAAACTGGTCAAGACAGCGGGTATACGGGCCGACTGAGCGCGGGCGCTTCTGTCGATTAATAAAACATCAATGACACGCAGGGAAACTCATGGATCTTGAACTTCGCGGCAAGTCGGTTCTTATCACGGGCGCATCAAAGGGGATCGGCTTTGCCTGCGCCGCTGCATTCGCGGCGGAAGGCTGTCGCCTTCACATTGCAGCACGCAGTGCCACAGCGCTGGAGGATGCGCGGTCCAGACTGCTTGCGCAGTATGGTGTCGAGGTCGTCTGTCACCCCTGCGACCTTGGTGTCACAGCCGATGTGATGGCATTGGGGCGTGATTGTCGCGGGGTCGATGTGCTGGTCAACAACGCCGGTGCCATTCCGGGTGGAAGGCTCGACCAGATTGATGATGCGCAATGGCGGCGCGCCTGGGATCTGAAGGTGTTTGGTTATATCAACCTGACGCGCGAAGTGTATGCCGGCATGCGTGGCCGCGGGCAGGGGGTGATCGTTAACGTGATTGGACTCGCCGGCGAGCGTAACCGCCCTGAATATATTGCCGGCAGCAGTGCCAATGCCGGTCTCATGGCTTTCACGCGGGCGTTGGGTGCCGAGAGTGTGGACCACGGCGTGCGGGTCGTCGGCGTCAATCCGGGCCGGATTGAAACCGAACGACAGCATGAAGTGATGATGG
Organism: Bordetella parapertussis; assembly: GCA_945906935.1. Classification (GTDB taxonomy): domain Bacteria; phylum Pseudomonadota; class Gammaproteobacteria; order Burkholderiales; family SG8-41; genus PALSA-1004. The sequence goes on from CAMDSO010000139.1 coordinate 8,662, forward strand.
ATATGGCCGCGGCCAAACTGGGCGACCGGGCGCGCTGGAAAGAGATGTTGGCGAAGATGGTCGAAACACTGCCCTTCAAACGGCTGGGTCAGCCCCAGGAAGTCGCCGACCTTGTCGCTTTTCTTTCTTCGGCGCGCGCCTCCTATATCAGTGCCACGGTAGTCAGCATCGACGCGGGACAATCGCTGCGCGCTTAAAGGATGAGCCTGTAGCGGTTCATCAGTCGATCTGCATTCCCGACTCAAGGATGATCTTGCGATACCGCGCAAGATCACGTTTGACTTTGGCCGCTAACTGCTCGGGCGTGCTGGCGACGATATCGTAGCCGCCGGCAACCAGGCGGGTTTTAATATCCGGCAGGTTGACGATGCGCGCGATCTCGCGGTGATAGGCCTGTATCGTTGCCTCCGGCGTTTTGGCGGGGGCGAAAAATCCGTACCAGATTTCCACTTCATAATTTTCGAGCCCATTTTCCGCAAAGGTCAGCACATTGGGCAGCAGCGGATCGCGGCGGGCGCCGGTTACGCCGATAATCTTCAGTTTGCCGCCTTCGACCAGCTGGGCAACGGTTGAATAATTGGCGAGGTTGATCTGGGCTTCACCTGAAACCACGGCAAACACGGCCGGGGTGCCACCTTTGTAGTTGACGTTATTCGCGTCAATCTGTGCCTGTTTCTTGAAGACATTGACCGCGATTTCACCGGTTGCGCCGGCGATGGCAAAGTTGACTTTGCCAGGGGCATTTTTTGCGTAAGCGATGAGTTCCCTGATCGACTCAACGGGCAGGCGTGGATTGGCGACTGCAACCAGCCCACTCGAAATTGCCTCGGTGATCGGCGCGAAGTCGCGGACCGGGTCGTAAGACAGCTTGCGGTAGAGCGTGGCATTGACGGCTTGTGTGCCGGAGTTGCCACCAAAGATGACCGAGCCATCGGCGGCCGCACGCGCCGCCATTTCTGCAGCGACAACGCCGTTATTGCTCGCACGGTTATCGACAATGACATTCTGGCGCAGGGTCTCGCTCAATCTTGGCGCGATCAGTCGCGCAATCAGATCGGAGGGGCCGCCAGCGGCGTTGGGCACGATGATGGTGACCGTTTTGTTCGGCAGTGCCGGGTTGGCGGCTGGATTCATCTGGGCGTGGGCGTTACCGCCCCAAATCGCAGCGGAAATCAGGACCCCTAGAAAATGATGGCGTGGTGTTGTCCCCCATTGTGGAATGCTGCCGGTGGTATCCGACAGCGCCTCCCCGCGGGTGTTACGAAACCCGGATGCTTGCAGACGATAGGTATTCATGTGCTTTTATCCTCCCCTTGAAAATCAGCGCTGCCCTTGGTGTTGTGCTGTATGGGCTAGCGGCGAGCGGCACCGGTGACGATGACCACCTTGTCCCTGAAACGCTCTGTCATCTTGTTATCCTTTGCGCTGCCAGGCTAATGCGGGTCTAGTAAGACCGCGGCATGCCGAGCACATGCTGGCCGATATAGGCGAGCACCATGTTGGTGGAAATCGGCGCGGTGCGAAACAACCGCGTCTCGCGCCACTTGCGTTCGATGTCATATTCGCGCGCGAAACCAAAGCCGCCGAAGGCCTGCATGCAAGCCTCGGCTGCATTCCACGAGGCGTCCGCCGCCAGCAGCTTGGCCATGTTCGCCTCGGCACCACAGGGCACGCCGGCATCGAACATGGCCGCCGCCTTGCGCGTCAT
>CAMDSO010000140.1 GCA_945906935.1 Bordetella parapertussis
GGAATGATGACAACCTTTTCGCCATAAATGTCGGCGATCCGTTGTTCGCCATCGGCGGTGTTGGTAACTGCCAATACGGCATCTGCGTGCGTGTGATCGACGAACTTGTGCGGTAACAACGCGTGCAGGATGGTTTCGACCGAGGGCGCAGGCGCGGAAGCGCGCGTCATTTGTGTTACCAGTTCGTTGACCATCTGCGGGTCGCTTAGCGACTCTAGCTTCGCCAGCTTCAGCAGATGCGGCATGCGCACAGGCGAAAAGCCGGCCTCTTCGATGAATTCGAGATCCCAGCCGCTGCCTTTAACAAATAGAATCTGCTCGTCTTCACCGACCAGATTGCGCACGCTCGCTTTGACCGAGGTGTTGCCGCCACCGTGCAGCACCAGTGATTTGTCGCGTCCCAAGAGGCGCGAGGTATAGACGCGCTGGCCGAGATCGCCTTGAAAGAGGGCGGCTTCCTCCGCGTTCCAGAGACTTTTCATGTGTGGCCAGTCAGGTGTGAGGGCGCCATTATAATTCTCCGCCATGACTAAACCCTGTGAGTTTTCGGTGATGCGCGTTAGCTGGCTGGCCGACCAGCACGCGTTGCGTGCGCTGCGCACGCGGGTCTTTATCGAAGAACAAAAGGTGCCGCCGTCGCTGGAATGGGATGATCTTGTCGATGCGCAGTGTTGGCATGTGCTGGCGCGTGACGCCGATGGTCAGCCCATTGGCTGCGGGCGCTTGTTGCCCGACGGCGTGATCGGTCGCATGGCCGTGTTGCCGCAGGCGCGCGGCCACGGAGTGGGGGCGGCACTCCTGCAAGTGTTGTTGCAAGTGGCGCGTGAACGCGGCCATCGCGTCGTGACGCTGAGTGCGCAGGTTCACGCCCTTGGTTTTTACGCAAAAGCCGGCTTTATTGCCGCGGGTGAGGTGTATCCCGACGCCGGCATCCCGCATCGTGCGATGAGTCTGGTGCTGCCTGACTAAATAATGCCGTCAGCCTTGAGTTGATCGAACTCACTCGCCGACAACCCCAGCCGCTCGCGATAAATTTCTTCGTTGTGCACGGCCATCGGCAGACCGGCATGGCGGATGCGGCCCGGCGTGTCTGAGAGGCGTGGCAAGACATCGGGCATGCGCAGTGTGCCGAGGTCCGGGTCGTCAATAGTTGCGAGTACCTTGCGCGCCACCATTTGCGGGTCTTCTGCGAGGTCCTTGAAGTCAGACACCGGAGCGACCGCCACTTCCGCCTTGACCAGTCGCGCGATGCATACGTCACGCGGCAGTGCACCGACCCAGGCGCCGACGATTTCGTCGAGTGCATCGACGTTGGCCAGACGATGCTGATTGGTATCAAAGCGCGGGTCGGTGATGAGTTCGGCGCGATCCATTTCGCGGAACAGCCGCTCAGTGATGGCCTGGGTCGAGCCGGCAATCGCAATCCAGCGGCCTTCGCAGGTTTGATAGGTGTTGCGCGGCGCCGAGCCGGAGGTCCGGTTGCCGGTGCGTTTGCCCGGGATGCCGAGTTGATCGTAAGCCACGGCGTGTCCGCTCAGCATGGTGTAGAGCGACTCAACCAACCCGACGTCGATGCACTGGCCGCGTCCGCTTTTTTTGGCATCACGTTGATACAGGCAGAGCAAGGCGCCCACCGTGGCATAGAGCGCAGCGGTGGTGTCGGCCAGCGGAAACGACGGCAGCGTCGGTGGCCCGTCGGCCTGCCCCGTGACATGTGCAAAGCCGCTCATGGCTTCGGCGAGTGTGCCGAAGCCGGGGCGGTCTTTGTAGGGACCGGTCTGACCGAAGCCAGACACCCGGATCATGGTGAGGCCCGGGCTTAATTCACGCAGCCGTTCATAGCCGAGATTCCAGCGCTCAAAAGTCCCCGCGCGAAAACTTTCGATCAGGATGTCGGCCTGCGTTTTTTGAATCAGATCGCAGAATAATTTTTGCCCGGCGGGTTTGCTCAGTGACAGCGTGATGGTTTTCTTGTTGCGTGAGAGCTGTTTCCAGGTCAGCGGCACGCCGTTTTTATTGCGTCCGAAATAGCGGCCTTGATCACCGCCTTCGGGGTTTTCAACCTTGATGACCTCGGCGCCGAAGTCGCCGAGGATCATGGCGATGGTCGGCCCGGAGACCACCTGTCCGCAGTCGATGACAGTGAGGCCGGAGAGCGGCAGGTTTTCCGCTGGCGCGGCGGTTGTGGGTTTGTTCATGGGTTTCTTCGCGGTTGATCAAACGGATTGTGATTGTGCCCAGGCCAGCACGCGTCGGGCCATGCCGACCATCGCGTAATCGACGAGCTTGCCGTCGACCGTGGTGGCGGCTGAATTACGCGCTACCGCCGCATCGAAGGCTTCAATCACACGGCGGTAATAATCGAGTTCAAGAGCGGTCGGTTTGAACATGTCATTGACCACCTGAATTTGATTCGGGTGGATCACTGATTTGCCGCGATAACCAAGTTTGCGGGCGGCCGCGCAGCAGGTGGCCAGTCCGGCGGCATCACGGATATTGGCATAGGAGCCGTCCAGCACGTGCTCAACGCCGGCGGCACGTGCGGCGAGCAACACGCGCGAGCGCAGATAGAGCACCTCGTCACCCTCGGGCGTCCACGTATAACCAAGATCGGTTTGTAGATCGCCATCTTGCGCGGTACCGCAGGTCACCGAAGTAATCCGCGACGAGGCCGAGAGAATGTCATAGGCGAACCAGACCCCCTTGGCCGATTCGAGGCTGGGGCCGATGCCCACGGAACCCGGACGCAGGCCGCGCTTTTGTTCAAGCTGGGTAATCAGGGCGTCGACGGTTTTGATGGTTTCCGCGGATTCCGTTTTTGGCAGACGAATGGCGGTCAGACCTTCCACCACAACCGCTTCCAGATCGTCTTCGAGCATGCCGGTTTGCAGCGCGTTGACGCGCACATGAATGATGGTGTTCGCCTTGTGTTGCCCGATGTACTGGCGGGCGAGTTCGCGGGCACGTGGTTTTTCAGCGATGGGCACGGAATCTTCAAGATCGAACACCAGCGCATCGGCACCGTAGGCCGGGGCTTTTTCCAGCATATCGGCGCGATTGGCCGGCATGATCAACAGGCTGCGGGGTCCGCTCATAATGTCCTCTCCTGACTACAAATGTTATGGATGATTTCAATCGGCCGACAAGCCGGCCTTGCGGATGATTTTGCCCAGTTTGACGATTTCACTGCGCACATGCGCGGCAAATTCTTCCGGCCGGTCGCCGACGATGACGTAACCGAGATCGGTCAGCCGTTTGGCGACCTCGGCATTGGCGAGCGCTTTCAGCGCGGCTTCGTGCAACGTCACGCCGATCTCTTTCGCTGTCTTCGCGGGCACCATGATGCCAAACCAGTTGCCGGCCACATAATCCGCGTAGCCGGCCTCGGCCACTGTTGGATATTGCGGCACCACGGAAATTCGTTTTGTTGTGGTCACCGCCAGCGCACGCAAACGGTTGTCTTTCAAGAACGGCAGCGTGATCGCCAGCGGCGAAAAATACACCGAGGTTTCACCCGACATGACGGAGGTCATCGCTTCGTTGCCGCCGCGATAGGGCACATGCAGCAGATTGATCGCGGCCTGTTCTTTCAGGAGTTCGGCGGCCAGATAAGTCGAGGTGCCGGTGCCGGCCGAGGCATAGTTAATCGCGCCGGGGCGCGCCTTGGCCAGTCGCACCAGATCGGTGATCGATTTAACCGGCAACGACGGATGCGTGATGACGATATAGGGCGAGGAGGCCAGTTGTATCACCAGCGTGAAATCATTCACCAGATCATAAGCAAGTTTGCGATACAGCGTGACATTGACGGCGTGCGTCAGGCTGCCCTGAAACAGGGTGTAGCCGTCAGGGGCCGCTTTGGCGGCGAACTCGGCGCCGATGTTGTTGCCACCACCACCGCGATTGTCGATGATGACTTGCTGACCCAACGCCGCAGCGAGTCCGCTCTCGGTGATGCGCCCGATCACGTCCGCGCCACTGCCCGGCGGTGTCGGCACCACATAACGCAATACGCGCGACGGATACGCCTGGGCCAGCACAGCAGCGGGGAAGGCCAGGCCCAATAACACTGCGGCAAAGAAGGCGTGCGGGTGTCGGTGCGGCATCTCTAATCGGCCAGTTGTGCAGCCCACGCCAGCACACGTTTGGCCATACCAACCATTGCATAGTCGACCAGTTTGCCGTCAACCGTGGTGGCTGCCGAGCCGCGAGCGACGGCTTCATCGAAGGCGATGATGACGCGTTGATAGTAGGCAATCTCGACGGCGGTCGGCGCAAAAATGCGGTTCACGGTTTCGATTTGATTCGGATGAATCACCGATTTGCCGCGATAGCCCAGTTTGCGCGCAGCCTCGCAACAAATGCGCAGACCCTCGGCGTCACGCACGTTCGAATAGGCGCCGTCGAGCACGTGTTCAACGCCGGCAGCGCGGGCGGCGAGCATCACGCGTGAGCGTGCATAGAGCACCTCGTCGCCTTCTGCGGTCCAGGTATAGCCGAGATCGGTTTGCAAATCGCCATCCTGCGCGGTGCCGATCATCACCGAATGCACGCGGGGTGAGGCGGACAGAATTTCATAAGCAAACCAGATGCCCTTGGCCGACTCCAGACCGACCTCGATGCCGATGCGGCCGGCGGGCAGGCCTTGCCGTTCTTCAGCGGCGGTGAGTAGCGCATCGACGGCCTCGATCATGGCGGCCGATTCAGTCTTCGGCAGTTTGATGCCGACCAATCCGTCGACCGCGATGGCGGCGATGTCATCGGCGGTGATGCCGGTATCCCAGGCGTTGACACGCACGTAAATGTGGGTGAGGGCCTTGTGTTTGCCGATGTACTCGGCAGCCAGGGCGCGAGCGCGTGGCTTGTCGGCCAGCGGCACGGAATCTTCCAGATCAAAAATCAGCGCGTCGGCGCCATACGCCGGCGCTTTGGTCAGCATGTCCTCGCGATTGGCAGGGACGGTCATGATGCTGCGGGGTCCGCTCATCGGTCTGTACTTTCGAGTGTGTTATTCGGCGCTGAGGTTTTTGTCTTGCACGATGCGGCGCCATTTTTCGATATCGGTGCGGATGAAGTCAGCGAACTCGGCGGGCGTGCCGGCGACGATGGCGTAGCCAAGTTCGCGCACACGGCTGGCGATCTCCGGGCGTTTAAGTCCGCTAACTACGGCCGCGTTCAGCGTGGCGATGATCTCGGGTGGAGTCTTCGCCGGCGCCACCAGCCCGTGCCAGTTGCTGGCTTCAAAGCCCGGATAGCCGGACTCGGCAACGGTCGGGATCTCCGGGTAGGCCGGCAGGCGTTTTAAGGTGGACACCGCGAGTGCGCGTAGACGCCCCTGTTGCACCAGCGGCACGCCGGTGGCGACTGGTGAAAAATACACCGGCACTTCGCCCGCAATCACCGCGGTCAACGAAGGTGCGCCGCCACGGTAGGGCACTTCGGTGAGATTGATATTTGCGCTTGCCTTGAAGAGCTCGGCGGCAAGATAGGTCGAGGTGCCGACGCCCGCCGAGCCGTAAAAAACCGCGCCGGGTTTGGCTTTCGCGACGCGCACGAGATCCGCCACGGTTTTCGCCGGGAACGAAGGGTGCACAACAACAATCATCGGCGACATATCGGTGAGCGTGATGGGGGTGAAATCCTGCACCAGATCGAAGGCGAGTTTTTTGAAATAACTGGTGTTGAAGGTGTGCGACTGGGTGATCTGCAAGAGCGTGTAACCGTCAGCCGGCGCTTTGGCGGCGATTTCGGCGCCGAGGTTGCCGTTGGCGCCGGTGCGCGGATCGACCACGATCTGCTGGCCGAGGTGTTGGCCCATCCCTTGTGCCACCAGTCGCGCAATGACCTCGGTGCCGCCGGTGCTGGGGATGATGTAACGGATCGGTTTGGCGGGATAGTTTTGCGCGAGGGCGCCGGCACAGCAGAACATGAACGCCGTCAGCCGCAGGCCACCCCGCGCGCCCGGCCGCATACTGCTAGGCCGCCGCGGAGGCGGGAGCGCTTTCCAGCGAAAAGCGGCCGGTCACCGATGAAACGGGTTTGCCGCGCTCGCCAAAACTGCGTTCAACAAACACGACCTGGCCGTGATTGTTGATCAGCACCACGGAGGAAGCGCGGGTGCCATAGGTGGGCGTGGCGATAAACGCAGATGACAAAAGTCGTTCGCGCTGCAGGCCGACGCCAGTATCAGGCAGATTTTTGTCGGTGGCGGTGGTGCGGTCGCCGAGCACCTTGAACAGGGCGTCGACGAGGTCTTGCGATTTGAGGTGCATCACCTGCGTCATCGCCGCGCAGCCCTGCGTGACCTTGGGCCACGGCGTGTTGAGCAGACTGTTGCTCAGGCCGTGCACGCCGGGGGCCACCGCGGTCACATTGGCGGTGCGGTTGGAGACGTAGAACAGCTCGTCGACATCGCCGATGAGCAGGTTAAAGCCGTTGTAGTTATGGCCGTCGCGCCGCATGCGGTTAGCGTATTCGGCCGGCCCTTGCGCGCTACGTAAATAATTGCTGACCAGTTCGCCACGCGTGCGCTGGGAGGTTTTAACACCCGTGCCATCGCGGTAATTGGTGATGGCGGAGATGCGCCCGCTGCGCGCGATACCCAGCCAGGTGCCGCCCTGTTCAAGGTCGCGGCCGGCATAGACGTTGGTGTGATCGCGCCAGAAGGCCGCCGGCTGGGTTGGGCGCGCATACGTCTCGTCGCGGTTGGCGGCGAGCACCAGCGGATAATCAGGATGAACCTTATGGGCAAATAAAATCAGGCACATGGTATTTTGATTGGCATCGTGGATTGTGAAAAATGACCGTAAAGCAATGAATTTATTAATTTTTATGCTATGACGGGGTATTCGTTCCCAAGGGGTAGGGCAGTGTTAGCAGGTGCAGCTCAGGCCCCTCGACAGAATCTAATTTTACGGCAACCGCGCCCAAGCTGGAAGTGTGAACCACTGCCAGCACGTCAAAACCCCCTGTTGCAGCTGGCGCGGCATTGACGATGGCGCCGCTGGATTGGCCGTCGAGGTCGCTGCTGTAGAGTTTCTGGCCAGGCTGGGGCGCACTGTCCGTCTCAACGTGCGCCAGCACCATGCGCTGTTTCAATTTACCCAAATAATGCATGCGGGCGACGATTTCCTGGCCCGGATAACAACCTTTGCTGAAGCTCACGCCGCCGATGCGATCGAGATTCGCCATTTGCGGCACGAACGCTTCTTGCGTGGCGGCGGTGATGATGGGAATGCCGGCATGTATGGTCGCCAGATCCCAGACGGCTTCCGCCGCCAGCGTGGCTGCGGTGGCGAGTGCGGTTTTGAGCGGGTCCGCGTGTTCGACGGCAGCGAGAATCAGGCAGCGTCCCGCATCCAGCCGCAGCAGCAAGGCGTCTCCGGACTCGATGAGCTTGAGCGGCGTAGTGGTCACAGGCAGGCCCGCGCTTCGCAATGCGGCGTCGATGTGCTCGCCGCAGAGGCCGAACGGTGCATACGCCTCGCTAGCCTCGGTAACTTGCACCTTGGAGCGCAGCACATACATCGACAAGCGCTTGCGGATCGGCTCGCACAACGAACGCGGTAACTGCATGAAATAGTCCGCGCCGACGCGCCACATCAAAAAACTCGCCAGCATGCGGCCTTTGGACGTGTTGTAACTGCCATAAGTGGCCTGCAACGGCTGCAACGCGGCGACATCACAACTTAACTGGCCCTGCAGAAAAACTTGTGCGTCGGCACCGGTAAAGCGCAGCAGGCCGGGTTGGGTGAGGCGGCAAAAATGGGTGGACACTGGCATGGTGTTCAATCGTGGTGGTTGTGGAAATCAGGCGCGCACAACAACAAGGTCGGTAGTGTGAGGCGTTGCCACTCGAGTTGCAGGCGGGGGAAATTATAGCAATCGGGTGGACGCTAACGCCGGTTAATACGGCAAAGGCCCCAGACGTTGCGAGTTGCGCGGATGGCAACTCGTTCGGCAGTTTATGGGGGGGGCGTTTAAGAAAAAGCAAATATTACGGCCTAGGTTACATGGTTTAGGCGTATTCAAAATATTGTTTATAAAGAGAAATTCTAATTTATATAAAACATAACTAATTTTTAGATTTGTAAATTCCCAATCGTTTTGTTACCGTTGCCCCGCCAGTCACTGCCGCGCAGCCAGTCTATAAACCGGACGCCAGACACAGTTATCCCGGGCGCAAAAGTGAACGCACCAGACGGCTTGTAATTTTGCTCGGGGGGCGCGCGTTGACCGCAAGCGATTTGACGTTCGGGACGGCTACATTCCTGTGGGGTTTGCAGGGCATGTGTCATATTCAGCGCATTCCGTTTGCAGCGCCGCTGGTTCTGCAGCAGATCCCACCACCGTATGACTTTGCAGCGATGCAACTGGCCGCGCAATCGCTGGGACTCAAGGCGGGCCTCAGGCTAGCGGGCATTACAGAGCTGCGCGCGCTGCCACTGCCATGCATTGCCGTTCTTAAACCATCACACTCGACCGCAAACCCAGAACCAGCGTCACCAAGCACAGGTGCCGCGTCACCAAACCCAGAACCCGCGTCACCAAGCACAGGTGCCGCTGCCATTGACCCGGTTTCTCCCTCTCCCTCGATGGGAGAGGGCAGGGGTGAGGGTGAGGAAGCACCAAGCCCATCACACTACCACCTCGCCCTCATCCTCAAAGCCGACGACAGCCGCGTCCTGCTCTTCGACGAAACCAGCAAAACACCTGCCGAAACCGATGTCGCCGATTTCGCAGCCCGCTACTCGGGCCAAGTCATTCTGTTCCAGGCCGAATCAAAGGCCGCCGTCGAAGGCGACCCGCTGCTGCATGAGAAAAAAGAATTTGGCTTCAGCTGGTTCATTCCCGAACTGCTCAAACACAAAAAGATCTGGCGCGATGTGCTGCTCGCCTCGCTGGCCATTCAGTTGATGGCGCTGGCGACGCCGGTATTCACGCAAATCATCATTGACAAGGTGATCGTGCACCACACCGCCAGCACGCTGTGGGTGATCGCCATCGGGCTCCTGGTGTTCATGGTATTCACCACGGTGATGACCTGGGTGCGGCAATACCTCGTGCTGCATACGGGTAATCGCATCGACGCCGTGCTTGGGTTGCAGGTGTTCGAGCAGTTGTTCAGACTGCCGCCGCGTTTTTTCGAAAGCCGGCCCACCGGCGTATTGATCGCGCGTGTGCATGGCGTTGAAACCATCCGCGAGTTCATCAGTGGTGCTGCGGTGACGCTGTGCCTCGACATCCCGTTTCTGTTCATCTTTCTCGGCGTGATGTTTTATTACAGCTGGCTCTTGACGCTGCTGGTGCTGGCGATTCTGCTGTGCATTGCGGCCATCAGTTTTTTGTCGACACCGCTGCTGCGCGAGCGGCTCAACACGCAGTTTCTGCTCGGCGCACGTAATCAGGCCTTCCTCACTGAATACGTGTCGGGCATGGAAACCGTGAAATCACTGCAGATGGAGCCGCAACTGTCGAAGAAGTTCGGCGACTACCTCTCGTCGTATCTCGCCGCGAGTTTCAACACCCGCCAGATCGCCAACACCACCAACGCGGTCGCCAACATGCTCGAGCAATTATTGACGCTCACCGTGTTGTGCGTGGGCGCGTGGATCGTCATGAACTCCACCGACATGACCATCGGCATGCTGGTCGCCTTCCAGATGTTCGCCAGCCGTCTGTCGGGGCCCATGCTGAGGATGGTGGGTCTGTGGCAGGAATTCCAGAACGCCAGCATTGCCGTGAAGCGCATCGGCGACGTCATGAACGCGCCAGCCGAACCGTATTCGATGGTGCCTGCGCGCGAAGGCGGCGGTAAATGCAAACTCGAGATCAAGGGGCTGAGCTTCCGCTACGCCGAGAACCTGCCGTTTCTATACCGCGACCTGAACTTCGCCATCGAGCCGGGCAGGTGCATCGCGCTGATGGGGCCGTCAGGCTCCGGCAAGAGCACGCTCGCCAAGCTGATGCAGGGTTTCTACCTGCCCTCTGATGGCGCGATTCTAATCGACGACCGCGACATCCGGCATTTTTCAGCAAACGAACTACGCCAGCATTACGGCGTGGTGCCGCAGGAAACCATTCTTTTCTCTGGCACGATCTACGAAAACCTCACGCTTGCCAACGCGCACGC
>CAMDSO010000141.1 GCA_945906935.1 Bordetella parapertussis
TCGCCAAACTCGGCCGGCGTGCTGCCCACCGGTTCAAAGCCAAGCACGGTGATCTTGTCGAGGAAATCCTGTTGCTTGAGGTTCTTCATAATCTCGGCGTGCAGCTTGTTGATGATGGCAGGCGGCGTGCCGGTCGGCACCAGCACACCATTCCACGCCGGCGCTTCAAAGCCGGGCAAGCCCGATTCCGCCACCGTCGGCAGATCCGGCAGCGATTTACTGCGTTTGAGCGTGGTGACGGCGATCCCGCGGATGCGCCCCGACTGTATCTGCGGCACCGCCGAAGGCCCGACCGTGAACATCATCTGCGCCTGGCCGGCGATCAAACCGGTCACGCCCTGCGCCACCGTCTTGTAGGGCACATGCACGATATTGACGCCAGTCATGGTCTTGAACATCTCGGCGATCAGATGCCCCGGCGAGCCGTTGCCACCCGAGGTGTAATTCAATTCCGCCGGCCGCGCCTTCGCCAGCGCGATCAATTCGCCGACGGTCTTGACCGGCAATGATGGATGCGCGGTCAGCACAAACGGAATCGTTGCGATCAGCGTCACCGGCGTGAAGTCGCGCACCATGTCATACGAGAGCTTGAAGAAATTCGGACTAATGGTGTGCGTGCCGGTGGCCAGCAACAGCGTATAGCCATCGGGCGCCGCACGCGCCACCACCTCGGCCGACAACATGCCGCCGCCGCCCCCGCGCTCCTCGACCACAACCTGCTGGCCCCAGGCCTCGCTAAAGCGCTGGCCGAGTATGCGTGCCATGGCGTCCGGTCCGCCGCCCGTCAACCAGCGGATCGGTTTCACGGGGTAGGTCTGCGCGGCGGCAACGCCAGAGAGCGCCACGCTCAACGCGGTGACCATCAATAGCAATACGGATTTTTCTACGGGTTTACCCACCACGATTCCTCACAAAACAGACCTTTCATCGGCGTCTTTTCTGCTGCGCCGTAAACCATAGAATAACAAGGATCGCTTGCAGACGTAACGCCGATGACACGGTATGGCGCACAAAGCGTTCGGCCATATCACCGCTCAAGAAGTCGCCCGCGCAAAACCCCGCGCCAATAAAAAACGGCGACCCGCAGGCCGCCGTTTTTAGCCAAGCGCAAAAAACTAGTTAGCGCGTGCGCCGGAGGCCTTGATCACCGCCGCCAGCTTTTCGACTTCGGCGCGGATGAAAGCGTCGAATTTATCGGTGGCTAGCGCATGCGGTACCGCACCTAACCCTTGCATGCGCTCTTTCACGTCGGGCAAGGCCAGCACGCGGGCGAATTCAGCAGCTATCGATTCCTTCAGCGCCTTGGGGATTTGAGCTGGTGCCAGCACGCCGATCCACAGATTAAATTCAAAACCGGGCACACCGGACTCGGCCACCGTCGCCACATCCGGCAACACCGGCGAGCGGTTCAGTGTGCTCACCGCCAGCGCAGTGATCTTGCCCGCTTTCACCAGCGGCACGGCAGCGGTAATCGGCGAGAAGAAAAACTGCACACGCCCCGACATGGTGTCGTTGATCGCCTCGGGCGTACCTTTGTACGGGATGTGCACGATGTCGAGTTTGGTGGCGAGCTTGAACTGCTCGCCATTCATGTGCGTGCCGCTGCCAATACCGGCCGAGGCAAAGTTGATCTGCCCTGGCTTGGAACGAGCGAGCTCGATCAGGTCCTTCACCGATTTGAGATTCAGTGACGGCGTGACCAGCAACACATTGGGTACGTCAGCAACCATGCTGACACCGGCGAAATCGCGCAAGGTGTCGTAGGGCAGCTTGCTATAGAGCGATGCGTTCGAGGCATGACCGATCGATTGAATCATCAGCGTGTGACCGTCGGGCGTCGCATCGACCAGAATTTGCGAGGCGACGATGCCGCCCGCACTCGGCCGGTTGTCGATGACGATCTGCTGTTTCCACGCCTCGGATAATTTCTGCCCGACGATGCGCCCCAGCGTATCAACCGCGCTGCCCGCAGAGACGGTGGTCAACATGCGCACCGGACGGTTCGGAAACGACGCCTGTTGCGCCAGTGTCGCGCCAGCCAGCAAGCTCAGCACCAACCCGCCTGCGCACAACGCGAACGAATTCACGCGGCAACCTCGATTTGCAAACACACGCTGTAAACCAGCCATAGCAATCCCCTCTTGATAAACATCCACCACACAAGGAAACCCAAAGTTATCACCACCACCTTGACCGCCACGATCGACGCGATCAAGGCACCACCGTCACGCAAAGCCTGCCTGAAACGCTGCACCGGCACGCCACACTTTATGCCGAAAAGCGCACCGATACGCTACCGATCGGATCAAGTTTGTATTCGATTTCTTCACCGGCTTCGGCCCACAGCGGCGGCACGATGGAGCCGGTGATAATGATCTGCCCGGCGCGCAGTGTCTCACCAAAACTGGCCAGCGTATCGGCAACGTGCGCGACGATGCCAATGAGCTCACCCGTCAGGGCCTGCGGATCGCTGGTCTCGGCAAACGCCGCGCCGTTGCGCGTGATGTGCCCGCTCAAGCCTTCAACCACGCCGCCTGCACGCGAGACGTCGCACGGCCCGAGCACGATGCCACGCTGATAAATATTGCCGGCGAGGATTTGTTCCACATCTTCGGGCGGCCGATCCAGATCGGCGAGTTCCAACGCCGGCCCGAGACCGGCAATCGCCGCGCGCACGGTATCGCGATCCGCACCGGCCGAGAGATTGCGGCCAATAAACACCGCCACCTCCGGCTCGACCACCGGCTTCTTCCAGTCAGCGAGCGAGATCCTCACGCCCGGCGCCACCAGCGCCTGGTCGGTTAAAAAACCCACCAGCGGTGCGCTGATGCCAAACCTCTGCAAGGCCGCCGGCGCACCAAAGCCAACCTTCCAACCGAGGGGGCGTTGCCCCGCATTCAAACGGTCGCGACGACGGCCCAGCTGCAAGGCCATGCCGCGCAAGATCCGCGGATCATCGATAGTCAGTTTCATACGCGTCACACCGGCCCGCTCAATGCGTGCGTCCACCTTCGATGGATTCGTAACCGGCCGCCTCCAGCGAACCGGCGCCACTCCAACCCCAGACCAGCACGACATCCTCGTCGGAGTTGTTCTTGAAGCCGTGCCAGTGGCCGCGCGGCGTCAACACCACGTCGCCCTCGCCCGACGGTTTCTCGCCGTCCTCGGTGTACATCACGCCACGCCCTTTGACGACAATCCAGAATTCATCGCAGTTGAAGTGACGATGACGATCGTGTTGCGCGCCCGGCGGCAACACCGTCCAGCCGACCAGCAGCTGGTCGGAGTTGGCGGTCTTCTGGTCGATCAGGAACTGCACCTGCATATTGACCCAGCCATCCTTCTCGGCGAGCCCGCCAACCTTCGGCACGTCCTTCAGATTGGTTTGAAACGGCTTGAGTTGCGTGTATTGATCAGGTTTCATTTCGACATTCCTCCGAGTCGGCGATACGCCTCGTGTGCAATCACAAAATCATGATGTCCCAGCCCGAGGCCGCGACACGCATTCATCATTTCATTGGCGGCGGCGGCCAGCGGCACTGGAATTTCCATTTTACGCCCGAGCTCCAGCACCAGCGACATGTCCTTCTGTTGCAGCTTCACATCCGCCAGCGGCACCGCCGGCATTTTGCCTTCGAGAATAAACGGCCCGCGATAACCAAGCACCGGTGAGGCCACCACGCTCTTTAACATCGCATCGACCGCCACTTCACGCGGCACGCCGCCCTTCTCGGCGAGCGCCACGCCTTCACCAAAGGCAATCACTTCAACCATCAGCACCAGATTGATCGCCAGCTTCAACTGCACGGCGAGCCCGCTGCCGCCGATGTACATGACCTTGGGCCCGATCGCCAGCAACACCGGTTCCACACATTCATAGGCGGAACGATCACCGCCGACCATGATCGACGCCTTGCCCTCGGCCAGCGTCACCGTGCTACCGGAAATCGGCGCATCGAGCATCAGCAAACCGGCCTTGGCAAACTCCGCCGATACCGCACGACTCGCATCCGGCGCGATGGTGCTCATGTCGAGATAGATGTCGCCCTTTTTGAGCCCCGCGATGATGCCGTCGTCACCGAGGGCGACCGCTTGCACCGCCGCCGAATCAGTGACGATCGAAAACACCACCTCTGACTGTGCGGCGACTTCACGCGGGGTATCCGCCCATGCCATGCCAAGCTTTTGCAAGGGCTCGGCCTTGCTCCTGGTACGGTTCCAGCCGGTGACGCTATGACCGGCGGCGAGCAAACGCGGCACGATGCCCAAACCCATGTCACCCAAACCAACAAATCCGATTTTCATTTCACGCTCCTGCGAATTTCAAGTTCAAGACCGCAGCAAAGGCCGCAAGGCGCGCACGTCCTTCACCTTCTCGATGTTCCAGATGGTGTCGCACAGCTTGCGCGCGCGCGCCTTGCCGAGCACCGGCGCCATCAGGTCATAACATTTCTCATCCACCTCGGGCGTGGTCATCGGGTTTTGCGCGGTGCCACGCACACCCTTGGTGTGGTGTTTGACCGTGCGGCCGTCTTTCAACTTGATTTCAACGATGCCATGCCGCTCCGGCACCAGGCTCTGCAGGTAAGCGTCACCAATGAGCTGGATCTTCGCGCGCACCTTCATGACTTTCGGATTCGTCATGCGCTTTTCATCATGCGCCGAAATAAAGGTGGCGGTGCCATCGAGCAGCATCACCGCACACATGTATTGCATGCAGATGTCGGGCATCTCGCGGTTGTTCACGGTGTTCGCACCGGTAGTCGACACACGCACGATCATTTTCTCGACATCGGCTTCCTTGATGTTGTGCTGGCGAATCAATTCCAGCAGCGAATCGAGCGGCGCCTGAATCGGCGAACCCACCGTCCAGCGCTTGATGTTGGTGCGCATAATTTCAAAATTGCTGCCGAGCCCGCGGATCAACACCTGCGGATCGGGCTTGATGCCATTCATGCGACGCGATTCGTCAAACGCGTGATAGAAATTGCGCTCACCCGAGAACACGTCTTCAACGCCGGTGCAGCCCGCTGCCACCATGGTGGTGGCCGACATGCCGTTACGCGCCGCCATGCCGCCAAAGTCAAATGCCTTCTCGATGTGATCAAGGTCGCGCATGTAGGTCGACAAGCCGCCGGTCTGCTGCGCCGTATATGACAACACATGGCGCACCTGATCGGAATTCAACTTTGCCAGCGCCGCACTCGCCGCCGCCGCACCGAAGGTCGGGCCGAAGCAATGCGTCATGTGACCGAGCTTACGGAAATCCACCGGGTTCAACGAGATGTTGAGCCGCGTGCCGATGTCGTAACCAAGCGTTACGGCACGCAGAAAATCCGTGCCGTTGCTGCGTTCGCGCTCACCCATCGCCATTGATGAAGCGACGATGGCGCAACCCGGATGACACCACGACGGCGCGTGCGAATCATCGGTTTCGTCGGCATGCGCGAGCATGGCGTTGATCAAAGCGGCGTTGACACTGCTGGTCAACAGTTTGGTGCCAACCACCAGCGCCTCGGGTTTGCCACCGAGGGTTTTCGCATACGACAACGTGATGCGGCCGGGCTTTAACTTTGCACCCGAGACCATCGCCGCCAGCGTATCGAGAATATGGTGTTTGGTTTTTTCAACCACATGCTTGGGCGGCGATTTCTTCACCGCGCCGGCGATATAGGTTGAGAGTTTCGTCATCAGCGGGGAGACCGCCGTTTTTTTCTTCGCTGCCATTAACCTGCTCCTTGTTTGAAACGTCTGCTATTTAACCATGCCAATCTCGCCCAGCAGACTGCGCGAGAGCTCGTAATCTTTTTTCAGATAGTCGCGTGCCGCCTGCCCCTTCAAGAACATTGGCTCGAGTGCGTCGGCCTCAAGCAGACGCTTCCAGTCTGCGTGCGCAACCGCGCGTTCGAGCATGCTTTCCCAATAGGCAATCTGTTCCTCACTCAACCTCTTTGGCGCCATCACCGCAAGCCAGCCGCCCTGCACCACGTCGATGCCCTGCTCTTTCAATGTCGGCAGCTCCGGCAGCGAAGCTGAACGCTGCGCACCGGAGATGCCGAGTATGCGCACCGCGCCGCTACGCAAATGCGGAATCATGTTGTCCACCGAGCCGACCGTCATATCGATGTGACCACCCAGCAGATTAGTCACCGACTCGGCCGCACCGCCAAACGTCACCACCTTGAGTTTGCGCGAATCAATCCCGGCGCTCTTCGCCACCAGCGCGTAGGTGAAATGCGGCGTCGATCCACGTGCGCTGCCAAGTGAAACGCTAACCGACTGCGGATCAAGCTTGAGGCGTTCGAGCAAATCCTTCAGCGTGCGGATCGGCGAATCGGCACGCACCGCCAGCGCCATCACTTCGTCGCCAACGATGCCCAGCACGGTCATATCGGTGTAATTGAACGGACTGCGGCCGAGAATGTGATTGGTCAAAAACGCTTTGCGGACCACCCCAAGATAATGCGCATCACCGGCATGCTGCGCGACATAGGCATAAGCCACCGCACCGCCGCCGCCCACCTTGTTGACGACGGCGATGTTCTGCAACGCGCCGCTTCCCTGCCAGATGCGCTGCATGGTGCGCGCGGTCTTGTCGTTGCCGCCGCCCGCGCCCGAACCGACCAGAAATTCCACTGTCTTGACCGGCTTCCAGCCCTGCGCCGATGCATCGATCGACGGCAATAATACGAATACCGTGAACAATGCGCACACCCACCGCGCCGCACTCCAAGCAGTGGCATGACGATACAAAACGCGCAAAAATTTGACAGGTGGCAAGGCAATAAACAGGCAGTGAGGGGAAGAGCCCGCATCATAGTCCGCACCCGCATGCGTCGCAATAAACGCGCCACTGTGCTGCTGCTAGAATCGACGTCGATTTCAACCTCACACCGGAAGCCCATCCATGAGCGCCATCCCCGAACCGCCGCTGTGTGCAGCCCCTGATCCCGCCCCGCGCAAACCGCGCATCACGCTGCCCGCCGGCGCCACCGACACGCACGCGCATATCTGCGGCCCGAAATCGCAATACGCGTATTTCTCCGAGCGCGTTTACACGCCACCCGATTGCCTGTTGCCGGCTTATAGCCACATGCTCAAAACGCTGGGCGTCGAGCGCGCGGTGCTGGTGCAGCCTTCGGTATACGGCACCGATAACGCCGCGATGCTGGCCGCCATGAAAACCGCCGGCCCGTCGTTCCGGGGGGTATCAGTGGTGGCCGACGATATCAGCGAGAACGAAATCAAACGCCTGCATGAAGCCGGCGTGCGCGGCGTGCGCGTCAACATCGTCGATGTGCCCAACCGCAAGCCCGGCACGCTGCCGATGGAAGCGCTGAAAAAACTCGCGCACAAAGTAAAACCCTTCGGCTGGCACATGGAGTTTCTCGCCCATGTTGACGAGTTCCCCGATCTCGACAACATGCTCGACGGCTTTCCGGTCGAGACCGTCTACGGGCACCTCGGTTATATGAAAACCGACA
Source organism: Bordetella parapertussis (assembly GCA_945906935.1). Lineage (GTDB taxonomy): Bacteria > Pseudomonadota > Gammaproteobacteria > Burkholderiales > SG8-41 > PALSA-1004. The sequence continues at coordinate 7,485 of CAMDSO010000141.1, forward strand.
AGGGTATCGAGCACCCCGGCTTTCAGGCACTGCTGCGCTTGATGAAAGCCGGCAAGGCCTGGGTCAAACTCACCGGCCCCTACCGCATCTCGCTGCAAACCATGCCGCACGCCGACACCGACGTCTACGCCCACGAACTCATCAAAGCCGCGCCGCAGCAAGTGGTGTGGGGCTCCGACTGGCCGCACGTCATGGTCAAAGGCGCCATGCCCAACGACGGCGACATCTGCGACCTGCTCGGCAACTGGGTGCAAGACGAAGCCGTGCGCAAGCAAGTGCTCGTTGATAACCCGGCGCGGTTATACGGGTTCTGAGCGCGTTCGGTGCGATGCCTTTCAGTTATCGCACCCTACACAGCCACCTTCAAACCGTAGGGTGCAATAAGCGCAGCGCATTGCACCGATGCGCGCACCCGGCGCGATGCCTTCCAGTTATCGCGCCCTACGACTCCGATTGTGTATCTCCCACTCCCCTAACGGGGAGCGCCGCACACCGAGTAGGGTGCAATAAGCGCAGCGCATTGCACCATCACACGCATCCGGCGCGATGCCTTTCAGTTATCGCACCCTACAACACTGCGCACAAATGTGAATTTTTTCAAAATGGCGCTGGCAGTGCGCACCGAGCTAACACCCACAACACCAAATCCGAAACGTATTATCGTAGGGTGCAATAAGCGCAGAGCATTGCACCGATGCGCGCATCCGGCGCGATGCCTTTCAGTTATCGCGCCCTACGACAATGCGCACAAATGTGAATTTTTTCAAAATGACGCTGGTAGTGCGCTCCGGGCTCTTCACCCCCATCCTGCCCTTCCCCCAGCAAGGGTGAAGGAAGTTGCTAGCGGTAGCACCTTCCGCTTTGCACTCGACTGCGCCGGGACCTTCGGCCTGAAGACGCGCGGCAGCGTCACCTTCAGCGCCAACCGCTTTGATGGCAATGTCACGGCAAACACCAACCTCGACCGTTTTTCCACTCGCTCACCGGAAAGGCAAGCGAGCGTGGGCTCATATACGAACTCCATATATACTGGCCGTCATCCCATGGGGGCACCATCGCGCATGTCCACAATCAACAAAAAGAGCCTGACGGAAACTGATATCCGCACCAAGTTCATCACGCCCGCCATCACCGGCAAAGACGGCGGCAAGTGGAATGTGATGACCCAGATGCTGGAGGAGGTTTACTTCACCAAAGGTCGCGTGATCGTGCGTGGCAAAACGGTGCGGCGTGGTGAGGCCAAGAAAGCCGATTACATCCTCTAGTACAAGCCGGGGATTCCCATCGCGGTAGTGGAAGCCAAGGATAACAACTGCTCAATAGGCGATGGCATGCAGCAGGCGCTGGAATACGCCGAGATTCTGGACATCCCTTTCGCTTACAGCTCGAACGGCGACGCCTTCCTCGAACACGACCGCACCGGCAAAGCGGAAACGGTCGAGCGTGAATTACCGCTCGACGCCTTCCCTACCCCCGAAGAGCTGTGGTCGCGTTATTGCGTCGCCAAAAACATCACGCCGGCACAGAACGCCGTGGCAACGCAAGACTATTTCGACGATGGCACGCGCCGCGTGCCACGCTATTACCAGCAAATAGCAATCAACCGCACCGTAGAAGCCATTGCCCGGGGCGAAAACCGCATTTTGCTGGTAATGGCAACTGGCACCGGCAAGACCTATACGGCCTTCCAGATCATCTGGCGCTTATGGAAAGCCGGCGCGAAGAAACGCATCCTTTTCCTGGTTGATCGCAACATTCTCGCCGACCAGACCAAGACTAATGACTTCAAGCCCTTCGGTCAGGCCATGACCAAGATCACCAACCGCACGGTCGATAACCCGACGAGGAGAACTTCGCTCCAGATGTGCGCATCGTTCTGGTTTCCGAGGACTTCGGCAAAGAACTCACCACTGCGGTGCTTTGGCTGCGCGAGCGGGATATCGACATTCGCTGCATCCGTCTTCGGCCATACGAGGATGGCGAAAAACGACTGATCGATGTGCAGCAGATCATCCCGCTGCCCGAGGCCAATGAGTATCAAGTGCAGCTTCGTGAAAAGGAGCAGGTCGGCCGGAAGAAACGGGGCGAACGCTACGATGTGCACTTGAAATTCTGGGAGGGCTTGGTTGCCATATGTCGTGCAAGGAAGACGCGACACGCCGACAGGAAACCAGGCTCCTACCATTGGCTTGGTTGCGGTTCGGGAATCCGCGGTCTCGGTTTCAACTACGTGATCGTCCAGGAATACAGCATCGCCGAGCTCTACATCGATCGGGGCGATGCTGTGGAGAACAAACGGATCTTCGACCAACTCCAGGCCCGCAAAGCTGAGATCGAACAGCTATTCGGTGAGGCGCTCTCATGGGAGCGTCTAGAGACCAAACGCGCTTGCCGGATCAAACACGTGATCGAACGCGGCGGCTACCGTAGCCCGGAATCCGAGTGGCCAGCGATTCAGTCGGAGATGATCGACACGATGACCAAGCTCGAGGCCGCGCTAAAGCCAGGGTTGGCGGCTCTTGGGCTGTAAAACAGCGACACGCGGGCGGGCACATGGAACTCCAGGCC
>CAMDSO010000142.1 GCA_945906935.1 Bordetella parapertussis
GCTCTAAGATCGACATTTTTAATAACAATTATCCTCTATTGAAAAGCCAAGCACGCAAACAGCGCTTGGATTGTTGGGCGTCTTTGATTTGCAGGATGGAAGTTTGGGCGCTGCTTGATTTAGGTAGTACGGCGGACGGCACTGGGGAACAGAATCCCAGACTGCTTAAAAAATAAAATATTCGGTATACTCAAGGGTAAATTCCGCACAGTATCGTTTCCAAAATCAACGATCGGAACATCTCAGATGAAAAAATTTAATGAAAACCGAGTTGAAAAAAGTCTTGATTGTTGGTAGCGCCCCTGATGCCCTGAGAACTGCGAGTTGGGACACATCTTTTTTCTCCCACGTTATCGCTATCAACAACGCATGGATGGCATGCCCATCCTGGAATTGCCTGATCTTTCCCGATGATTTTCCCAAGGAGAGACATCCCTGTGCAGATGCGCTTAAGGGAAAGCAGGTTATAACTTCTCATGAATTCGTACCAATCCAAAATGAATTTGGAGGATTTGTTTATGCAGGCGGGACGATGTCGTTTACTGCGGGCTATTGGGCATTGGGTGCACTGAAACCCGATGTCATTGCTTACATTGGCTGCGACATGGTTTACGACGCCAAGCCTGGACAAATGACGCATTTTTACGGTCGCGGTGCTGCCGACCCGTTGCGAGCAGATGTCACGCTGCAAAGCCTGGAAGCGAAATCTTTAAGATTACAAGCCTTGGCTGGGCAAAATGGTTGCGCGGTCGTCAATTTATCCAACCAGAAAGCCTCGCGACTTTTGATCCCACGCATTGAATTACAGACACTCGAAGAAATGACACAAAATCCACCCACTAGTATCTTCAACAACCTTGCTGTTCACAATGCGTTGCGTGCCGAGGCTGAACTGGGGTATCGGGTTGAATCTGGAAAGTATTGGGAAAAGTGCGAACAATTTGACAGCCATAAATTACGTGCGATTGATGCACTTTGGCTCAAAATCGCATCCCAAGCTGTTTTGGCCTAGCCCGATAAATCTGCAGCAGTTGAAGTGAGAGTACTTTCCGACTGGTGGCTGATATTGCGATTGATGGAGATGTCGAATAAGTAATACAAGCCAGGAGAGGCGACTGCGGGTTGCGAAGATTAACTATTGATTGGGTACGGGTAAAACTGGTTACATTCGGGTTAAATAGAGCAAGTGCGAAAACCACAAAAAATATCTGCTCGCACTGGCTGATAGAAATTTCGTAAGGTCGGGCGCATCAGGCGGCGTGGCGTAACAAAACTGCCTCCCCGCAGCACTCGGTGATCATCGGCAAACCAAGGCTCGGAGTACTCCTTGTAGGGGTCAGCACTAAATCCTGGAAAAGGTGTGAAACGGCTTGTTGTCCACTCCCAGACTTGACCATACTGAAATTCTTCTGCGGGTAATCTCGCCGCTCGCTCCCACTCCGCCTCGGTAGGTAAGCGCCGCTTTGCCCACCGGCAATAGATTTCGGTCTCGTATGCGCTTAAATGTCTGACTGGCGCTGCGTCATCCAGCGGCACCCAAGCGTCGAAGCGCCGTTCCTGCCAGGCACCGCTTTGCTGTCGCCAGTAGCGCGGATGAACCAATCCCAATTGGTCGCGCATGATACGACCAGACGGGCACCACAAATCGTCGCGTGTATAAGCGCCGGCATCTACGCAGGCTCGAAACTCGCCGTTGGTAACAACACTCCGGGAAATCGCGAACGCGGGCAAGTCGACCTCATGGGCCCATTTTTCGTTGTCAAATAGAAAGCCCTCACCCCGTTGAGCTCCTATCAAACACCGACCTTGATCAAACAGGATATCGCCAGTCACAGCAATAGGTTCCTCCCGCCAGCCCACCGGCATCGAAAAGCCCAGAGTCTGCCACGTGTAGCAAAACGCCTCGTTGTGCATATCCTGATGGAACAGTGCGAGTTGGGCAAAGTAAGCGCGCCTCTCGTCAAGGGAAGCCCGCAAGAGTAATTCCCTCGTCTGCGCTAGCACCGTGTCACCGTAGGCAATAGTGGCATTGATACTGGGTAGACTCAAAGTCCAGCGTGTGTCGTGATGAACACGGGCCGAGTCATAATACCGGTCAGCATGTGTTAATAGAGTTGGCGCATCAAATCCGCCTCCGCGATGCAACCAAAATTCCTGAAACCAGGCAAGGTGTCCCAGTTCCCATAATGGAGGATTAACCGTCGATAGCAGTGGTAGCTGTTCCCCTTCGCGACCACTGGTCAACGCTCGGGTCAGCGCCTGTGCCTCTTCAAGCCCGTTGACGATATCCGCGACTCTTGGATAGGGTCGATAATCTGCAAAATCGTGCTGACGGGCGACCGCTAAAACAGGTGCTATCATCTGCTCCATTGGCTCAATTGCCCGTAAAAGACTCGACTTTTGTGCATATCCGTATTGTAACTCCTGCTCGATCAGGTTCCCGCCACGGTAATCGAAACACGGCCGAACGCTGGGCAACTCATCTGAGGTCGCTCGACCATCAGGTAGAGATCGCTATCTCATGGACTGGCCAGGAGTGCGATGTCCTGATCGCGCTACATGCGCGTCGAAGTCATGCTTCCATCAAGGCTTGGAAAAGCGCGTACCCAACGCGACCGCTCCTGCTGGTACTGACCGGCACCGATTTATACCGGGATATCCGCTCGAGCGAGGATGCACGCGAATCGCTAGCACTCGCCGATCATATGGTTGTACTGCAGCGGGAGGGCTTGTCTGAACTGAGCTCAGCATTGCGCCACAAAACTTCGGTGATCTACCAATCGGTACGGGCCGTCAAACGTCAAACACCTCCTCGCAGCTATTGTCTGATTACCGTCATTGGTCATCTGCGTGAGGAGAAAGACCCCTTCTGCACCGCCCACGCCCTTGCCCAATTGCCAAAAGACATGCCCATACGCGTTGTCCACCTCGGCAAGGCAATGTCGCCGGCTTTTAAAAAAGAGGCCCGAATTCAGATGCACGCAGAACCACGCTATGAATGGTTGGGGGAATGCGATCACACAACCGCCATGCGCTGGCTATCGCGCAGTCACGCCATGGTGATATCAAGCCATATGGAAGGGGGCGCGCATGTGGTCTCGGAAGCCATCGCTATCGGCGTCCCGGTCATCGCATCAAAAATTTCCGGGAATATCGGACTACTCGGCAAAAACTATCCAGCCTTTTATCCTGTTGGTAACGACACAGATCTGTCACTTCTACTCATACGCTTGGCACATGACACCCAATGGCGAGAAAAGCTTGCATCGGCTGTAAGGTCAAGGCAAGGTTTGATCGACCCAGAGCTGGAACTTCATTCCCTTTTGAAAGTGCTCACAAAAATCACCCGTCACCGTTTAAGGTCGCAATGATCGAGACCCTGCCTGCCACAATACTGCACTACTATTGGCGAATGCCTAATAGTTTCAGTCCTTCATTAATTTCACTGTGATTTTTTCCTTGATGCTGGAGAGTCCGCGCATCACCAGAATAAATTGGGTAGCGCAGGCGCAGCGTTGGCTTGCAGGTCTGGGAATACTGAGTGCGTTGCTGTTTTGCTGCAACTTTGCAATAGCAGAAAAGCCACTTAGCATCGGCTCTAAACGCTTCACAGAATCGTATATTTTGGGTGAGCTTTTACAGCAGATGGCCGCCCGTGGCGGCCCCTCCGAGCACAAACCCGGTCTTGGCAATACCGCGATACTTTATGCGGCGTTACGTGCGGGTTCGATAGATGCTTACCCGGAATATACCGGCACGATCGCGCGAGAAATTCTAAAGTTGGAAGGCAATCCATCCATCTCATTACTCAACAGTGAGTTAAAGCCTCTCGGGCTCGCCATATCGGTATCATTTGGATTCGACAATAGCTATGCACTTGGCGTAAGAGAAGTGATCGCCGCAAGTTATGAGATTCGTAAAATTTCGGATCTGGTTAAGTATCCCGGGTTGAAGCTCGGTTTGTCGCCAGAGTTCTTGGCCAGGAGGGATGGCTGGCCCGGTATGTCGCGAACCTATGGATTGGCAGGAATGTCACCATACGGTCTCGAACATGGTATTGCTTATGAGGCGCTAGCTGCGGGGCGTATTGATGGAGTCGATCTTTATTCAACCGATGCGAAGATAGTACGCCATCAAATTCGTGTCCTGACGGATGACATGCAATATTTCCCGCGCTACGAGGCGGTATTGCTACATCGTATTGAGGCGCCGTTACGCTATCCGCTGCAGTGGAAGGGTATCACTGCGCTACAGGATTCTTTGGATAACGCTGGCATGATTCGCCTCAATGCAGCCGTCGAGTTAGAGGGGCGTAGCTTTGCGCAAGCAGCAGCGCTTCATTTAGATACAGTAAAAGACGCGACGTCTCGCCCGTCTGTGCAACCACCGCGTGAATTTGCAACACTGCTGTTCGGACCTGATCTATGGCGTCTTACTGGAGAGCACCTGTTGCTGGTATTCGGGTCCCTGGTCGCCGCTATTCTGGTCGGATTACCTCTCGGCGTCGCGGCGGCGCGCATGCCACGTCTAACGCAACCTATCTTTGCCGTCATGGGTGTCGTCCAGACCGTGCCTTCGTTAGCACTCCTTGCTTTCCTTATATCGCTGACGCATTCCATAGGCCTCCTGCCGGCAATGATCGCGCTGTTCCTTTATGCACTGCTGCCCATCGTCCGTAATACCCAAACCGGTTTGGTAAACGTGGGAAGAGGTGTCGGACAAGCAGCACTCGCTCTGGGTTTGTCAGAGAAAGACAAACTTTTTTTTATCGAGCTACCACTCGCACTGCCTATGATCCTATCCGGCATCAAGACATCGGCAGTCATCAACGTCGGCACGGCAACTATTGCAGCCTTCATCGGCGCAGGTGGTTACGGTGAACGTATCGCCGCTGGTTTGGCGATCAATGATACTTACTTGCTACTCGCTGGGGCGATACCCGCCGCGATCCTCGCTCTAGCGATACAGTATTTTTTTGAATGGCTGGAGAAGCGAGCGATACAGACTCGTTAGACAGAAAAAAGTGTGCGTTTTTTTCTCTTAGATATCATGCAATTCACCAGACAGCTCGGGTCGCCGCCGATAGCCTGCAGGGATGCGACAAATCTCTTTGCAACCGCGCGTGGGTTTCGCGACTTTACCCACTACCGTGCAAGGCTTCTGTTTCATTTTGGCAAGTTGGACCTGACAATGAGCCAGGAATCAATCACTGTGAATTCAACGAAGTTCCAAAAAGTTAATCGATATGGGGGCTGATCCAATCGGCAGCACTCCGGAGGAGCATGGCTTTTTTATTCGCAGAGAGGTTGAAAAGTGGCAGCGTGTTGCGAAAAGCGCCGGAATTAAACCGGAGTAATTGAATCAGCCAAACGTTGTGATTTCGACAAACAACGCAGACTATAAGAATAGGTGACACATGATACAAGCAGCCATCGTCGGCCTCGGTCGTTGGGGCAGTCGGATAGTGACGGCCGTTCAGGGTAAAAGCGATCGCATGCGCTTTATTCGCGGGGTCAGCAAAGAGCCGCAGGTTGTGCGCGACTTTGCAGCAAAGCACCATATCGAGTTGTCAACCGAATTGGCGGACGTATTAGCCGATCCACGCATAGAGGCCGTGGTTCTCGCAACACCACACTCATTGCATACCGGTCAGATTATCGAAGTGGCACGTTCAGGGCGTGCCGTTTTTTGCGAAAAGCCGTTAGCGTTAAAGCGCGCGGATGCCATTGCTTCAACAACAGCATGCGCAGATGCGGGCGTGGTGCTCGGTATCGGCACCAACAAAAGATTTTGGTCATCGATGCGTGAATTGCGCCGCGTGGTCGCGAGTGGAGTGCTGGGCGAGATTCTTCATGTTGAGGGTCACTACAGCAATAACAATTCTTCAGAACGGGGTGAGTTTTCAAAAAGGCTAGGCGCGACGCAAGACGCGGCACGAACGAACGATGGGAGCGAACGCGCATCCTGGCGGGAATCACCTGCCGAGGCGCCCGGCGCGGGGATGACAGGTTCTGGAATACATGTGCTCGACGCACTGGTTAACCTGCTGGGACCGGCTTCCCGCGTTACCGCCCAAGTCATCACGCGTAAGCCGGCTCCAGATCCTACCGATACGCTCGGCGTAATGTTTGAATTTGACAATCATACGAGTGCATATTTAGGGGCGGTCAGGGCTACCCCCTTCTACTGGCGCATCCACGTCTTCGGTAAGGACGGATCTGTCGAGGCCATTGGCGAAAATTCGATTGTTATCCGCCGCAAGGGTAGCGAACCTGTAACCTTTAACTATGAGCCAGTGGATTCGATGAAGGAGGAGTTTGAAGTCTTTGCCGATGCGGTCGCCGGCATTTCCCCCTACCCTATTAGCCTCGAACACATGGTAAATGTGGTTTCCGCGTTCGAGGCAATCGTTGATTCGATTGAATCCAAAGTTTCCGTAACGGTTGAATGAAGTTATGCGGGTTTTGTCCGATTCGTTGATCTTCATCATTCAATGTGAAACGAACGGAATCAAAAGTTCTTTACCTTCGAAGGCGACGCGACTACCCTGAGGAAGGATGCTCAAACCAGCCTCGGAGACATCCGTTATCATTGCTGCCCCCTTGCGTTGGCGAGGCTGTTGACGTGCTGTACTCACAGACGGAAAACCAACATGACCAACAAGATTACTGTTGCGGCATCGGAAGTGCGGGTGAATGACCACGTGTATAACGGCACCGGAAGCAACTCCCATCCAACGTTCGCTTGGGAAACCGTCACCGAGGTTCGTCTGGAAGACGGCCTGATCTTTTTGATCACCGGTGATGTCAAAGGGTTGCACGGGGAATTCTGGTTCGAAGCCGATGAACAACTCGTCGTCATCCGCTACCCCGAACCGTCTGCAGGCACCGCCTCCGCCAACAAGGTAAACGCAGGACACAAGCACTGATAGCAGCATAGTCATGCCGACTCCAGCGTGAGGGTCGGCACGTCTTTCGCATTGAAGATGACCGCTCACATGACTCTCGGTCATGTTGATTGTCGTCTGATGGGTGTTGCCGATCTAATCGCTCACTGATAATCGCCTGGTTGGTTGATATCTCTGATGTCGTAGACCTAAGGCCGCCAGACTAGCCTATTCGCGTGCGCCCAATCACGCGAGCTGGTTTTCCTCTAAAATCTCGCGGAACTTGACGCCTGCAACTTAAATACGACTCCGCGGAATACAGGCCAGGACGCAAGATTACAGATGTGTTTTGAATATGGACGTCTCAACTCAATAAAGGTTTTTTATGAAGATATTGGCTACAACTACGGCGATCATCTTGTTCGCTTTCTCGTTACAAACATCGGCGGCCGAAAGCAAAGAAACCAAGACCGCTTCGGGGCTCGTCATTACGATGCTCAAGGATGGCTCCGGTGCGAGCCCGCGCAGTAGCGATACCGTCAAAGTTCACTATCGCGGCACGCTGCCCGATGGCAAGGAGTTTGATAGTTCCTACGGACGCGGCCAGCCGGCGACCTTCCCTTTGAACCGCGTCATTCCCTGCTGGACCGAAGGCGTGCAGTTGATGAAAACCGGCGGCAAGGCGAAGCTGGTTTGTCCGTCCAAACTCGCCTATGGAAGTCAGGGCGTTGCCGGTGCCATTCCGCCTGATGCAACGCTGATCTTCGAAGTGGAACTGCTCGAAATTTTGAAATAGTCAGTTACGCTCGCCGCCATGAACCTGCCGCAACCGCGCAATCCGCTGCACGGCATCACGCTTGCGCAGATGCTCGCCGAGATGGTTAAACATCTGGGCTGGCAGGCGATGGGGTTAGCTATTCCGATCCGGTGTTTCACGCATGAACCGAGCATTGCGTCCAGTCTGAAATTCCTGCGTCGCACGCCATGGGCGAGGCTGAAGGTTGAAGAGCTTTATCTGCAGCACAAAGCGGCCTGGCAAGCCGCTGTTTGAGCGGGGTTACGCTCCGGCTCAAGGTAAACTAGACCTCGAGGCCTTACGGCCTTGGTTGCTGCTACGTAGCAGTGCATGGAAATCAAGGAGAATATTTAATGAGTATCAAAGGTCGCAGAGTTGTCACTGGCTTCAACAAGGACGGCAAGAGCTGCATCAAGTGGGACAGTGAAATCGAGCCCGTCAATCTTCGTCCGGGATTTGACAACATTCCGATGTGGGCCACACGCCAGCTGCCCGCCGAATCGACCGAAGAAGATCCCAACAACTGGGATCTCGGCACCAGCCTCGCCGGCGGCTCGGTCTTCCGCTATGGCCGCTACGAACCGAACAATATCGCACGCTGGCACAAAACCGATTCGATCGATTACGGCATTTGCATATCCGGTGAGATGTGGATGGAGATGGAAGACGGCGAAGTTCATCTGAAACCCGGCGACGTGGTTATTCAGCGTGGCACGCTGCACAACTGGAATAATCGCGGCACGGAACCCTGCGTGATGGCTTTCGTCCTCGTCGCTACCCAGGGTGCCAAGACCACCGGCTGGAACGAACCGCACTAAGCGTTTGCCCGGCTGCCGTTCATCCCACCGAACGGCAGCAACAGTTGAGTCCAAAAAAGGCTATTCTTCGGATTAGCCTTTTTTGTATTGGTCCTTTAGCGCTTTATGCGAGCTGAATTGCAAGCGATGCAGTGAACAGATCATGGGCTTTTATATTCCGCACAATATAATGTTGCGCCGAATCATCACCGTTGAACCTGCCGGACTGAAAACAAGAGGAGGAATCAATGAAAAAAACATACGCATTCATGATGGCGTTGCTGGGTGCATGGTCGGTAGTAGCAACCGCAGCCGATCAGTTCCCAGACAAACCGGTGCGCTTCATCGTGCCCTTCCCGGCTGGTGGCGGTACCGATGCTTTTGCACGGGTTCTCGGTGGAAAACTAACGGAGCTGTGGGGACAACAGGTTCTCATCGATAACCGCGGCGGTGCGCAGGGCAACATCGGCACTGCGGCGGGCGCCCGCGCAGCTGCCGATGGCTATACGTTGACGCTGGCGCAATCCGGGGCTCTGGCCATCAATCCTCATCTCTACAAGAACCCGGGCTACGATGCGCTACGCGACTTCGCGGCGGTATCCCGCGGCATTGAAATGCCTTACGCTCTCGTAATCCACCCATCGGTGCCTGTGAAGACCATCAAGGAACTGGTGCAACTGGCAAAACGAAACCCTGACGCACTGACGTATGCCTCGGTGACCTCGAGTTCGCAAATTGTTGGCGAGCTTTTTAAGCTGACCACTGCCACCACGATGTTGCATGTCCCCTATAAAGGCGCTGCACCGGCGGTGGTTGATTTATTGGCCGGCAACATCGGCATATTGTTTGCCGCCCCTACGCCCACCCTGCCCTACGTGAAGGCAGGCAAGTTGCGCGCCTTGACCGTGATGAGCAAAAACCGATTCGAAGCGCTGCCAGAGGTGCCTACCGCCCTGGAGTCGGGGTATCCCGCGCTAGGCAACGTACTCGAATGGTATGGTGTGGTGGTTCCCGCCGCCACGCCGCGCGAGACCGTGGCAAAACTGAACGTATCCATCGTGCGCGCGCTGAACTCAAGCGACGTGCAGGAGCGGTTTCGGACACTCGGACAGACCGCGGCACCGAGCACGCAGACAGAATTCGCTGATTACATCCGGCTTGACTACGAGCGCTGGGGGAAAGTAGTCAAAGCCTCAGGTGCCACGGTCGAATAAATGCCTTTGCGCAGAGGCGTGAGCGCTGCGTCGTCTTAACCCTCGATTTAATGACCGACATGCTAAAACTCGAAAATATCAACCTCACAGCCGACCTGCTCGCTGCGCGCTATGTCAAAGCAGAAACGGTTGAGGTGAGCTTCGCACGCGAGGCGGGTGAACTCGTCAGCCTTGAGGGACCGAACCGGTATCAGATCGGTGACGCCTTGATCACGGGTTCAACCGGTAGCCGCTGGAGCGTAAGCCGCGAACGTTTC
>CAMDSO010000143.1 GCA_945906935.1 Bordetella parapertussis
CGCCCAACCCTACCCGAACAAACCGATCCGCCTGCTCGCGCCTGAAGCCGGTGGCGGCGTGGATTTCGTTGCGCGTGTGCTGGCGCGCGAGATGAGCATCGGCCTTGGCCAGCAGATCGTGATCGACAATCGCGGCGGTGCAGGCGGCATCATCGCCGGCGACACCGTGGTGAAATCCGCACCCGACGGCCACACGCTGCTGATTTATGGTCCGGCGATTTTTCTGCTGCCCTATTTGCGTGAACGCGTGCCTTTCGATACGGCCCGTGACCTCGCCCCCGTATCGCTCGCGGTCACCACGCCCCACGTACTGGTCGTGCATCCTTCGCTGCCAGTGAAATCGGTGCGCGAACTGATTACTCTGGCCAAAAATAAACCTGCGCAACTCAACGATGCCGGCGCCAACACCGGTTCGTCCGCACACCTGAGTGCTGAACTCTTTAAAGCGATGGTCGGCGTCAATATCGTGCGTGTGCCATTCAAGGGCGTGGGCCCGGCGCTCAACGCACTGATCGCCGGCCAGGTGCATCTGATGTTTCCCTCGGCCGGCTCGATCACACAGCATGTGAAATCGGGACGACTGCGCGCAATCGCCGTGACCAGTGCGAAGCCCTCGGCGCTGACTCCAGGTCTGCCGACCGTCGCCGAATCCGGTGTAGCCGGTTACGAGTCGGTAGCGGTATTCGGCTTCTTTGCGCCGGCACAAACACCGGCAGCCGTCATTGCGCGCGTGCAACAAGAAGTCGCGCGCGCCAGCGCCAACCCCGACGTCAAAAAACGTTTTCTCGACGCGGGCGTCGAACCCGTCGGCAGCACGCCGGAAGAATACGCATCAACCATCCGTCGCGAGCAGGCCAAATGGGGCAAGCTGATACGGGATTTGGGGATACGTGAAGATTGATGCGCTTGCTCGCCCCGCCCCTCCCCCGTTGCGCAGTGGAAGGAGCAACACATCGGCAACAACAACGCGTTGTGTCCCTGCCCCCGTTTATGGAGGAAGGCACTTACGACACGGCGTTCGTGAAACGATCCAGGGCGGGAGCGAACGCATCGTGCGCGAAGCGCAAACGACTGACTTCGCTAGTAGCCTGTGCGCGCGCCGGGATGGGGGCGTTCAGCCGCAAATCCGAAGTAGGCTATAGTAGAAGCCGGTAAGATAAAAAAAAACAAAGGACCACCCATGCAACTCGCCGCAAAAATATTTGAAGCCGCCGATCTCGAAGCTGCAACCGAACTCTGCTTTGAAAACAAATGGACCGACGGTCTGCCGGTGATACCACCGACACGCGGTGCGGTCGAACGCATCATCCATCACCTCAAGCGCGATCCGGCTGAAGTGATCGGCGTGATCCAGCCGCGCGACGGTGTGGCCACCATCGAAACCATCGCCATCAATTGCGTGATGGCCGGCTGCAAACCCGAATACGTGCCCATCGTCATCGCCGCCATCGAAGCGATGATTGATGACAGCTTCAATCTCAATGGCGTGCAAACCACTACCCACGGCTGTGCACCGCTCACCATCATCAGCGGCCCGGCGGTCAAACGTCTGGGCTTTAACACCAAGGAATGTGCGTTCGGCCACGGCGATCGCGCCACCGCTACCATCGGCCGTGCGATCCGCCTCATTCTGTGGAATATCGGCGGCGGCTTTCCCGGCGAACCCTGCAAGACCACGCAGGGCCATCCCGGCTATTACAGCTTCTGTATCGCGGAAGACGCCGACACCAATCTGTGGGAACCGCTGCAGGTTGAATACGGCTATCAGGCCGACGATACGGTCGTCACCATCGCCGCAGTCGAGGGGCCGCGCCTGATCGGTAACGGCGCCGGTTACGGCCCGGCCAGCGATGTGCTGACCGTGCTGGCCGATTCGATCGCCACACTCGGCAGCCCGCAGATCAGCGGCGGCGACATGGTGCTGGTGTTAGCCCCTATGGCGGTAAAAAATCTGCACGATGCCGGTTACAGCAAGGCCGACGTCAAACGCGAACTCGTGCGCCTGGCAACGCGACCGGTGCGCGACGTGCAGAACCGCCATTCAATCGCTGAATCACATCCTGCGCATTGGAAAAATTTTGCCGATGCGAGCAATGATGAAGCGCGCGTGCCTTTCATTCGCGGCGTCGAGCGCCTGATCATCACCGTCGCCGGCGGCTGGGGCTCGGGCAGCGCCTTCTCATCGCTGTGCCCGGGCTGGGGCGCACGCCGCGCCAAGCCGGTCCACCGCCGCGTTGAATTTCCTGCGGTATAACAGACGCCATGACATTGAATAAATGTCTGATACGCCCTCACCCCACCCCTCTCCGGGCGGGAGAAGGTGAGAACGGCGCTCATACGCTGATGCAAATGAGCGAATAACAAGGAGACCCCATGACCATCCAACTACTAGACCCGACCGGCGTGATCGCCACATCACAGCGCACCGCCGAAGCCGTGCTCGACTCGCTGAACGGCCGCAAGGCCGGCTTCATCTTCAATCAACACGCCTCAGGGCTGGCCTTCTGGCAGGGCCTGGAAGCAGAAGTCGAGCAGCGCTTCAAACCCGCCTCGATGCATCGTGTCTACAAAGAGAACACCTGGGCACCGGCGCCCAAAGCCGATGTGGAAAAGCTGATCGAAGAGACCGATTACGTGCTCGTTGGCCTCGGCGCCTGAGGGTCCTGCACCTCCGCCGCCGTGCGCGACGCGATCAACGTTTCCAAAGCCGGCCGTCCGGCCGTGCTCTTCGTTTACAACCATTTTGAAAAAGCCGCGCGCGCGCAGGCCAAAGGCCTCGGTGTCGGCGATCTGAAAATCTACGTCTTTCCGCAATACAAACCCGGCGAAGCGTATTCACCGGAGGAGGCGAAAAAGGCGGTGATCGCGGCGGATGAATTTCCGCAGATGTTGTTGAATACCTGAAAAAGTTTTGCGTAACGCATTCGCGCCGATCCTTACCGGCGCCTCGCTCACGCGAAGGCGCGAGCCCGGACAACCGTTGCTGATTCTTTGATAAAGGCTCTGGCTTCCCGCTTTCGCGGGAATAACGCGACACGTAGGGGGCGTAGGGTCAGCACCGCAGACACGGTACGGCGGTGATTGGTGCGCGCTACGCCACCTACAAGGTCAGGGTTTTATCCCCGACGTCCTGAAAAATTTCTCCAGCCGCGCAAACTCGCGCTCGAACATGGTACGGCATTCGGCCGGCGTGTTCGGCACCGCAGGCTCGACCCCGTCCGCGGCGAGTTTCTTCTGCACCTCGGGCAACAAGGCGATCAGACCGATTTCGCGATTGAGCTTTGCGACGATCCCGTCAGGCACCGCAGCAGGGGCGAACAGCGCGTAGGAATTGCTCCATTCGAATCCCGGCAGCCCCGATTCAGCAACCGTTGGAATATCTGCATACGCCGTCGAACGCTTCGTGCCGCCAGTCGCCAGTGCGCGCAAGCGCCCCGTACGCACATTGGGCGTGACGATGATGGCGGCGCCAAACACCAACTGGATCTGCCCGCTGATCACATCGACCATCGCCGGCCCGAGGCCGCGGTAGGGCACATGCACGAGTTCTATGCCCGCCATTGATTTGAAAAACTCCATGCCCAAATGCGAAGCCGAACCGATACCGGTTGACGCGTAGTTAAGCCCGTTCGGCTTCGCCTTTGCAGAAGCGATCAAGTCACGCACCGAACGCAGCGGCAACGAAGGTTCTGCGGCCAGCACATAAGGCTGGGTATACATCTGCACGATGGGTGCATACGCTCTACGCGTATCAAACGCCACTTTCTGCAACAGCGTCGCCGTGGCCACCGTGCCCGTGCTGCCGCCCAATAGCGTATGGTCATCGGGCGCGGCTTGTGAGGCGACTTCCATCGCAATTGCACCGCCCGCGCCGGTGCGATTGTCAACGATCACACCCTGACCCCAACGTTCGGATAACACCTGCCCGATCGCACGCGCTACGGTGTCGATGCCACCGCCGGGTGGAATGCCGACCAGCACGCGGATCGACTTGCGCGGATAATCGGCGGCTGACGCAGCGTACGCAGCAGTGCCTGCGAAGGCGAGCGCGATACATAAAATAATCGGCATGGTGTCTGGAGGGAAAAAAGGAATGCGTTTGCGTTTAGAAAACAGATTGTTGCACAGTGCGGCGATATTATTTGTTGCCAGCGCCGCGCTGGCGCAACCCTACCCCGTCAAACCCGTGCGCCTGATCGTGCCCCAACCGCCCGGCGGTGGCGCAGATATCGTTGCACGCTTGATCGGACAAAAACTGGCTGAAGGTCTCAATCAGCAAGTGGTGGTCGATAACCGCTCTGGTGCTGGCGGTATCGTCGGCACCGAGCTCGTGGCACGCGCCCAGCCCGACGGCTACACGCTGCTGATCGGCATCACCGGCAGCCTCACCATCACACCCAATCTGCACAAAAACCTGCCCTATCGCCCCGTTGAAGATTTCGAACCAATCAGCCTTGCGGTGATCAGCCCCTTTCTGCTGGCGGTACATGCCTCGGTAAACGCCAACAGCGTGGCCGAACTCATCACACTGGCCAAATCAAAAGCCGGCCCACTCAACTACAGCACGCCGGGTAACGGCTCGCTCGCGCATTTGTCGATGGAATGGTTCCGCAGCGTCACCGGCACCCAGTTCACGCATGTGCCCTACAAAGGCTCGGCCGCCTTCGGTGCGGTGGTGGCGGGCGAAGTGCCGGTCACCATGGTTAGCGTGGTCAGCGGCATGCCGCAGATCAAAAGCGGTCGCGTCAAAGCCCTCGCCATCACCAGCAAGACGCGTTCGCGCGCCATGCCAGACTTGCCGACGGTGGCCGAATCCGGCGTGCCGGGCTTTGAAGCGACCAACTGGTTCGGTGTACTCGCACCACGCGGCACGCCGCAGGCGATCATTCAAAAGATACACAATTTGATAGCGAGTTCGGCGCGCAGCAACGAGGTGAAAGAACGCCTGCTGCGCGACGGCGCTGATGCGGTAGGTGGCACGCCGCAGGAATTCGCGCAGCTAATCAAGACCGAGCTCAAGCGCTGGGGTGAGGTGGTGAAATTGTCGGGCGCGAGGGTCGATTGAGTCATCATCCATCTTGACGCGTTGATCATTGTTCTTATTTATGAGAACATCAGAAATGGCCTACACGATCGAATATTTTCATCCGCGTGTATTGGCCGAGATTGCATCGTGGCCCGTGGACATCGTCGCCGATTACGCCCGGATCGCAGAGTTGCTGATGCAACACGGGCCGAGCTTGAGACTGCCGCATTCACGCGCTTTTGGGGGTGGCCTGTTTGAGCTCCGTCCGCGCGGCCGCGCTGGAATCGGGCGCGCATTTTATTGTTTTCTGGTTGATCAACGCGTCGTCGTACTGCACGCGTTTATCAAGAAGTCACAACAGACACCGGCGCGCGAATTGTTACTTGCACGTAAACGTTTGAAAGAGGTGCTTTATGGCTGAACCCCGATACAAACCCGTCAAACACGATCATTCCGCCTTCCTGAAGAAGGCCGCTAAACGCCGCGGCTTTAACGGCGCCTACGATGCTCTGGCAGTCGAATACGCCGTCATCAATGAAATGCTCGCCGCACGCTCAAGAGCCGGCCTGACGCAGGAAGCTGTCGCCACTAGAATGGGCACTTCAAAAAGTACGGTGTCGCGACTTGAATCGGCGGGCAAACATGCGCCATCGCTGACATCCCTGAAGAAATACGCAAAAGCGGTTGGCTGCACAGTTCAGATTCGACTGGTGCCACAAAGTTAAAGTAACACCTGGGCAATATGTTGCCCATCCAACAATCGATCAAGACCGAACTCAACTGCTGGGGTGTAGTGATGAAGTTGTCGGAAGTGAGTATCTATTGAAATTCTTATTCGCCGCACTGCTCGCCTGTACCACACTGTCCTGCGCAGACGCAGCCGACCCCTACCCCACTAAACCCATCCGCCTCATCACGCCCGCCCCGCCCGGCGGTGCCACCGACATCATGGCGCGTAGCCTCGCGCAAAAACTCGCCGAGGCCCTTGGCCAGCAGGTCGTCGTCGATAACCGTGGCGGTGGCGGCACCCTCATCGCCACCCAACTGACGGCGCGCGCGGTGGCCGACGGCCACACGCTGCTGCTCGCCAACGCCGCCTTCGGCACCAACCCCGCGCTGATCAAAGACCTGCCCTACGACACGCTGCGTGATTTCGCGCCTGTCACACTGGTCGCCGATTCACCGCTGGTGTTTGTCGCGCATCCGTCGCTCAACGTCAGCAATATCAAAGAACTCATCGCCGCCGCCAAAGCACGTCCGGGGCAGATCAACTACGGCTCATCGACACCGGGCACCGGCGGCCATCTCTCCGTCGAAATGCTGAAGTGGATGGCTGGCATCGACCTCGTGCACATTCCCTACAAAGGCGCCGGCCCCGCAGTGACCGCGCTGCTTGCCGGCGAAGTGCCGCTGATGTGCACCAGCCCCTTACCGACGCTACCGCATATTAAAAGCGGCAAATTAAAAGCGCTTGCCATGACCGGCCGCACGCGTTCGCGTGCCCTGCCAGAGGTGCCGACCGTCGCTGAATCTGGGCTGACAGGCTTTCAGTCGTCGCTGTGGTACGCATTGATGGCCCCTGCTGGCACACCTACCGCGGTGATGCAACGTCTCAACTACGAAACAACGCGCATCGTGCGTCTACCCGCAGTGAGCGAACAACTGCTCGCCCAGGGTGCCGACCCCATCGGTAACAGCCCACAGGAACTGGCTACGTTCTTGCGCGCGGATATCGAGCGCTGGAAGAAACTAATACGCGAGGCGAAGATCAGCGCACATTAGTCATGCCTTAGTGCAAACTGCGCAGTGCGTTATATCCATTTATCGAGTTGGACGCCCTTGAATACATCAACCAGAATGACCCTCATGCCCCGCCTTACTCTCGTCATTTTCGCAATCGCAATAACGCTCCCCTGCAACCCAGCCAACGCGCAAAGCTATCCGCAGCGTCCGCTGCAATTCGTGGTCGCTACCGCACCCAGCGGCGGCACTGATGCAGTCGGACGACTGATCGCACAAAAGCTCGCCGAAGCGTTCGGACAAAACGTGGTCGTGGATAACCGCCCCGGTGCGAGCGGTAGCATCGGCAGCGCGCTCGTGGCGAAGGCCGCCCCTGACGGCCATACGCTGCTGGTTGCCAATGTCGGCCACGTCGCCATGAATCCGGCCATCGCCCGCGTGCCCTTCGACACGCTGCGCGATTTCACACCGGTCACGATGCTCGCCAGCGGCCCGCTGATCCTGCTTGCGCATCCCTCGGTGCCGGCGAAGAACGTGCGCGAACTCGTCGCTCTGGCGAAATCTAAACCGGGCAAGCTTAACTATTCGACCGGCGGCAGCGGCACCACCTCGCATTTCGGCATGGAGTTGTTTAAATCGGTGACTGCAACCGACATCGTGCACATTCCGTTCAAAGGCATCGCACCGGCGACCATCAGCCTGATTGCCGGTGAAGTGGATGTGATGATGAACACCACGCCCCCCGCCCTGCCGCAGGTGCGCGCCGGGCGCCTGCGTGCCATCGCCATGGCCAGCCTGAAGCGCACCACCTTCGCGCCCGGGGTGCCGACGCTGGTGGAAGCAGGCCTGCCGGGATTCGAAGCCGGTGTGTGGTACGGCATCATGGGGCCGGCTGGGCTGTCAGCGGATATCGTGACGCGGCTGCATCAGGAACTTACCCGCATCGTGCGCCTGCCCGAAGTGCGCGAGCGCCTCGCCGTCGAGGGCGTCGAACCGGTGGGCAACACGCCAGCGGAATTCGCGGCTTATCTCAAAACCGAAATGGCCCGCTATGCAGCAATCGCGCAGAAAGCACGTATACGGGCGGAGTGATCAACGCATTCTGCAATTCGCAGAAGCCCATTGCGATATCCCCCTCTGCGAGGGTTGAGCGTTAATGTTCTCGGCTCACGAATCTGCTACGCTAAACGAGCCAACTTCGCCAGGAAAAATTTCCTGGCGCCACTCAAGAGAGGTTTACCGTTGAATCCGCGGAACATCATAGCGGTGCTGTGCCCGTGCTGTCGCAAGCCCTTGTATCACACAACGCCGACCGCCGGCGTCCATGGCAAAGCCATGCATTCGGCAGACGCCACCAATCCGTCGATCGACCACGACAGCAAGGGCGAATTCGTGAAATGCCCGCATTGTCATCTGCGTATTTCGATGATTCGCGTCTCTGACGACGATCACGGACCGAAGTGGGCTATCCACAAGATCCAGAAATGCGATTGCAGGCTGCCGTAACAAAGGGCGCGAGCTGGTCGACTAACGGGATCAACGCACGCTGATCCCGTTTTTATTACCGCGCGTTAATGCCCTGGTGCCGGCGTGATGTCGATAAACGCATATTTATCGGTTTGCCCGACGATAGTCAGCGGATCGTGGTGGTGCGTCAGTTCCTCATCCGGCGAATGACCGTGGGATTCGATCGCCAGCGCCAGCGCAAAGGCGGCGATCCCCTCCGCCGTGCCAACCGTGCGGAAATAGCGCTTATTGCAGGGGAAACAGCGCAGGTAGCCGACAGCATCAACGCCGCGCGGCACCGGGAAAGATCGCTCCATCTTGAGACGGGTGCGCTTGCCACAGGTCGGGCAGGCGGCAATAGTCGGAAACAGTGGTTCAGGTTTGATGGCCATTTCGTTTTCTCGGTTCAAAAGATATTGAGGTTGGTCGCAGCCGGAACAGCCGCCAAGTGTATTTCTTTTGGCTTCTCTGTGCGCTGGCTTCAGATGAAGTTCTCTCAGAATTCGCGTGCGGGAATTTTACTGGCCAGATGAACGCGCCGGCTAAATGCGGTATTACTGTGCACCCTCCTGGCAAGCGCTTGCGCGGGTCCACGAATTATGAATCCAGTTCACCACTCGATACAGCATCAGATCGCTGGTGGCCGCATCGGGCATGGGGATAGTCGGCGACAAGTTACTCCTCCCGTATCCCCGCCTCCTTGATCAACTTCCCCCACTTCGCCATTTCTGACTTCATCGTCGCCGCCAGTTCCGCCGGCGTACCGGTGGTGACTTCAACGCCACTGCCAAATAGGCGTTCCGTAACGTCGGGCTTCCGTAGCGCGGCGATCATTTCACGGTTCAAGCGCTCAATGATCGCAGACGGTGTGCCGGCCGGTGCGAACAGCGCGAACTGCGAGGCTGATTCGTAGCCTGTAACCCCGGAGGCCGATAACGTCGGCAGGCCCGGCACCAATGCTGAGGGGGCGGATGTAGTAACCGCCAAAGCGCGCACACGCGTGGACTTCAGATGTGGAGCCACCGTGCCAGCATTCGGAAACATGAGATGGACCTGCCCGCCCACCAAACCCACCAGCGCCTGACTGCTGCCCTTGTAGGGCACGCGCACAATATTAATGCCGGCCATGCTTTTAAATAATTCAGCGGCGAGATGCGGCGATGAACCGGTAGAACTCGACGAGTAATTCAATTCGCCGGGTCGCTGCTTCGCCAGCAGCAGAAGCTCGGACACCGATTTCGCCGGTACCGACGGATGGATGGCAAGAATATTGGGCGAGCTGCCAGCCAGCGTAATGGGGGCGAGATCGCGCAGCGGATCATACGAGACCTGACGCAGCAACGGCGTCAGCCACAGCGGCGGACCATACGAGAGCAAGGTGTAGCCATCGGGCGCCGCCTTCGCCACCATGTCAACAGCAACAAGGCCGCGGTTATCGACGATGAACTGCTGACCGAAGGC
>CAMDSO010000144.1 GCA_945906935.1 Bordetella parapertussis
CCAAAACCCGGATTCACCGACATGATCAACACGAGGTCGAGTTTGGCGAGCACGTGGTCGAGGTAATGCAAGGGCGTGGCCGGATTGAACACCAGCCCGGCCTTGCAGCCGTGTTCCTTGATCAAGCCGATGGTGCGGTCGATATGCTCGGAGGCCTCGGGATGAAACGAAATGATATTCGCACCCGCCTTGGCGAATTCCGGAATGATGCGATCGACCGGCTTCACCATGAGATGCACATCAATCGGCGCCGTCACCAGCGGACGGATCGCCGCGCACACCAGCGGCCCGATGGTCAGATTGGGCACGTAATGGTTGTCCATCACGTCAAAGTGAATGATATCGGCGCCGGCGGCGATGACGTTTTTGACTTCTTCGCCCAAACGCGCGAAGTCGGCTGAAAGGATGCTCGGGGCAATTCGTTGCACGGGTTGCATGGCTGGTTCCGGTTCGCGCTTGTCACGCCCTATGGATAAGCCCGTCATTCTACCCGCTCTCCCCGCGGGCGACATGCCGCACGGGCTTGCCGCAGGCCCCGCCCGCCCATGAAGGTTGCGGCGCAGCGCGAATTGGTGTGCAATGCATGCCCTCTATTCGAAGCGGCGTAGCTCATCAACATGACCAGCCAGAAAAACAACGACATCGCAGTAACGGTGCGCACCGCCTATCTCGCCGAACAGTCCGACCCGGACGGCGAACGCTATGTGTTCTCTTACACGATCCGCATCACCAACAACGGTGGCGTTGCCGCCCAGCTGATCAGCCGCCACTGGGTCATCACCGACGCCGACAAGCGCGTGCAGGAAGTCAAAGGCCTCGGCGTCATCGGCGAGCAGCCCTTGCTACAACCTGGCGAATCGTTTGAATATTCGAGCGGGACAGTGATTGCAACCGTAGTCGGCACCATGCGCGGCAGTTATCAGATGCGGGCGGACGACGGGGTGCTATTCGACGCCGTCATTCCCGAGTTCGCGTTGTCGATGCCGCGCGTGCTGCACTAAGCGGCGCAGGCGCGCGCCAGCTGAGCGGCGGCTCAGTAACTCAAATACGTACAACGATTGCAGGGACTGCGCGTAGTGCGACGGCTGACCAGTGTCTGGCGCAATTCGCGCAGCCATGGCTGGTTGTAAATCTCGATTACATGCTGCGTATTGACGTCCCCCTTGGGGTAATGCGCGTCGCCGTCCATGCAGCACATCGACACCACGCCGGTCGCCGTAATTGACATATCAAACCAGCGATGACACGGCGCATCAGGCACGGCGGCAACACCGGCCGGGTCATCAATCGTACCAATCCAGTCGTGACGTGGCGCAATTGCCGGACTAAAGCGCGGAAAATTGCTGCCCACCCATTGTTTAAATGACAGGTCGTCGTTGCGGTTGCTTGCCACCCGCGTCAGGCGGACCGGGCACCGTATCACGCCTTCGGCATGCAAACGGTGCAGGCCTTCAAGCCGCTCGATGGTGCGCGCGAAGGGTAGCTGCATCACCGCTTCGTATTCTTCAGGATTGTCGAAATTCATCGACACATTGATATAGGCAAGATTTTTTACGTCGCCGAGCTGGCGGATTTTCTTTTCAGTCAGCGGTGAACCGTTGGTGATCAGGCTGATGCTGGCGCTGGGCAACTTGTCATTCGCCATCGCAAGGATGTCAAACAAGCGGCTCTCCAGAAACGGCTCGCTGACCTTGTAGGGCGCGAACTGAAAGTAGACATCCTTGGGTATATCAGCAAGATCGTTAATGACCTTGGCGATCAACGCGTCGGACATGCGCGCACCCTTGCGTTCGAGCGTTGGATACGGACAAAAATTGCAGGCCGCATTGCAATGGGCCAGCGTTTCCAGATGCACGATGGCCGGAAAATCGACCAGACCAACCGCTTTTAAACGTTCCGCCTTTTGTCGCGCAAAACCCTCCAACTGCGTGGGGTCATAATAATCACCGCTGAACCCGCTCTCCAGATCGAGACGGCGACTGAAATACGTCCTGAGGAATGCACCGAACATAGGGTGGTAGTTTAAACGCCACCTTGTCGCGCCTCAAGACATGATTGCATTCGTTACGCGACCACTACCGCTACAGCGACAGCGCCGGGTGCCGGCGCATCTCAGGCATCAGGCGGCGGTTGATCTTTTTGGCGCGGCGCGCGCGGCCAGGTCCACCAGACGATGAGCAGCAACACTGCAAGCGCGACACCTGCTTCAAGGATTAACCAGAACATGATGGCGTGTTTCGCGAAATTTCTGTGAGACGTTGAGATATACTGCGGCGCATTGTGCAACGTGCCTTTCTGATCATACTACGCCGCCTGATTGTGCTCGGCGCCATCTGCGCGCTCGCCGCATGCGGATCCATGCGCGTCGGTGTCACACCAGTAGCGCCGGCCGCGACGCCGGTTCCAGCACCAGCCACCACCACGCCGACACCGGTAGAGCCCGCCGTGCCCGCTGAAAAACCGCCACTGCCAGCGGTGAAACCGGCCATCACGCCGCCCGCCGCCACGCCTGCACAAAGCACGCTACGCAAGAGCAGTTTTGAAGCAATCCACGCGTGGCGCGATGACAATCTGCTACCCGTATGGCCGGCGTTTCTTGCCGGCTGCCGCGCCCTCAGGACACAGGCCACGTGGCAGTCCGTCTGTGAAATCGCCGCAGCACTGCCTGATCCGTCGCAAGAAACGATCCGTCGCTTCTTTGAAACACGCTTCACGCCGTGGCAGGCTGTCAACGCCGACGGCAGCGACAGCGGCATGATCACTGGCTACTACGAACCGTTGCTGCGCGGCAGCCGCAAACGCACCAACACCTACCGCTACCCGGTCTATGGCACGCCAGACGACATGCTGATCGTCGATTTATCCGAGCTCTATCCGGAACTGAAGAACATGCGCCTGCGCGGGCGCATCGACGGCCGCCGTGTGGTGCCCTATTACAATCGCGCACAGATTGAGAACGGCACAGCACCGGTGACAGGCAAGGAAATCGTCTGGGTTGCCGATGCGATTGATTTGTTCTTTTTGCAAATACAGGGTTCGGGTCGCGTGCGCTTCGACAACGGTGAAATAGTGCGCCTCGGTTACGCCGAACAAAACGGACACCCTTACCGCTCGATCGGCCGGCTGTTGGTTGATCGCGGTGATCTACCGCTCGAACGCGCTTCGATGCAGGGCATCAAGAACTGGGGGCTGCAAAACCCGGACAAGTTGCAGGACCTGCTCAACTATAACGCCAGTTATGTATTCTTTCGCGAAATGCCTGCCGACCTGCCGGGGCCGCTCGGCGCAATGGGCATCCCGCTAACCGCACAGCGCAGCGTCGCCATTGATCCACGCTATGTGCCGCTGGGTGCGCCGCTGTTCCTCAATACCACGATGCCGAACAGCCGCACACCGCTCAACCGTATGATGATGGCGCAGGATACCGGTGGCGCCATTCGTGGCGCGGTGCGTGCGGATTTTTTCTGGGGCTTTGGCGACGAAGCCGGGGCGCAAGCCGGTCGCATGCGACAGAACGGACGCATCTGGGTGTTGCTACCC
This sequence comes from Bordetella parapertussis, assembly GCA_945906935.1. GTDB lineage: Bacteria > Pseudomonadota > Gammaproteobacteria > Burkholderiales > SG8-41 > PALSA-1004. The sequence goes on from CAMDSO010000144.1 coordinate 3,541, forward strand.
AACGACTATCCGGTGCCCAACACCGCCGGTGGAATACGCGCCGAGTAAACCCGGCGGCAAGCGGTTTCAGGGCGGCGGCGCTGAAATATCACCACATAAGAAAGTGACGCGCAGGATGACACGGCTCTTGACGTGGTTACCTTGCTTCTGCGCCGCCACAAAACGGACGCTACGAAAAGCCTGCGCGGCAGTTTCTTCAAACACACCGGCCGGCTGCGCCTCAACGACCGAGGTCTCGTTCACCACGCCGAATTCATCGATCAATACGAGCAATTGGACGCGACCGTTCAAGCGCTGTGCCAGCGCAACTTCCGGACATTTGGGCTGGATGTTTGCCATCGGCTGCGGATAAACATCCAGCTGCCGCGCCGGGTAATAGGTCGGATCACGAATCAGCGGCACTTCAATGCCGGCAGCCGGCGATGACGGTGGCTTGGCAGCCGGCGCTTCAGCAGCTTTGGGGGCGGGCTTGGGCGTTGCCTCTGGCAGCGCCGGTCGCGCGGCCTCGGTGCTCAATGGCGCCGGTGCCGGCACGGCAACCTCTTCCTGCGCCACGGCGGTCTCACGATCGGACTCCGCCATATCTTCCAGCCGCGCCTGTATCGTTGACACCAACTGCGGCGTGCCGCCGGTCGGATTGACCGGTACCAGAAAGATCATCAGGTGCAGGAGCGCAGACAGCAGACAGGCCAGCAGCAGGCGCGGCCAGACACTGTCAGCCCCCTGCACGGGCGCTGTGAACGCGTAAGTCATCAGCGGCAAGAGCGGCCGTTGCAATCAGGCTGCTGCGATGCGCCAGCTGGCCCTGATCACTTGGTCGGCTTGGCTGACGCCAGCTTCTGCTCGATTTGTTCGTAGGGAATCGCGCCGGGCACGCGCGAACCATCGACGAAGAACATGGTCGGGGTACCGGTGATATTTTTGTCTTTGCCAAAAGCGACGATTTTATCGATCGGCGTATTGCAAGTGCCAGACGCTGTGGGAGCGACATTGTTGAGTAGCAGGTCATCCCACGCCTTGGCTTTATCACGCGAACACCAAACGGCCTTGGATTTCTCCATGGAATCGGCGCCCAACACCGGATAGAGGAACACGTAAATCGTCGCATCTTCAATTTTCGTCAAATCCTGTTCGAATTTCTTGCAGTATCCGCAATTCGGATCACCAAAATAGGCGAGCTTACGGGTGCCCTTGCCTTTGACCTTGCGAAAAGCCAGATCGAGCGGCAGTTGATTGAAACTGATCGCCGTGAGCTTGCTCATGCGCTCTTCGGTCAGATTGGTCTTCTTGTCGGTATCAATCATCATCGCATTGACGAAGAGATACGTCGCCTTCTCATCGGTGTAATGCAGCTGGCCGTCTGCATAGACCTCGTACATACCGGCCAACGGCGTCTTCAACACGCTTTGAATTTGGATTTGCGGGTATTTCTTCAATAGCGCGGCCTTGACGGCAGCCTCGTTGGCCGATGCCGTCTGACCGATAACGGCAATAAACGCCGCGATGAGTAACATGATGAACTTGCGCATGGTCTTCCTTTTGGTGGTGATGTGATATGGGATAAGTGGCTATCCGACAGCGTGCTGCACGAGAAGGTTCTTGAGGGCGCCGCCACGGTTAGCCAGCCGCAGGCCAAAGTTACGCACTGCACCGAGCAGCGGCACCTCGTTATTGAAGAGCCGTTGCAGCGTATCGGTGGCCAGTTGCATCGCCGCGATATCCTCGCGCCGTGCCCGCTCATAGCGCCGCAACAGGTAATAATCGCCGCAATCCTGCTGCGCGCCACGCGCCGCCAGTACGGCGGTCAACTCGCGGGCATCGCGAAAACCCAGATTGACGCCCTGGCCGGCGAGCGGGTGCACATTGTGCGCGGCATCACCGACGAGGGCGAGGCGCGGCTTGATCAATGCCGGGACGCGCTGCAAGCGCAGCGGAAACGCCGCCACTGCTGTGATCACACGCAATTCACCGAGCTGCCGCGCACTCGCTGCAGCCACTTGTGCAGCGAGCTCCGGTGGCGGCAGATGCATGAGTGCGTCCGCATGTTCCTCACCGGTCGACCACACCATGGAAACCCGTTGCCCCGGCAACGGCAGCAAAGCGAGGATGCCGTCACGGCGAAACCACTGGCGGGCGATGGCACCGTGCGGCAGATCCGTTTCGAAGTTGGCCACCACCGCCGTCTGCCCGTAGGGGCGTGGGTTAGCGGTCAAGCCCGCCGCGTGGCGCACCCAGGAATTACCGCCGTCTGCGCCTACCACCAGCCGTGCACGCAGGCTGCGGCCGTCGCCCAGCGTCAGCACTGCCGCATCGTTATTCAGTTGCAAATCCGCACACGCGGCGGGGGCGTACACCACCACCTCGGGACAGGCCTGCAGCGTACGCCACAACGCCGCCTGCACCTGGCGGTTCTCGACGATCACCGCCAGCTCACGCAAGCCCGCTTCATAAGCGCTGAAATCAAGCCCGGAACGCGCATCGTCGCCGACAATGCGCATGTCTTCGACCGGCATCGTGCGCGCCGCCTCCACCGCCTGCCAGGCCCCGCATTGAGTTAAGTAGTCAACACTGCCTGGCCCCAGGGCGTAGATGCGGCTATCCCAATCGGCGGTCTGCGCGACGCCGCTCGCGGCCTGGGATTCAACCAGCGCGATTTTGAGTCCGGCGGCCGACAGGCTCAGCGCAAGGCTGCAACCGACCAGACCACCGCCAACAATGATGACATCAAAAAACATGTGTCTATAGAATGATGAAGCAAGGGCGCGAGTGTAATCGGGTCTCGCCGGCGCCGCAAAAAGTACAGCCCGGCGGTCTGGCAGCCGGGACAGGCGGAACCAGCAGCGGCAAAAACAGAATCTTGACAAGATTCCGGGCAAAACATAGACTGCCGCGCCTCCCCTGGGTGTAGCATATTCAACCCGGTACCCCTTAGGTGATGTAGCTCAGTTGGTTAGAGCGTGGCACTCATAACGCCAAGGTCGGTGGTTCAATTCCACCCATCACCACCAATTTAAAAAAGCCCAAGCCTTACCGGTTGGGCTTTTTTCTACCTGTCGCGCCGGTGCGGCGCGGTTCCGGGCCTTGGTCCGTTGTCGGCGAGGCGAAAATACCCCCCGTTTTCCTGCCCGCCAACACCGAAAATCCTCTCTTTTCTCCATTTGACCGGTGGCTGACCAACACTCGACCCCTCGATTTCATGCGGATTTCGGGCTGTTGGTTGCGCGGCAACTGCACTGACCAGAAACATTGCAAGCCCGTTCGACGCGTCAAATCCATCAAACAATTCGTGCTGCTCATCCCAGTCCGTCGGCACTACATTGTTCTTCAACCAGAGCAGACCCAAGGTTTGCTTGGTGTTTATCGCGGGCTCCGTGATGGGATTGACGACGCCACCATCAACCCGCTGTTCCATCACGAAGCCAAGCTGATTTCGATAACATTTCTGTGCCAACTGCGTGCCCAATCGAAAGTTCACCGGCTGCCAATGCTCGAGTTGCCGCGACCGGCATTGTTCCTTGCCGGCAAGGCTTTTGTGCGGTACTGCCAATCAGGTAGCCCAAAGAGCAATAGTCTCGGCGATTTTTTTATCGGTGCCATGGAGCGAACGCGGTAGTATCAGGTCAACCGGTTTTACCCCGGAATAGACGACGCTACGCTGCCTATTTCCCTGGCTTAGCGCTAATTGCGCCCGGCGTCTTCACAGGAACAAATTGAAAATCGCCGAAATATGCAGCGTCAAAGTTCAAACAAGGGACCCAGACTACGTTGCATTGATCGAGTCTGTTACCGGTTTTTTGGGTAAGCGCACAAAATGGGAATTCATGCGGTCATAGACTTCGAAACAACCGGCCTCTCTCCGGCCCTTGGTGCGCGGCCGACAGAAGTCGCGATTGTCCTCATTGCCGAGGGCAAGATCATCGATCGTTTTCAGAGTTTGATGAATCCCGGCATATCCATTCCATATGACGTACAGGCCTTGACCGGCATCACCGATGCAATGGTTCGGAAGTCGCCCAAGGTCGAGGCAGTGATGCGTGATGCCGTGCAATTTGTAGGCACCCATCCAATCGTTGCGCACAACGCAGCCTTCGATAGCAAGTTCTGGGACGCTGAATTACGCCGAATGAATGGAACGCGTAAACAGGCATTCGCTTGTTCCATGCTTCTGGCCCGACGCATTTTCCCGGAAGCGCCGAATCACAAATTGGGCACTCTCGTGCGGACGCTGGGCCTGCCCGCAACAGGCCGTTACCATCGTGCACTGGCCGATGCTGAAGCCACAGCCTATCTGTTGCTGCACATTCAGCAAGAACTGCAGCGACGATTTCAACTTTCAGCGGTAAGCCACGAATTGCTGGTCGCCATACAAGCCGCGAGCCGCAGCCAGCTCGCCGTCTGCATTCGCCGCCACCAGAGTACAGAAAAGTGATTTACAAAAAGGGAAGGCGCGATGGTGGATGTGCTGTATGGATAGTTGGAGGTAGCCTCGCCGCTTTTTTGAAAGCGGGTGGGCATGCCCCAGGACAGACTATCCATGCGCAAGATGCGAGACGTACTCCGATACCAACATAGCACCGACCTGAGCCTTGAAGCCATCGCCCGGGAGCTCAACATCTCCGAGGGCGTCGGTGCTAACAGCATAGGGCTGAAAATATTATATTCTGACCTGTCTAGTCAGAATATTCAGGATGGAGGTTCAGCATGCGCGCATGGCAAATGCAAGAGGCCAAAGCCCGGTTATTAGAAGTGATCAAGTGCGCGGAGAGCGAGGGACCGCAAAACATCACCCTGCACGGCCAATCGGTGGCGGTGGTGGTCTCCCGCGCCATGTTTGAACGCCTGACAGGCAACGAGCATTCCCTGGTCGAGTTTATGCGCCAGTCCCCACTGATTGAGGCGGATGACATCACGCTCGAGCGCAACACCAGTTTGACCCGCGAGGTGTCGCTTTGAGCTATTTGCTCGATACGAATGTCTTGTCTGAGCTTCGCCACAAGACGCCAGACGCCGGTGTGGTCGAGTGGTTTTCTCGCCGACCGGCATCCACACTGTTTTTGAGTGTGCTGACGCTGGGCGAATTGCGTAAAGGCATCGAAGCGGTGACGGCTGCCGAACGACGCATGGCCCTGACGGATTGGCTCGAAACAGACTTGCCGGGGTTTTTTGCCGGCCGCATTCTGGCAGTTGACGCTCAAGTGGCAGACCGCTGGGGCAGCTTAGTGGCCGCCGCAGGCCGCCCATTGCCAGCCATTGACAGCCATTGACAGCCTTTTGGGTGCGACCGCCGCGCGGTATAGCTTGAGTATGGTCACGCGCAATGGTCGGGATTTTGCGGATCTCGGTTTGGACGTGATCAACCCTTGGACCAACTGAGAGCCTAGGCTGCTGGCGGTGAACCATTGACACGCGCAGCATTACTATTTGGCCACAAGAGCGAATAGTTCAGGAGTAAAACGACGCCACCGAATCCCCTCTGGCGGCCGCGTCCCTAACGCGCCTTTTGGCACAGACTCCGCTATAATGCATGCGACTGATTTAAAAAGTTTTTCCCGCCCATCTCCATGATCCACCGCCTGCTTGTCTGTTTGCTTTTTCTGAGCGTCATGGGCGCCTCCAGCGTCTGGGCGCAACTGCGTACGCTGCCACAGAACGCACAATTTGCGCGTGTCGGCGCACCCCAGCCGCTGCCCGTCATTGAGCTGAACGACAAAATGGTGAGGCTCGCACCCGGCGGCATCATTACCGATGCAAACAACCGCAGCATCCTGCACGGCGCGCTGCCGCCCGGTGTGCGCGTTGCCTACACCGTTGAACCCAGCGGTAATATCTCGCGCATCTATATCCTGACCGCGCAAGAGCACGCGCAATACAAGAACAAGTAGGCATCAGCGTGACGACCAAGCTTTTTATCAAGACCTTCGGCTGCCAAATGAACGAGTACGATTCGTCCAAGATGGCCGACGTGCTCAACGCCTCGAACGGCATGGTTACGACCGACACCCCCGAGGACGCCGACGTGATTCTGTTCAACACCTGTTCGGTGCGCGAAAAAGCGCAGGAAAAAGTGTTTCATGATCTGGGCCGGGTCAAGCATCTGAAGAAATTAC
>CAMDSO010000145.1 GCA_945906935.1 Bordetella parapertussis
AAAGTCATGAAAGTGCTGCAAAACGAACAAAGCGTTCTGCTTAAATAATAAGGTAGCCGCTGCTGCAAAAACGGGGAGCCGCGGGCTCCCCGTTGTTTTTCAGCGCACCAGTCTCCGCCCCCCTCCGTTACCGCCACGCCCCGTCCACCGTCAAGCCGCAATTTGACGTACATCAAGGCCTCCGCACAGAGATGGCGAATAATGCACTCAACGCGCAGACCCATGGTGCGCAATGGAGGAGCAATGAGATCAGAGTATGCAGTCCCGCTGTGGCAAGACGAACACGCGTGATTTCTGCGTCTACTCGACTTTCTTGACAACGAGATGATGTGTTTTCATGAGGGAGGGCATCCGCATTACGATCTGATGCGCGACGTCATTTATTATCTCCTGCACTATGCCGACCGCTACCACCATCCGCGCGAAGACATGGCCTTTGAGTTGATGCTCAAACGGGATGCCGCACTCGCACCGCATATCAAACGTCTGATGCATGAGCATCGCGTGATCAAAACGGTCGGCAACAAACTCTATAAATACCTCGAAGACATCATCGAAGATGCTTTTATCCCGCGCGAAGCGGTCGAGGTGGCGGCGGCGACCTGCCTCGCCTACTACCGCAGCCACATCAAAACCGAAGAAATGGAAATCCTGCCGCAGGCCATCCATCTGCTTCAGGAAGAAGACTGGGCGCAGGTGGCAGCGGCGGTTCCCACCGCACCCGAGCCACTGTTTGGCAACGATATCAGCGGGCGCTACCGCGATCTGCGCATCCAGCCCGCCCGCGAAAAAGCGCTCACCCACCAAGGCTAAACCCGAAATGAACAAGGGGGCATCGCTCCCCCTTGTTTATGTCTCTCGGGAATGCGGCATACGCCGCGAGCTTAAGTCTCCTTATAACTCAGGATGAAGGCGATACGCGCCGACTTCTTTTCTATTTTTTGCGCTCAACAACCGCCGGTGATGCAGCGGCCGTTGCCGTCGAACTCCAGCGTTCTGCCGCTGATGCCCAGATGCACCGGCCGCCCCTTGACCTGATCAACGAAGAGCTTGGCGCGGGTATTGGGCTGCAATACGCCGCCGACCGTCACGCCTTCATTCGGATGCGACAGGATCACTGAAGCCGGCTGCACCAGTTCGTTCATCGCATAGGCCGCGGCTTCCGGCAATATCGCGTTCTGGCCGAGGTTGATGACCGCCAGATTGACGCGGTAGTAGTCATGCGCAATGGTACGCATCTCGCTATGCAGGCCGGTATCGCCCGAGAGGTAAACGCGCAGACCGTTGGTGAACTTGATGATGTAACCGCTGGGCGCACCGAGGCTGACGCTGATATTGTCGGCTTCCAGCGATTTTTTCTGCGCTTCGCTCAGCAGCTCGCGCGTGAGCGTGCTGTCGTGCGCGGCATGCATGGTGATGATCTCTACCCCCTTGGCCGCACCCGCCGCCTTGACGACCTTGGTACCGCCCAACTCAACCGGCGCGAGACAGGGCGCCGCCTGCACCGCCGCGATCGCGCCGCCCTGTTCGGCGCAGTTGCCGGTCGGCTTACCACGGATGTTCTCAATTTTCTTACCGAGGAAAAACGCCATGTTGCGGATCATGATCAGCGACGCATTCTTGGCAGCGGCAATTTCAGCGGTGGTTGAATTCGGCAGCGCCGAGATGGTTTCCGGTTTGGAACACGTACCAAGATTGAGTCCGGCAATCTTGCGATCACCAATGTGATCGCCATGCGCATGCGTCAGCAAGACGACATGCACACTGCCCAGACGCGGATCTTCCGCCCCCATCACCGACTGGCCCGCATCGTAGAGTATGCGCACGCCGCTCGGATCTTCGAAAATCATCGCGCGATCACGATCGCACAACTCACCGGGATGCGTGCCCAGCGGCGTGACCTTCACATTCTGTGCGGTAGCTGATGCTACAAGCAGCGACAACAACACAGCCGCCCATATTTTTGCCTGCATGAAAGCTCCCCCTTGATATCGTTTTAATGGATCCTGCAGCCGCGATTGCCATCACGCATGCGACGACAGGCCCTGCTTTGACACCTGTTAATCGAGCTTGGCGCCCGAGGCCTTCACCACCGGTCCCCACTTGGCGAGCTCATCGCGCACGAATTTCGCGTAATCCTCCGGCGAGCCACCCCCGACATCGATGCCAGCGCCGGAGAGACGTTCTTTCACCTCAGGCATTGCCAGCGCCTTATTGGCTTCGGCGTTGAGTTTGGTGATCAGCGCCTTCGGCGTAGCGGCCGGCACCATCATGCCGTACCAGATCGAGGCGGCAACCTTCGCAAACCCCAGCTCAGTCATGGTCGGCGCATCTGGCGCAATCGGCAGGCGTGCCGGACTAATGGCCGCAAGCACCTTCGTGCGACCGGATTTCAGATGCGGCAAATGCGGCGCGATCGCATCGAACATCAACTGCACCTGACCGCCAGCCACATCGGCCGCCCCCGGCGCACTGCCTTTGTAAGGCACGTGCTGCAGCGGCGCACCGGTCACATTCTTGAACAATTCACCGACCAGATGCGGAGCACCACCCGAGCCGGACGACGCGAAGCTAATGCTATTGGGCTTGGCCTTGGCCAGTGCGATCAGTTCCGCTACGTTTTTCACCGGCAACTGCACATTGGCCACCAAGATCATCGGCATCGTGGCGTACAAACACACCGGAGCGAAATCTTTAACGGGGTCATACGGTAGTTTGGCGTAAATATGCGGGCCGATGCCGTGGGTAGTAATCGACGCGAGCAACGTCGTATAGCCGTCAGGAGCGGCCTTCGCCACGGTGTCGGCGGCAATCTGCCCGCCACCACCGGCGCGGTTATCGACAACAAAAGTCTGGCCCAGTGAATCGCCAAGCTTTTGCGCCATCACGCGCGCCACCAGATCGGCTGCGCCCCCGGGCGGCACGGTCACAATCAAACGCACCGGTCGTGTTGGATAACCGCCTTGCGCATGCGCGACGAGCGATGACAACAACAAGGGACCTGCAAGGGCAATCAGGATTTCTTTTTTCATAGTCTCACTCGGAACGGAAAAATGAAAACGCCGCAATTTCACGGCACTGGATTCAGACAAGCGTTTACGGCGGAATCTGTACGTCCAGCAACGGTGCATGCTGTTGCGCGCCGTAGACATCGGTGTCACCAACAGCGCCTGAGGGAATGCGTCGCTCGATGGTCGCCTTCCAGGCATACGCCGGCGGGAATTCGGTAAACACCACCGCCGACTCGGCAACGTTATACAGACGGGCGATCAGTGCCGGGGTAATGACCCCCGTGGCGCGCACCCGTTCGAATGTCGCTGCATCACCGAACATGATGTCCAGCGTCAGTTCGAAGGGGCCCGCATTCTTACTCTTGCACGCCTTGGCAATATCACCGAGCCTGGCCATCTCAAACGTCCTCGTATTCGATGGGAAACATTTCAAGCGGATCATCCGGCTCGACCACGTGACGCAGCGAGAACTGATAGATCGCGCCGCGCTCGATATCAGAGGGCGAAAACGGAAACGCCATATTGCCTTCCTTGCACAAACGCCCCGGGAAATCGGAATGCAGCAAAGTGACGCGGGCAAGACCCACCACCGCGTTGGCGATCTCCTGCGTCTTCGCCACCGCTTCGGCGAGAATGCCGATTTCATGTGAGCCGGACTGTTTAACGATTTCCGCGTCCCCCATCACACCGTTCTTGCCGTAGAGACGCAAGACCAGCTGATATTCATCGGGCGACACATTCAGTGCAGAAACCTTGGTCGCCACCGCCGCACGCACGCTGTCGGCAAATTGATCGATCTGCGCGATCAATCCAGGGTCCCGGGTGCCGGCAAACGTGATCGCGCTGTAACCGGTTTTTTCAGCGCCTTCGAGTTTGATCGTGTAGGGCTGCGGCTGCCATTGCATGCCGGAGACGCGCACCGCACGTGGCGACACCGCTTCAATCGTGCACGCACTGGTATCCAGAATGCCGCCGGGCTCACGATGATAGATGGGGCTCGAATTCTCATGCAGCGCCTGCACCGCCACACTCAAGGGTGTGCAGGCCAGTTCCGGGTTGATCGGTTCGACTTCGACGTAATCCTCGCCCACAGTCGCCAGCAGGCAATCATGTTTCTTTGGCAATGCCGCGTTGCACGCGCATTCGAGCATCTTGCCGGCGAACCACGCCGGCGCCGGCGGAATACCGTGATGCATGGCAAGCGCCGCCCACGGTGCCGGGTCGGTACTGCGACCGGCCAGTATCACCTGCGCACCAGTGTCGAGCGCCTGCAGATACGGTTGCGGCCCCATCATGCCAACAATGCGTTCGGCGCGATCAACCACCGCCTCCTCGAGTGCGGCCGCGCTGCCCAGCGGCTTGACGCGTCCGGCCCGCAGTTTTTTCTTCAGCCAGTTTTTATCGACTTCGGAATGAATCAGTGCGAGCTTGAAATGCAGGCCATGCTCGCCTGCAATCTCGCGCACCAGCTCCGCGCATAACTGCAGGTGCGGCTCACCACCGGCACCGCCGCTGGTGCCGATCATCATCGGAATACCGTTGGCGATCGCACCGCGCAACAGCAAACCGAGATCACGCTTGATCGCCAGCGGTGTGGTGAAAGGCTTGCCCGACCCGAGATAATGCGGCCCCGGATCGGAACTCCCGCCATCAACGCCGACCATGTGCGGCGCACGCGTCAGACCTGTAGCAAGCGAGACCTCGGGAAAACCATAACCGAGGATCCCGCTGGCCGAGATCATGCGAACCGGCGCAATCATGCCGGCACCGCCGTCGTTGCCGCCCCTGCCATCAGCGCGCTTTCTTCGGCACTTTCCAGCCCAGCAGCTTGGCTGCGTTGCCGCCGATGATCTGGTCTTTCTGTTTGCGCGTCAGCTTCTTCGAGGCGTTGACGAAATCAACCGGCTTGTAATACCCCATGTCATACGGGTAATCGGTGCCGATCACGACGTGATCCGCGCCCCACAAGTTGACCAGATGCTCCAACTGGGTGTGGCTGAACACCATGGTGTCGTAATAAAACTTTTTCATGTAATGCGTCGGCGGCTTGGTGATGAAGTCATGGCACTCCGGACGCACGCGGTAGGCGTGATCCATGCGCGCCGGATAGTGGCCGGCATAACCGCCACCGTGGGCGGCAACAAACTTCAACTTCGGATGACGCTCGAGCACGCCGCCAAACACCAGGTGGTTCAACGCCAGCGTGGTATCGAGCGGATTGCCGATAACGTTGGCCAGAAAGTGCTTGCTGATGCGCGAGGTGTCGGTGAAACCGGCCGGATGCAGGAAAATCATCGCGCCCAATTCCTCGCAACGCGCAAAGAGTTTTTCAAACATCGGATCGGACAACTCGAGACCGCGCACATTAGTGCCGATTTCAATGCCGTAGAAACCGAGTTTTTTCACGCAGTATTCAAGTTCGGCCAGCGCCGACTTCGGGTCTTGCATCGGCAGCGTTGCCAGCGGTGCGAAACGATCGGTGTGCGTCGCCGTGATTTCAGCAAGCCGTTCGTTGATGGTGCGCGAGATCTTGCGCCCCAGATCGATATCCAGACCGTAGTAATACTGCAGCGGCGAGGTCGAAATCGCCTGCACGTCGATCTGCATCTTGTTCATGTCGGCGATCCGCTGCGACACCGAGGTCAGTTTGCGGTCGAGTTCGGCGCGCAGTTTTTGCTGATGCGCCTTGGTACGCGGGTCCTTGTACTGAGCGGCCCAGTCGGCGGCCGGTTTATCCGACTGCTGGGCAATGGTATCCGCCTCGGGGGTATGAATATGGCAATGCAAATCGACGCCAAAACTCTTGGTGGCGGCGCCGGCAGTCTTGACGGTCTTGCGGCTGGCTGGCTTTTTGGCGGCACAGGATAGCGATCCGCAGGTAAACAGCATGTTGAGTCTCCTCGTTCAGTAAAGGTGCGATGTTATTGGAAGCGGCCCGCTTATACAACGCGGGCGTGCGTCGTAAATGCGGTGTTGTTGATGAATACACAAAGCCGTGGCACATTCCGCCGCCACGGGTTCAAGTGGAATGCGAGCGCATCACGCCCGGGGTTTAATCAACCCGTGCGCCCGAATCCTTGATGACCTTCGCCCACTTCGTCACTTCCTCGCGGATATAAGTGGTGAACTGTTCGACGTTGTTGGGCACCGGATCAAAGCCCAACACCGCAAGCCGTTCTTTGACATCCGGCATGGCAATCACTTTGGCAATATCGGCATTGAGTTTGGTGACGATGGCACGCGGCGTTCCGGTGGGCGCAAAGAATCCGATCCAGGTGTAATCCTCATAACCCGGGAAACCCTGCTCTGCCACCGTGCCAACCTCAGGCAGCGAGGGCATGCGCTGCGGACTGGTCACGGCAATGCCGCGGATCTTGCCCGACTTGATCAAGGGCACGGTCGGCGGCATGGCGGTCAGCCCCACCGGAATCTGACCAGCGGCGGTGGCCAGCATCGCCGGCGCCGCACTGCTGTACGGAATATGTGTGACATCGAGTTTCGCCATCAACTTCAACAGGCGTTCGCCGGTCAGATGCGGCGTGCTGCCGGCACCGGCCGAACCGTATTGCATTTTTTGTTTTCTGCCGAGCGCGATCAACTCCTGCAGATTGTTCGCACTCACGCCGGGATGCACGAAGATCATGTTCGGACTCACACCGGCGTTGACGATAGGGTGAAAATCCTTGAACGGATCGTAGCCAGGGTCCTTATACAAACTGGCCGCCGCCGCATACTGGCTGCTGTTGCATAACAGCGTATAGCCGTCGGCCACGCCTTGGGCCGCGATACGGGTGGCGATAGTACCGCCGGCGCCACCACGGTTATCGACGACAACCGACTGGCCCAGCATATCGCCCAACTTCTGCCCGACCACGCGGGCCATGATGTCGATGGGCCCCCCGGCCGCACCGCCGGCCAGCACACGCACCGGTTTCACCGGATACGGTTCGGCGGCAAAACAAACCGGTAGCGCGAATGCGGCGCTCATGCAGGATGCGACAAACAGCAGACGGACGTGCGGAATCTTCAGCATGTTTTCTCCTCGCTTGTGATTTGTTTTTCCGAAGCATCTACTGCCAGGCGGCGTGCGTCAAGCACGCGGCGCAATCAAGCCACGACGAGCACGGGCTTGCCCAGCATGCGCCGCGTGTCGAGCGCGTGCAGCGCCTCGCCCACGGTCTCAAAGGTATAACGGCGGGCGATACTGATTTTGAGCGAACCATCGAGGATGGCGCTGAAAATATCGGCGGCACGACGGCGCGTGGTCGGCGCGTCGGCGATATGGTCGGCGAGCCGCGGCCGCGTCAAAAACAAGGAACCGGCCTCTCCCAACTCGAGCGGATCAAGATCACGTACGGCGCCGGCCACCGCGCCAAAGTTCACGATCAACCCGCGTTTTCTCGCGGCACGAAAACTGTCGCGTAGCGTCGCCTTGCCGATCGGATCGAACACCACATCCACGCCCTCGCCACCATTCCCTGCGCGCACCGCCTCGGCAAACCCGCCGTCGGCGTACAACAACGCGACATCGGCACCACGTGCACGCGCCACCGCCGCCTTTTCTTCGCTGCTGGTGGTGGCGAACACGCGCGCACCGGCGCGCTTGGCCAGTTGCACCAGTATCTGTCCGATGCCGCCCGAGGCCGCATGCACCAGGCAACTGCGCCCGGGCCCGAGTTCGCCAACGTCATGCGCCAGGTAATGCGCGGTGAGGCCATGAAACAATGAAGCGGCCGCCATCTCAAACGACAATGCGGTGGGCAGCTTGACGCAACGCCACGCCGGCACCACCGCGTATTCCGCATAACTGCCCCAAACAATGCACCACGCGACACGATCACCGACGGCGACATCGCTGACACCAGTGCCACACGCCACAACCTCACCCGCGCCTTCCATGCCCAGCGTGCAAGGCAGGCTGACCTTGTAAGTCTGCGAGTTTGCGTACTTGCCCTCGCAGGTGTGAATGTCCATGAAGTTGATACCAGCGCAACGCACGCGCACCAGCACTTCGTCAGCGCCTGGCACTGGGACACGGAGGTCGCGGTGGGTCATAGCGGCGAGGCCGCCATAGCGATCGATTTGGATGCATTTCACCGGGGACACCCTCACAAACTTTTGCGGAAGAGAATTATTGCATGCACCAAATGCAAGGTCGGAGAGATATTACGTGGGGCGCACTAAGCGCAGCGCATTGCGCCGGAGGTGTTTTTGATTTGGGTGACGCGGTGCCTCTGGATCAAAAGAAGCCGGCCCCTGGTTCGCCGGCCCTACGGACTCCCCTGCGCTGCTCGCCACGCCGGGCGGCTGCGCAACTCGCCCTCGCGATAAAACTGCGAGGGCTCAGACAGTGCTCGCCGACTTCCCCCGGCGAGGCTGTGCTGCTCGGCGGCTCTCAAGGGGAAGCGCAAACCAAGCGTAGGCGAAGACTTCAGGCCAGTGATATTGCGTGGGCGAGAAAGGCGCACCGGGTTGCGCCGAAGGGACGGGGGTTCGTGGGAGCGTAACGTCGACCCGCAGCGCGCAACGACTCGCGCCGCGCTCCGGAGGCGCAAGGGCCGGGGCAATAAATCTGCCCACGATCGCAGTGGCTGCAAATCACCACCTGCGCCCGGCAACCTGCGCACAAAAACAATCGGCCTGTCGATTCCATTGGCGAACCCAGTCACGCCAACGAGAATTCGACAGGCCCATGCCTATCGTGAAATACTCTGCCCGCACCCGTGAATAGCGCGGTGGGGGGCACGACATCGGTCTGGACTTGGCGGTTTGAGCCGGTGTCGTGCCTTTGCTTTTTGGCGGTGACTTTCTACCGCATCTTGAACCTGACCGCCATCACCGCCACAAACCACGCCGTTACAGTTTAATCGCCATATTTACGCGGTTTTAGACCGCCATTCACAGAAGTACAGAACGTAATCGGCGCGCTTGGCCTGACCACGACTGACGAGCTTGCCGCGCACGATTATTCGGCCCTTAGTGAAGCTGACCTCCTCGCGGATTTGTAACATCTCGTCCCATCCCGCCCGGCGCAGTGCCGGCGTGATGAACTTGGTGTAGATGTCGCGTTCGCTTAGGGCGCGCTTGTCCATGGTGGTTAGCTGCTCCCGGTTGATCGCCACGGATCAATCACGTCGATCCCGCAGTCCTCATAGTCGTCCGTATTGCGGGTGGCGACGGCCGCATCGCAGGCGCGCGCAATGGCGGCGATCTGGCAGTCGAACTGACTGATAGGGCGGCCTGCCGCGCGGCGCTCGGCGGCGATGGCGGCGTAAGCATGGGCTGCGGGACGATCAAACGGCAGGATTCGGTCGCGGAAATCTTCTTCCAGAATGCCCTCGATTGCATTGAAGAGCGCGGTGCGCCGTTTCCCGGCCGGCAGGATTGCCACGCCGTGCCTCAGTTCAGCCTCGCCTACCGCGGTGAAATAGATGTTTGCCCCGTCCTGTGCCGACAGCCACGCCTCGACCTGCGCAGCCGGTGCCGGCCGCAAAAGCTCGGAGACGACGTTGGTGTCAAGAATGATCATCGTTGCTTGCGACCGAGGTGCGGCGGCTCACGCATCGGTTGACGCGGAGGCAGGTCGAGATCAATACGGTCG
>CAMDSO010000146.1 GCA_945906935.1 Bordetella parapertussis
CCGGTCGACGTGTTTCCGGACCTCAACAAACCTCTCGTGACGGTGCTGACTGAGGCCGGTGGCATGGCGCCGGAGGAGGTCGAGCAACTGGTCAGCTTCCCCATCGAGACGGCCCTCAACGGCATGCCCGGTGTCACCCGGGTGCGCTCTACTTCGGGCATTGGCCTGTCGGTGGTGTACGCCGAGTTTGACTGGGGCACCGACATCTACCGCAACCGCCAGTTGGTCGCCGAGCGATTGGCGCAACTGCGCAGCCAACTGCCTGCCGACATTACGCCCGTGATGGGGCCGGTCTCCTCCATCATGGGCGAGATCATGCTGATTGCATTACCGCTGCCAGGCGGCGAGGGCGCTGCCACGCCCATGCAGGCCCGTGAATACGCCGACTTTGTGCTGCGGCCGCGCCTGCTCGGCATCGCTGGTGTGTCCCAGGTCATTGCTATCGGCGGCGAGGTGCGCCAGCTGCGTGTCGAGCCGGATCCGGCGCGCATGGCGCAACTGGGCATTTCCCTGAGCCAAGTCGAACAGGCCCTGCGCGGGTATGCCGGCAACGCCGGGGGCGGCTTCATCGACCTCAACAGCCGTGAATACCTCATTCGTCACATGGGTCGTAGCCAGCGGCTGGAGGATTTGCAAGGCATGGCGGTGGCTTGGAAGGACGGCCGGCCAGTGCTGCTTGAGCAGGTGGCTCAAGTGCGCTTTGCCGCCGGCCTCAAGCGTGGCGATGCGGGTTACCAAGGGCAGCCTGCCGTGATCCTGAGTGTGCAAAAGCAGCCGGCCGCCGATACCGTCAAGCTCAGCCGGCAGATTGAGCAAGCTTTGGGTGACCTTCAAGCGGGCCTACCCCAGGGTTTGGCCAAACCCCAGGTGCTGTTTCGGCAGGCCGATTTCATCAAGGCCTCCGTTGGCAATGTGACTGAGGCCCTTCGCGACGGCGCGGTGATTGTGGCCATCGTGCTGTTCGCGTTCTTGTTATCCGCACGCACTACCTTGATTTCATTAGTCGCTATTCCACTGTCGCTGGCGGTCACGGCTTTGGTCTTTCGCTGGCTCGACCAGTCGATCAACGTCATGACGCTGGGGGGCTTGGCGATTGCGATTGGCGAATTGGTTGACGATGCTGTGGTTGACGTTGAAAACATTTTGCGTCGGCTCAAAGAGAACCGAGCTCTGGCCCAGCCGCGCTCGGTGATGGCGGTCGTGCAGCAGGCCAGTGTCGAGGTGCGCTCAGGCATTGTCTACGCCACAGTGATCGTTGTACTGGTGTTCGTACCCTTGTTCGCCTTGCCGGGCATCGAAGGCCGTCTGTTTGCGCCGTTGGGCATTGCTTACATCGTCTCCATCCTGGCGTCGATGGCGGTGTCCATGACAGTGACCCCGGTCTTGTGCAGTTACCTGCTTCCGAGGATGAAACAACTGGGACACGGCGACAGCCCCTTGGTGACGCGCCTGAAGGCCTGGGACCGGCGGCTGCTCAACTGGTCCTTTCCGCGCGCACGGGTGCTGATCAGTGCTGCGGTCGTGGCTGTTGTCTTGGCCGCCGCCAGCGTGCCCTTTTTCCCGCGCGCCTTCCTGCCGGCTTTCAACGAGGGCTCGCTGGTGCTGTCTTTGTTGTTCAACCCGGGCACCTCGCTGGCCGAGGCCAATCGCATGGGGGCTGTGGCTGAACAACTGATCGGGCAGGTGCCTGGCGTCAGTCAGGTGGGCCGGCGCACGGGCCGAGCTGAACTCGACGAGCATGCCGAGGGTGTGCATTCGACCGAGATCGATGTGGACTTGCATCGCGATGGCAAACCGGTCGATCGCGAGCAAGTGATGGCCCGCATCCGCGCCCACCTGGCCGTGTTACCAGCCCAAGTGGCCATCGGCCAGCCGATCTCGCACCGGCTGGACCACCTGCTCTCCGGCGTTCGGGCGCAAATTGCGGTCAAAATTTACGGCGACGACACCGACACCCTGCGCGGACTGGCCGAGCAGATGCGCGGCAAGTTGGCCACCATCCCCGGTTTGGTAGACCTGACCGTCGAGAAGCAGGTGCTGATTCCGCAGATCATGGTCCGGCTCGACCCGCAGCGGCTGGCGCAGACTGGCCTACCGCCGGGTGAGGCACTGCGCATCCTGAAGGCGCTGACGGACGGTGCCCATGGCTCGCAAATTGTGGACGGGGCCAGGCGCTACGACTTGGTGCTGCGACTGCCCGACGACAAGCGCAGCCCGCAGGATCTGGCACGCACGCTGGTAGACACGCCGGCCGGACGCCTGCCGGTGTCGAGCTTCGCCACGGTGACCGAAGCCGATGGCCCCAACCAGATCGGCCGCGAGAACGGCCGTCGGCGTATTGTTGTTTATGCCAACAGCGACGGCTCCGACATGGGTCGCATCGTGGCAGACATCCGCCAAGCCATCGCAGCCACTGCGCTTCCTAGCGGCAGCTTCGTCAACCTGGAGGGTCAATTTCAGGCGCAGGAGCAGGCGACCAGCCAGATCGTGGGTTTGTCGCTGGTGTCGCTGGCGCTCATGTTCCTGGTGCTCTACTCGCGCTATCGCTCGGCGGTGCTAGCGGGCATCATCATGGCCAACATTCCGCTGGCACTGATTGGCAGCGTGGTCGCGATGTGGCTGGCGGGCGTGACGCTGTCGGTAGCCACGATGGTGGGCTTCATCACCTTGGCGGGCATTGCCACGCGCAACGGCATCTTGAAGATCAGTCATTACATTAACCTGTGCCGTTTTGAGGGCGAAACCTTCAGCCAGGCCATGATCGTGCGCGGCTCGCTCGAGCGCTTGACGCCAGTTCTAATGACAGCGCTGGTGGCAGCCTTCGCCTTGACGCCGCTGCTGATGGCCGGTGACGCGCCTGGCAAGGAGATCCTGCACCCCGTGGCGGTAGTTATCTTTGGCGGATTGATCAGTTCCACGCTGTTGGACACCTTGCTCACACCGCTGCTGTTTTGGCACTTCGGTGCTGTGGCCACGGATCGGCTATTGAAGCCAAGTAGCACCGACGAGGAATCAAAACAACCCGTGCAAGATGCGTTCTAACGCGGTTATCAATAGGCTTGGTGGTGCTGCCTTGAAGCGTACCACGCCCGACAAGGAGATAAGGAACATGAAGATGAAGCATTTAATTTCAGTGACTGGTTTGGTCCTGGCCTGCCTGAGCATAAATCCGGCCGAGGCTCATGGCGACGCCAAGCCCATACATGGCGGTATCGTGCAGAAGGTCAATGACGTTGGCTTTGAGTTGGTGGTACAGGCCGACGGCGCCACGATTTACCTGATGGACCATGGCAAGCCGATGGCCTCCAAAGGCATCACCGGCAAGCTCACCATTTTGCAAGGCAGCAACAAGACCGAAGCAGACATCAAAGAAGCAGGCGACAACACCCTGCGCGTTCTGGGCGTTAAGCTGGGTAAAGGGGACAAGCTCGTCGCTGCCCTGAGCAACGTCGGTGGCAAGAGCATGACCGTGCGATTTACGCTCAAATAAGGGCTCATGCCTTCTTCAGTCGCCTCTCCTGTCTACCGGCCCCGCGAGGTGGTTTGCAGGCGCTGCTGGCTGCGGCTGGTCGAGTAGGCCCGAGGGATTGCCCCTCCAGCATCACTTCCCGCTGCTCCGCCCACAACGCCGGCGGATCGTTGGGGTTGGATAGATCGAGTGGCGTGAGATCACGCCCGCGCAAACACCGCGCCCTGCGCCGGCCAATGCAGTGGCATCACCCGGCGCAGCACGCTCTCCAGATTGCAATGAGTTACGGGCGGCAGGTTCGATAAGTAATTTGGTTGGGCGGTGGGGAATGAGAGCGGGGAAACAGCGGCAGAAACTCACTAATTCCGAACTCGCCTGCAGCGTTGGTTGAGGCCGACGCCGTAGCAATCCGCATGGCTTGTCGAGGGCAAGCCCTCGATCCCGATGTCAAACAGGATGCACTGCCCCTCGTCCGACCGCGGCGCTATTCATCGAAACGCACACCAGCCTTCCTGGGATTTGACACCTGTTCGACTTTTGAGGCAATCTTTAGAAAAATAAACGTTCGGCGTCCGTGTGAATCACAAACGAGGTCTTTAGCCTAAGGCGGTCGCATTCCAATCATGCCGAAAATATCTCGAGAATCGGTCTTGCGACCAAAAGATGTGCGTCCCGCGAGTGTGCCCGCGAAACTGAAGAACGTGGCCGGGCGCGATAGCGAGTTCGCGACCCTGCTCAATACCTTCGAATCAGGGGGTCGGGCCGTCGTGCATTTGCATGGCATTCCGGGGATCGGCAAGTCGACGTTGTTGCACGCGCTCATCAGCCGCTTGCGAGACAAGGGGCATGCGGCCGTGGTAGTTGACTGCCGCGCGATTGAACCCACCGAGCACGGATTGCTTGGTGCATTACGCGATGCCGGCGTCGCCGACAGGGCTCGAAAGCGCGTGCGCGGGATCGTCGCGCTGGACAATTACGAGCAGCTGCAATTGCTCGACTCGTGGATCAGGGAACAGTTGGTGCCGCGTCAGCCGGACTTGCTTCTGCTGCTGGCTACGCGGCGATTTCCACATCCGGCATGGATGAACTCGGGGGCGACCTTTGTCAGCCTGAGGCTGGACGAACTCGGCCGAGAGCCCGCGCTGCGGGTGTTGCAGGCGGGAGGGATGTCGCAAGCGGCTGCGAGGCGCGCGTATGGATTTACGCGCGGTCACCCGATGGCGTTGCGACTCGCGATCTCCTCCGGACGCAAGTTTCTAAACGATATTCCAGGCGATCTGGTGCGCCATCAGGTCATCATGCAGCTCTCCGATATTTTTCTGGCTGATCTGGACCTCGCTACCCGTCGTGCACTTGAAGCAATGTCAACGGTGCGGCGCACGACGCAAACCCTGCTCGCGGCGATGCTCGACACTCAGGAAGCCATCGAGCTATATGACCGTATTCAGGCGTTATCCGTAATCGAACGGCGCAATGATGGTTTGGTTTTGCATCCCACGGTGCAGGAGGCGATTGCGGGCCAGCTGCGGGCTTCAGATCCGGTGCGGTTTACCGGCTATCGGCGCCGTGCCTGGAGTGCCCTTGAGGCGCAGGCCTCGGCGATCGCCACCGCCGATCTTTGGCGCTACACCGCGGATGTCATATACCTGATCGATAACCCCATCGTACGCGAGGCTTTTTTTCCCAGCCGCGCGGAAAATCTTGCGGTAGAGCGGGCAAGGCCGGGCGATGAAAGTGCCATCTTGAACATTGTCGAAAAGCATGACGGGACTGGCGGGCGCGCGCTCATCGGGCACTGGTGGAAAGTGTTGCCGTCGGCCTTCCAGGTCGTGCGGGAACCCAACCGCAGGGTCGTTGGTTTTTACTGCATGTTTGACCCCGCCTGCGTATCACGCGAGCAAATTGCGGCGGACCCGATCACACGGGCCTGGTGGGAGCACCTGCCAAAGCATCTGCACGCATCCCGGCGCGTGCTGTTTTTGCGTCGTTGGCTGGCCGATGAAAGCGGTGACGCGCCTTCGACCGTTCAAGCGGCGTGCTGGCTTGATATCAAGCGCGCGTATGTTGAGCTGCGTCCTTTTTTGCAACGCGTCTATCTTTCGGTGTCCGATCTTGCCCCTTATGCGTCCGCGGCGACTGAGCTGGGCTTTGAGGTTGTGAGGGCAGATCCGAGCCTCCCGCTCGCGTCGGCCATTCTGGATTTTGGCCCTGGCTCGGTCGACGCCTGGTTGCGACGCCTGGTGCGCAAGGAGTTGCGGATATCCGATCGCATCATGATTGATGCGGCAACGCGCGAAGTCGTGGTCGAGGGAAGGCGCGCCCTGTTAACGCCGCTGGAGTGCGGTGTGCTGGGCGTCTTGATGAAGGCGGAGGGTGCGCTACTAAGGCACGATCAGCTGATGAATGAAGTGTGGGGTGAAAAACAGTATGCGGTGGGCAGCAATGTGCTCGAAGTGGTCATCTTGTCACTGCGCAAGAAGCTGGGGGCGCAGGCGAGGGCGGTCGCAACGGTCCGCGGGCTCGGCTATCGATTCTGCGATTTGCCGCATGCCCAAAGTTAATCTCATCTAGGCCTCATTTAGGGCCGCAC
Source organism: Bordetella parapertussis (assembly GCA_945906935.1). GTDB lineage: Bacteria > Pseudomonadota > Gammaproteobacteria > Burkholderiales > SG8-41 > PALSA-1004. The sequence goes on from CAMDSO010000146.1 coordinate 6,060, forward strand.
GCATTCCCGTAAAGTTCAGTCCTAGCTTCCCTGTCTTAACTACTTTTAAGGAGTTTCAATGACCACCAGCCTGTATGAGCGCCTCGGCGGAGCAGAAAAAGTTGCCCAGATTGCCAAGGACATCGTCGATGCACATTATCAAAATCCCTTGATCAAGACGCGCTTCGAGGTGGTCAAGGATCGCGCCATGCTGGTCAAGCACGTGCACGATTTCATCGGTGCCGGAACCGGCGGCAAGGAAACCTACTCGGGGCGCGACATGGCCGCTGCGCACAAGGGGATGAACGTGAACGAGCGTGAGTTGATTGCCGCGGTCGATGATGTGCTTTCGGTGCTGCGTAAGCACGGTATCGGCGAGCCAGAGCAGCGGGAGGTTCTGGCGATCCTCTATTCGCTCAAGGACGAGGTGATGTTCCAGTAATTACGATTCAGCGACCAGCGACCTTTCCCCGGGCTGAGGCGCGGGGAGGTGACCGGTCAGATAAGGGGTTTAGACGCGGTGTTTGGCCACAAACGCCCAGTCGATCTCGATGCCAAAGCCCGGCGCCTCGGTCAGGTGAACGTGGCCGTCTTTGATCTCTGCGCGTTGCTTGTAGAGCCCAAGCCAGAGTGGATCGGGGTCGCCGTTTGATTCGCAACCGAAGGCAGTGCCCGGAAACGCGGCGCACAGATGGGCGTGCAGCTCGGGGACCTGATGCGGTGAGATGCGCGCGCCGAGTTGTTCTGCGAGATGCGCCACACGCAGCGATTCGGTGAAGCCACCGTGGCGGGTGGAATCAAACTGCACATACTTGACGCTACCGTTGGTGATGTAGTCGCGGGTCGAGAAGCGGTGCATTTCGCGTTCGCAATGTGCGAGCGGCAGCGTGATCGCGTCAGCGAGCCGCCGGAAATCCGCTGGTTGCAAATACCAGTAGAGCGGTTCTTCAAGCCAGAATGGGTTGTAGGGCGCGACCTCGTGCGCGAAACGGATGGCGGTTTCGACGTCATAGGCGGCGGTGCAATCGAGTAGCAGGGTGGTGGCGTTGCCGATGGCGTCGCGGGTGAGGCGTACGCGCTCGACGTCTTCGGCTAGCGTTTGTCCGCCGACTTTCATTTTCACCGCGGTGTAGCCCTTGGCGACAAAGGCGGCCATTTCTTCAGCGCAACCATCAACGCGGCTGTCTTCGCGGTAATAGCCGCCGGTGGCGTAGGCGGGCACCGCTTTGCAGGTCGCGCCGAGCAGACGGTAGACCGGCATGTTGGCGGCTTTGCCTTTGATGTCCCACAGCGCGAGATCGATGCCGGCCAGTGCGGCGGTGATTTGCGCGCGTGCGTTGCGCGGCAGCGGTGGCGGCAGTCCATCCTCGGCGCGAAAGCCGTGCGGCCGCGGCGTCGTCAGCGAAAAAAGTTTTTCCCACACTTCGCCATGCGCCAGTGCGTCCATGCCGCGTGCCACTTCGCCCAGCTTGACCACCCAATCGCAAATTTCTTTGAGCGGCGCACCGTGGATCTGACCGACGCCGCTGATGCCCGCATCCGTTTGCACCTCGACGATGACCGCTGCGGCATGACGCATCGGCTCGTGGGCGGTGGTGCGCGGCACCTTGAATGAAATCGAAGCGGGATGCGGGGTGATCGAAGTAATGCGCATAAGTTCTTTCAGTGAATGCGGGCTCATGGCTCTTGCCGTATTAGCGCGCCGCACGGATGTTTGAGCGAAGTATTGCCAATGGCGCCGTATTGTAAGACAACACGCTGTGCCTTACGCGGTGGTCAATCGACAAAATTGCGCACCGACAAAACACGACCGCAATCATCTGCTGATGAATCGATGCCTGGCCTGCCTGCAGCGTTACACATGACAGGCACAAGCTCTCATGCGCTCTGCTAAATCCGGTTGCGCCCCGTCAGGCGGACGCTTATCCTTAAAGGTTTGCGTACGACAGCGCAGTGAAGAATCCCTCTGCATCACCCGCCCAGTGGTTGGTGTTTGCGTACGAAAACCCGCGTATTTTTTGTCTCATAGGAAAGTGAGGAGTCATGTCTTCTTTGAAACCGATCCGGCGTTTGGTTGCCGGTAATAATGCCGCTGGCGAATCCACAGTGCTGCTCGACGGCGGCGCGCCCAATTCCCACCCATCTTCGATGTCTGCCGCGCGCGGACATACCGATTTGTGGGTGTGGGAAGAATCGCCGATGGCATTGTCCGGCACGGTCGATGAAGGCAATCGCAAATATATTTTCCCCGGCCTGCCCGATGGCGGGCATCTGCGGGTGGTGCAAAGTGTCGGCCGGCCGGCGGATTACAAGCCGGCCCTTGACCCGGAAGTGGTGTTGCCGCATGCGCCGAAATTACGCGCCGCTTGCACTGGCGTGTGGGATCGCGGCGGCAACAGCCTGTACTCCTCGTCGATGCATAAAACGCAGACGGTTGATTACGGCATGATGGTCAACGGCCAGCGCGAATTGATACTCGATGAAGGCAAACTGTTGATGCAGCCCGGCGACGTGGTGATCCAGGTCGGCGCCTGGCACCAGTGGGGTTACCCGGTCGACGCGCAAATGGCGTTCGACATGATAGGCGCTGATTTCCCCGATGGTAACGGCAACGCCATCGGTAACGATAAACCGCTGCCGCCCGCAGCGGCGCCGGCCGGCATCAAACTCACACGCCGCATCGTCGCAATCGACCGGCCTGACGGCAAGAGCGTGCTGGTGAGTGATGGCACCTCGCCTGATCTGGTGCTTGATCCGGCGCGTCCCGGGTTTGTCTCGCAACGCATGTGGGTAACGGCGCGTAGCCCCGCGCCTATTGTTTATGAAACGCTGCATTTGCCGCGTTCGCTCGAGCCGAAAAACGGCGGCACGGTTTATCGTGTCGATATTCTGCCGCCCGATCGCGATTGGCAGGGCAAGGTTGGGGAAGCCGACGTGCGCCGCTTCTTTGCGGACATGGGTTCGCCGGCGGCTTCAGCCTGGAGTGCTGACGCCAAACATCCCTATGTCCAGCATACCGCCACTTTTGATTATTGCGTCGTGCTCGAGGGCGAGCTGGTGCTGTTGCTCGACACGCAGGAAGTAGTGGTCAAGCAAGGCGAAGTCGCGTTGTTGAAGGGCGTGCGTTATGCCTGGAGTAACCGCAGTGCGTCGCGTGCGGTGGTGGCGGTGAGTTCACATGAGGGCCGGGATTAAGCCGCGACGCCCGCGTCCCCATCGCTTTGCACACATCATGAAAAAACCACTCGAGGTTCTGCACCTTTATCCGTCGCACGATTACACCTTGCACGGCGCGTTTGCCAGCCGTGCAGAGGGGGCGCCCGAACGCCCCTACATGCTGTTCCAGCAACGTGTCTGGAGCTGGCGCGAAGCCGGTGACGCCATCGGCCGCATCGCCGCCATGCTGTTGGCGCGCGGTATCGGTCGCGGTGACCGCGTGGCGGTCATGGGGCGCAACAGTGATGGCCATGTGCTGA
>CAMDSO010000147.1 GCA_945906935.1 Bordetella parapertussis
GTGTTCTTGTTGCTGGGCCTGATCGATGCGTCGTTCATTATCGGTGTTGGTCTGGCGCTGTGGTTTGCGACCGGCAACCCCTTGCTTGGCAGCCTCAAGTAATTTTCGGGAAATATTAGGCAGAGGGAACATCGGAATCTAAGCGACGATCCATGTTTCATGGGCGTAACTCGATTCGAGTTTTTTCTTCCCTAAAGGAGACAGTAGTGGACAAGATGCAAATGGTAGCGATGGTTCAGGCCTACACCGGTATCGGCATAGGTTTGATGATAGGTTTGGGAATTGCGGGCGCCTGTATCGGCGTGGGCCTGATGTGCAGCAGCTTTCTCGAGGGTGCGGCGCGTCAGCCGGAACTCATGCCGCAGTTGCAGGCGAAAGTGTTCTTGTTGCTGGGCCTGATCGATGCGTCGTTCATTATCGGTGTTGGTCTGGCGCTGTGGTTTGCGACCGGCAACCCCTTGCTTGGCAGCCTCAAGTAATTTTCGGGAAATATTAGGCAGAGGGAACCCATGAATCTAAACGTTACCCTGGTCGCACAGGCCGTCACGTTCTTCGTGTTTATTTTCTTTTGTGCGAAGTTCATCTGGCCACCGTTGACCCGTGCAATTGAGGCGCGTCAAAAGCAGATTGCCGACGGTTTGGCTGCGGCTGAAGAAGGTAAGCAGTCACTGGAACGGTCTTCTCTTAAGGCTGATGAGGAAATCGGCAAGGCACGCGCACGTGCGGCCGAGATCATCGTGCAGGCGGAGAAGCGCGCATCGCAAATGGTCGAAGAGGCCAAGAACTCGGCGCGTGAAGAAGGCAATCGGGAAAAAGTCGCGGCAAAGGCTGAAATTACTCAGGAAATATCCCGTGCACGAGAAGCATTGCGTTTGCAGGTTGCAGCGCTTGCCGTCTACGGTGCGGAAAAAATCCTGCTGCGGGAAGTTGACCCTAAAACCCACGCCGAGCTGCTCCGCGCAGTGCAGGCCGAGCTTTAGAACGCGACTATGGCGGAAACTATCACCATTGCGCGGCCCTATGCAGAAGCGGTATTCAAGCTTGCGCAGGAGACCGGCCGTTTTGACGCATGGTCCGATACGCTGCAGCTTCTGGAAGCCGTCGTGCTGGATCCGGCGTTGTCGGCTTGCATAGGCAATCCTAACGTTAGCGCAGACAATCTCCAGCGTCTGATCGAGGATGTCTGTGGCAACGGACTGGATGGCGCAGGGAAAAGCTTTTTGCAGGCGCTGCAGCGTAATAGCAGGCTTAGCATAGTGCCCGAAATTCGCAATACATTTGAAGCGTTGCGATTGGAAAACGAAGGAATAATCGAGGCGCAGATTGATTCCGCCTTCCCGATCGATGATGCACAAGTCACCGGTTTGGTAAAGAAACTCGAAAGCAAGTATCAGCGCAAAGTGCGCGCCAAGGTCAGCGTTGATGCAAAACTGATCGGTGGTATCAAGATCGTCGTTGGCGATAACGTGGTTGACGCGACCGTCCGCGGCAAGCTCGACGCGATGTCGGCTGTACTCATTCGTTAGGAGTTTTAGATGCAACTCAATCCGTCAGAAATCAGTGAACTGATCAAGAGCAGAATCCAGAATCTGGGCACGACCAGCGAGTCGCGCACACAAGGCACCATCATCTCCGTTACCGACGGCATCTGCCGCATCCACGGTCTGGCTGATGTGATGCAGGGCGAGATGCTGGAATTCCCGAAAAATACTTACGGCTTGGCGCTCAACCTTGAGCGTGATTCGGTCGGCGCCGTTATTCTCGGCGAATACGAGCACATCTCGGAAGGCGACACCGTAAAGTGTACGGGCCAGATTTTGTCGGTTCCCATCGGACCGGAACTCATCGGCCGTGTCGTAAACTCGCTGGGCCAACCAATCGACGGCAAAGGGCCGGTCGATGCGAAGTTGACGGACGTGATCGAGAAAGTGGCGCCGGGGGTTATTGCGCGTAAATCAGTGTCCCAGCCGGTGCAAACTGGTCTGAAGTCGATCGACGCGATGGTGCCGGTCGGTCGCGGTCAGCGCGAACTGATTATTGGCGACCGTCAGACCGGCAAGACCGCGGTCGCTGTCGACACCATCATCAACCAGAAGGGCAAAGATCTCTTCTGTATTTATGTTGCCATCGGTCAAAAGGCATCGACGATTGCTAACGTTGTTCGAAAACTCGAAGAACACGGTGCGATGGCCTACACAATTGTGGTTGCGGCTACCGCCTCGGAATCGGCGGCCATGCAATTCATCGCACCCTACTCCGGTTGTACAATGGGCGAATACTTCCGCGATCGTGGTCAGGATGCCTTGATCATTTACGATGACTTGACCAAACAGGCTTGGGCCTACCGCCAGGTTTCATTGCTGCTGCGGCGCCCGCCAGGCCGCGAAGCCTATCCCGGAGACGTGTTCTATCTGCACTCGCGTTTGCTCGAGCGTGCTGCACGCGTAAATGAAGAATATGTCGAAAAATTCACCAATGGCGCGGTTAAGGGTAAGACAGGTTCACTTACCGCATTGCCGATCATTGAAACGCAGGCTGGTGACGTTTCTGCGTTCGTGCCGACCAACGTAATATCGATCACCGACGGGCAAATTTTCCTTGAGACGGATCTGTTTAACGCCGGTATCCGCCCCGCCATTAACGCCGGTGTCTCGGTTTCCCGAGTCGGTGGTGCAGCGCAGACCAAAGTAATGAAGCGCAAGGACGTTGGTGCTGGTGTTCGTCTGGCGCTTGCGCAGTATCGTGAACTGGCCGCTTTCGCGCAGTTTGCATCCGATTTGGACGAAACCACACGTAAACAACTCGAACGTGGGCGCATGGTTACTGAGTTAATGAAGCAGGCGCAATATCAGCCAATGCAGGTCAGTGAGATGGCGCTGACCTTGTTTGCCGCGAACAATAGCTATTTTGACGACATTGAAGTGAAAAAAGCCTTGGCTGCAGAACGCAGTCTGCGCGATTACATCAAGTCGAAATACGCCGACCTACTCAACCGCATCGAAGAGAAAAAAGACATCAGTGCCGATGACGAGAAGGCACTCAAAGCAGCTATCGACGACTGGAAGAAAAACGGTAGTTACTGATTCTTAAGCGGGTATTGCGGGAACCGGCCCTGAACTTGGCCAAGGACGAGACGAATGCCAGGTAGCAAAGAAATACGAACCAAGATCAAAAGCGTTCAAAACACGCGGAAGATCACCAAGGCGATGGAAATGGTCGCCGCATCCAAAATGCGTAAAGCGCAGGAAAGGATGCGTGCTGCGCGCCCATACGGCGAAAAAATACGTAATGTCGCCGCGCATATATCACACGCAAATCCGGAGTATCGCCATCCCTTTTTGGTGAACCGCGATACGGTCAAGACGGTCGGTATCATCATCATTACCACCGACAAAGGATTGTGCGGCGGTTTAAATACCAACATCCAACGCTTGGCACTGAACAAGATCAAAGATTGGGAATCCGAGGGCGAAACCTTTGAGGTGTGCTGTATAGGCAACAAAGGCCTCGGATTCATGCAGCGGCTAGGCACTAACGTTGTGTCTCAGGTCACCCAAATGGGCGACCGTCCGACGATGGAAAAAATGATCGGTGCTATCAAGGTAATGCTGGACGGCTATACCCAAGATCGGTTCGACCGTTTGGTTATCTTTTACACGAAGTTCATTAATACCATGAAGCAGGAACCCGTCATGGAGCAGTTGTTGCCGTTGTCAGGTGAGCGGCTCGGCTCTCCAGAGGGTGCGTGGGATTACATCTATGAGCCGGAACCCAAGGTCGTGCTGGACCAAGTGTTAATGCGTTACGTCGAAACGATTATCTTCCAGGCATTAAGTGAAAATATCGCCTCGGAACAATCGGCACGCATGGTCGCGATGAAATCAGCGTCGGATAACGCGGGTAGCGTCATTGACGAGTTGACCCTCATCTACAACAAAACCCGCCAGGCGGCGATCACCAAGGAACTATCGGAGATTGTCGGCGGCGCCGCCGCCGTTTAGCGGCGACTCAACTAATTGAATTGAACAGTCAGGAAATCGCTATGGCACAAGCTCAAGGCACCATCATTCAGTGTATCGGCGCGGTTATCGATATTGAATTTCCGCGTGATTCGATGCCAAAAATTTACGACGCTCTGACGCTCGCGGATGATACAACTAACAAGCTCGCTGAGAAGGGGCTGACCTTCGAGGTCGAGCAGCAGTTGGGTGATGGTGTCGTGCGCACGATTGCGCTCGGATCGTCGGACGGATTGCGGCGCGGAATGAAGGTCAACGCAACCGGCAAGCCGATCTCGGTTCCTGTCGGCACAGCCACACTCGGCCGCATTATGGACGTCCTCGGTCGCCCGATTGACGAAGCCGGCCCGATATTGACTGATGAGCGTCGTTCAATTCACCAGGCTGCACCGAAATTCGACGAGCTCTCGCCTTCGGTGGAATTACTCGAAACAGGCATCAAGGTTATCGACCTGATTTGCCCGTTTGCCAAGGGCGGCAAAGTCGGACTGTTCGGCGGCGCCGGTGTCGGCAAGACCGTGAATATGCTCGAACTGATTAACAACATCGCCAAACAACACAGCGGTCTTTCGGTATTCGCCGGCGTTGGCGAGCGTACCCGTGAGGGCAACGACTTCTACCATGAGATGTCGGAAGCCGGCGTCATTAAACTCGATAACCTGCCGGAATCCAAAGTCGCCATGGTCTTTGGTCAAATGAACGAACCCCCTGGCAATCGTCTGCGTGTGGCATTGAGCGGATTGACCATGGCGGAGAGTTTCCGCGACGAAGGCCGTGACATTCTGTTCTTTGTCGATAATATTTACCGCTTTACGCTGGCTGGTACGGAAGTGTCAGCGTTGCTAGGACGTATGCCGTCAGCGGTTGGATACCAACCGACATTGGCCGAAGAAATGGGCCGTCTGCAAGAGCGTATCACCTCAACGAAGACCGGTTCGATCACCTCGATCCAAGCCGTTTACGTCCCCGCCGATGACTTGACCGATCCATCGCCCGCCACCACCTTCGGTCACCTTGATGCCACCGTCGTGTTGTCACGCGATATCGCATCACTGGGAATTTATCCTGCAGTTGATCCGCTCGACTCAACCTCGCGTCAGGTTGATCCGCATGTTATTGGTGAAGAGCATTACAACACCACCCGCGCGGTACAAGCGGTATTACAACGGTACAAAGAATTGCGCGACATCATTGCAATTCTTGGCATGGATGAACTCTCACCCGAGGACAAACTGGCCGTTGGTCGCGCCCGCAAGATCCAGCGCTTCCTGTCCCAACCGTTCCACGTTGCAGAAGTGTTTACCGGTTCTCCGGGAAAATACGTGACGTTGAAAGACACGATCAAGGGCTTCAAGATGATCGTGGAAGGCGAATGCGACAATATTCCAGAACAAGCGTTTTATATGGTCGGCGGCATCGAAGAGGCCATCGCCAAAGCAAAGACCGCTTAAATCAAGGCAACCATGGCAAATACCCTACACGTAGACGTTGTCAGCGCCGAACAAAGCGTCTACTCGGGCGAAGCTGAGTTCGTCGTTCTACCCGGTGAATCCGGAGAGCTCGGAATCTATCCGCAACATACACCGCTGATTACCCGAATCAAACCGGGTGCGGTGCGTATCAAGCCCGTCGGCGCCGCAGAAGAGTTAATATTTGTTGCTGGGGGCATTCTAGAGATCCAGCCTAAGGTTGTGACGGTACTGGCCGATACCGCAATTCGAGGCGATGACCTTGATGAAGCAAAAGCTAACGAAGCGTTGAAGAACGCGGAACACGCCCGAGCCAAGGCGCAGGACAAACAGGAAATAGCCTCGGTCGAGGCAGAGTTGGCAATGCTCGCCACGCAATTAGCAATCATCAAGAAATTACGCAACCGTCACTAATGTAGTGACGCAGCGCCAAAGAATAGGCAGCGAGAGCTGCCTTTTCTTTTCTGGGAGTATCCGCAAGACCATCCAATTTGCACCGATCCAACTAGCACCAATTCCTGCGCCACCCCCAACGCATGCCATGTGCACCCGCATCAACACACACCCAAACACCCGATCCTCAGACTGAAAATCTAGACTCGCAGCTATGCGATAATTCAACATGCCAATAAACATCGTGATACTTGCAGCGGGCCAAGGGAAGCGGATGCACTCCGATGTGCCCAAAGTATTGCATCGCCTCGCAGGCACACCACTACTAGAGCATGTAATACGAGCGGCCAGAACACTAAAGCCTACCAAGATTTGCGTGGTTTATGGCCACGGCGGGGACCGCGTTACCAAAGCGTTACCAGGACGCGATCTGTGTTTCGTACGTCAGGCGAAACAACTTGGGACCGGCCACGCCGTAAAACAAGCCCTTCGTCATCTCGACGTCAGCGCAGACACATTGATTCTTTACGGCGACGTCCCATTGATCACTCCGGCCACACTAAAGAACATGGTTGCTCGGCGCAAGGATCGCCTGACCCTGCTGACAGCCGTATTCCAAAATCCAACAGGATACGGCCGAATAATCAGAGATTCAGCTGGCGCAGTAGTTGGAATCGTCGAAGAAAAAGATGCCACCGACGAACAACGCAAAGTGCAGGAGGGCAACACAGGCCTGATGCATTTGCCCACTCGGCGACTTGCAAAATGGCTATCCCAAATCACAAACAAAAACGCTCAACGCGAGTATTACCTCACCGATATTGTGGCCCTCGCGGTTAAAGACCAGGTTCTAATCCAAACCGTAACCACCGAAGACCTGTCGGAAATACAGGGCGTAAACAACCAACGCCAGCTCGCCGACCTAGAGCGGTTGTATCAAACCAGGCTGGCGCAAACTCTCTTGGATCAAGGTACACATCTCGCCGATCCAGGTCGATTTGATCAACGCGGCACTCTTAGTTGCGGCCGTGATGTCTCTATCGACGTGAACTGTGTTTTCGAAGGCGGCGTTAAGTTGGGCACAGGCGTAACAATCGGCGCCAATTGCGTGATCCGCAATGCGACCATCGGTCCGAATACCACCATAGCGCCGTTCTCATACATCGACGACGCCGTTATAGGCGCCCGCTGCATCGTCGGCCCTTACGCCAGATTACGCCCGGCTACTACCCTCGCGGACGAAGTTCACATCGGCAACTTCGTTGAAGTTAAAGCATCTACAATCGGCGCGGGCAGCAAGGCAAACCATTTAGCGTATGTGGGAGACACCGAAATCGGCCGCAATGTAAACGTCGGTGCCGGCACGATTACATGCAACTATGACGGGGCCCACAAACACAAAACGGTAATTGAAGACGACGTATTCATCGGATCAGATACCCAGCTAGTCGCTCCGGTAACGATACGCCGCGGAGCCACGATAGGCGCGGGCAGCACCATCACTAAAGAAGCACCCGCAGATCACCTCACCCTTTCCCGTACGCGCCAAGTATCCATTTCAAACTGGAAACGTCCGCGCAAAGCTACAAAGCCAAAATAAACATGTGTGGAATCGTTGCAGCAATCGCCAAACGCAACATCGTGGAAAATCTCCTCGAAGGGTTGCGCAAACTCGAATATCGAGGCTATGACTCTGCCGGCGTGGCAGTCATCAACAATGGCCAGTTAAACCGTATGCGCAGCGCAGGCAGGGTGGCAGAACTCGCCGCACTCTGCGCAGACTCGAAGCTTACCGGATACGCAGGCATCGCCCACACACGATGGGCGACGCACGGTATACCATCCGAAAAAAATGCACATCCGCACATCAGCAGTGGCATCGCAGTCGTCCATAACGGCATCATTGAAAACCACGATGTCGTAAGAACAAAGCTACAGGCCGCCGGTTACCAATTCACTTCTGACACGGACACCGAGGTAATCGCCCACCTAATCCATCAACACGCGAAGACATGCAAAGATCTTTTTGCCGCGACACAAACGGCAACAAAAGAGTTGCTGGGTGCCTACGCGATCGCTGTGGTTACAGAATCAGACCCTGATCGCATTATCGTCGCGCGTCAGGGCGCCCCCCTGCTTCTGGGTGTATCCGATGGCGAAATGTTCGCCGCTTCGGATGCTTCAGCGCTCTTGCAGGTTACGCGCCGTATGATTTATCTGGAAGAAGGTGATGTCGTCGATCTACGCCGTGACGGATTCAAGATATTTAATGGGGGAAAGCCGGTAAACCGGAAGGAACACTTCAGCGAGCTAACGGCAGACGCCGTCGATCTCGGCCCCTATCGCCATTTCATGCAAAAAGAAATCTTCGAGCAACCGGGTGCGCTAGCCAACACGCTCGAGATGGTGATCAACGCCCAATCCTTATCGCCGCAACTCTTCGGAGCCGACGCACCAAAAATTTTCTCGGAGATTGATAGCATATTGATCCTTGCGTGTGGAACGAGTTACCACGCCGGCGTAGTTGCCCGGTACTGGATCGAAGCGATTGCAGGTTTACCCTGCACGGTTGAAATTGCCAGCGAATATCGCTATCGCGCCTCGGTTCCCAATCCGCAGGCTTTGGTCGTCACCATTTCGCAATCTGGCGAAACCGCCGACACCATCGCCGCACTCAATTTTGCGCGGGGACTGGGCCACCGATATGCACTTTCCATTTGCAATGTACCAGAAAGTGCCTTGGTTCGATTATCGGATTTACGCTTCCTCACCCGGGCCGGTCCCGAGATCGGGGTTGCCTCAACCAAGGCCTTCACCACCCAACTAGCAGCACTCATATTGCTGACCCTCGTGCTGGCGAAGTTACAAGGTCGCTTAGTGGCGGCAAAAGAACAGGAATATCTACACGCCTTACGCCATTTGCCCGCCGCACTTGCTCACGTTTTGCAGGTTGAGCCGCAAATAAAAATGTGGGCTGAAAAATTTGCCTTACACGATCACGCTCTGTTTCTTGGCCGCGGGATTCATTATCCCATTGCGCTCGAAGGAGCTTTAAAGCTGAAAGAGATTTCCTACATACACGCAGAAGCCTATCCCGCCGGGGAACTCAAGCACGGGCCGCTCGCGTTAGTCGACAAAGAGATGCCGGTTGTTGCGATCGCCCCCAATGACGCGCTACTGGAAAAACTCAAATCGAATATGCAGGAAGTGCGGGCGCGTGGCGGACAACTCTATGTGCTGGCCGATCAGGATGCAAGGATGGTCTCAAGCGAGGGTGTCGAAGTTATCACCTTGACTGATCACGCCGGTATTTTGAGTCCGATCCTGCATACGGTGCCACTACAACTGCTGGCATACCACGCCGCCCTGGCACGCGGGAATGACGTTGATAAACCGAGAAATCTGGCTAAGTCCGTCACCGTGGAGTAATTCTGCTAGTAGGTAATGTTGACAAGTACCTACTACCAAAAGCACTTCATCACCGTAGAGTAAGTCTGGTAGCGGAACAATCAAGCCAGAGGCCAGAGCTTCGCCTTAATCAGCGATCAACGCTGTCAATATGG
>CAMDSO010000148.1 GCA_945906935.1 Bordetella parapertussis
GCGATGCTCGATCACCCGAGCCAGTGCTTCTTGCGGTGTCATACCTGCGCCCCCTGTAAAAAATTGGCGAGCAGCGCGTGCCCGCTTTCCGTCAATATCGATTCAGGATGAAACTGCACACCCTCGACCGCCAGCGTCTTGTGCCGCACCCCCATGATTTCGCCATCGTCGGTCCACGCCGTGATCTCCAGGCAATCGGGAATGGTTTCGCGTTCGATCACCAGCGAGTGATAACGCGTGGCCTGCAGCGGGTTGGGCAGGTTGCGAAACACCCCCTTCGATTCGTGGCGGATCGCCGAGGTCTTGCCATGCATGACCTGCTTGGCATGAATGATCCTGCCGCCGAAGGCCTGGCCGATCGACTGATGACCAAGGCAGACACCAAGAATCGGAATCTTGCCGGCAAAACGGCCGATCAAAGGCACCGATACGCCCGCCTCATTGGGCGTGCACGGCCCGGGCGAAATAACGATCCGTGTCGGCTGCAGCGCGGCGATTTCATCGAGCGTGATCTCGTCGTTGCGGTGCACGACGACCTCCTGCTTGAGCTCGCCGAAATACTGCACGAGGTTATAGGTAAACGAATCGTAGTTATCGATCATCAGCAGCATATCAAGCCCAACTTGCTGTTATATAAAAGTTATTATTTAGCATATTCCGTTTGATACCCCCACTAATACCCCCAATTTTTGGGCTGCTTCGCATCCGGCAAGGGCAAAATATTGCTGTTTCGGCAGCATAACTCAGACGTCAATTTTCGCCTGAAATGCCCGCAAGCGTAAGCCCTCGCGCAATTGAAATGCCTCCCTTTGATTGTCTTTGATTATTTTTCAAAGTCAGGCAGCAGGGGTATCGGGGTTTAGCCTATCTGCGTAATTAGCCCCGCGCCTGCTTTCGCCTAATCCCGCCATGCTTTAAGTTTCAAACCGCCAGTAAGCGCATACCCCCGCGCTGCTACAGCGCCTTCGCCCGCACCACACCTCTCGTCCACACGAAGAATCGGCCTACTGACTGCACAAAACTGATTTCGGTCAGTCGCCAACGCCGTTCTGAGCGATTACTCTTACCGATACCCGTCATTCGGCTATGGCGCGCCTGACGAGATTTTTGATGGCTGCTTGCGATGTCATCGGCTGCCGCCCACCCCAACCCGAAGCGGTGTATCAGAAATTCAAACCCCTTTTTTCAATCTGCGCGGCGATATAGGCCTCTCCGCCAGCAGCCAATTGCATGCGCTTTTGTACCCCCTTCCGCGTGACCGCATACAGCCCTGCCACACCCTCCATCCCACCAGTAATAAACCACCACATTCCGCCCAGCCTTCACGCGCTCGCGCATAGTTGCCGCCGCCTCGCTCTCGCCGCACTCGCGCCAGATATATATCACTGGGGGCGCTTCCCTCGCTTCGAGCGCCTCTAATCGGTTTTTGATGGTTTGATTAGTCACCATACTTGGGTGGCGACTGACATGACGCGCAAAGCACTTGCAGTATTTTTAAATATTTTTAAAAAAGTTTAGGTTAGCTAAATAAATTACATTTGAGTTACAGGACCAATTCCGATAGCCTAATAAAACTGATATTCTTAATTGATAGGTAGCGCATAATGAAATCAATATTAGTGTTCGTCGTGTGTTATTTATTTTCCTCCGTAATGGCTCAGGAACTTCCTGGGTTGGCTATCGAAGGCACTAAACTCGAACCGATAACGTTTGACAAATTTCTCTCTGAAGCAAGAGAAAGAAATTCTTGGGTTCTGAATAAAAAATTATCAATTGAGTCGGCAACCGCCTTTAAAGATCAGGTCTCCGTAGTCAACCTAAGTCCATCGTTTAGCTATTCTCGCGGCAGTTTTTATCAGAAGGCACCTATGGAGTCATTTAGGAGCCCGCAGTCAAATACATATACCTTGTCCGGCACAATTGAGGGCATGGGCAAGCGACAGGCACGAACCGGCTCTGCTGCAGCGGAGATTGCCAGACAATCAGCCAACTTGAATACTCTGCTTGACGGAGTTGACGTTGATGGAGCCTCTTTGTTTCTCGACGCTATACGCGTCAAATTGATATTGGCCGCCAATCAAAACACCCTCAATCATTTGTCTAAATTGACGGCTGCGGAGGCTGTGCAAGAGTTTACGGACCAAAAGAAGGTGCGAATTGATCTAATCAATGATTTCAGATATTTTTCGCTGGGCATGGCCAGTTATATGGGCAGAAAGTACATCGACGTATTACCTGAGCCAAAGAGTACATTTCTGATTGATTTAAAAGACTTTGACTTAAAGCAGTTGATTACTGAAGCAGGCAAATCGCGAACCGATTTGCTCGAGATGGAGGCCGCCTTGAAGCTGGCGGAAGCTAATCTGATACTTGCGAAAAAAAATCGAAATCTGGATATTTCAGTTAGTGTCTATAATACTCAATCGCCAGCCTATGAAGCCTCCGGATATTCTTATGGGAGAGGAAGTTCGATCGGGATGTCTCTATCTATCCCGATACCTGTTTCGCAACTTTATGATTCTGATCTGGTGCAGGCGTCCAACTATAAGATGCAACTTGAAATATCGCTTGAAGAGGCGCGAAATCGAGTTCAATTTGAAGTTAATCAGGCTTTCCTGCAATACAATAGTGCGAAATCGAAACTGGGCAATGCGTTACAAGAACGCAAAAAAACCGCATTGAAATTAGATCAAAAATCAGAAAAAGTAATTATGGCGGCTTATACTGGTGAGACTGACTTAATTGATGCGCAAATAAATTACGCGAAAGCCTTCATTTTTTTAAGTAAGGTTGCAGGCCTTAAAAAAGCTTTGCCTCTTTGATGATTCAAGAAAAAAATCATATGGAAATGCACCTGCTAGAATTTGGTAAAACTACTTTGGCCTTGGTAATGGTGCTTTTCTTATCAACCGCCCACGCTCAGCAACAGACCTGCCCACCTACGTGCGCGAAACCCGGGGAGCTTGGCGGCCCGCCGCCTCTGCCACCTCCAGGCGCTCCAGGCGGAACGGGCGGCGGCGGTACGCAAAAACCTGGCGGACCACAACAACAATTGCTAATGCAGCAGATTATGAAACCGCCAAACCCCTCCGGAATGGGTGGCAATCCTCCAGGGATGGGCGGTAATCCCCCAGGGATGGGTGGCAATCCCCCAGGGATGGGTGGCAATCCTCCAAGGATGGGCGGCAATCCTCCAGGGACGGGTGGCAATCCTCCAGGAACGGGTGGCAATCCTCCAGGGATGGGTGGCAATCCTCCGGGTATGGGTGGCAATCCTCCAGGGATGGGCGGCAATCCTCCAGGGGTGGGTGAGCCCAGGCCTGTTGAGCAAGGAGGTAGCGATAGAGGCAGCACGAAAGGTTCGAGAGAATCAAATCGCATTATTGCTGGCGGTGGCCGGTCAGTGCCTGATTACGCCGGCCTGACCAACAGTTCTGTCGTGATACCTAGCGGTATAGTTTCTAGATCTTTTTTGTCTAAATCACCGTTAGGCAACCGTTATTAAACCAACCCAAGTTCGCTTTTGCAGTTGTGTTTAGGGTGTCCCGTTTCTGTCGTCCCTGCATGGTCAAAATATCGATCGGCGCCGGCATGAGGTTGCGATCGCGCGCCGCCAACCGCGGAATCTTGTCGACAAACGCTACCGGCCGTGCGTAACCCATATCGAAACAATAATCGCTACCGAGCATGATGCGATCAGCGCCGACGAGATCGATCAGATACGACATGATCTGCGGACTGTGGGTGATGGTGTCATAGGTAAAGCGCCGCAGATAACGACTGGGTGTGCGTTTCATGTGCGCGAGTTCAGGACGCACGCGGGTGCCGTGGTCCATGCGCCCGGTCAGCCACGGAAAGGCCCCACCGGCATGCGAGAGCATGACCTCAAGTTTCGGAAAGGTATCGAGCACGCCGCCAAAGATCAATGAGGCTGCGGCGATCCCCGTTTCGTATGGAATGCCGAGCAGGTTTTTCAGATGAAATTTTTGCGTGCGTTCGGGGCCGATGGCTTCAACCGGATGCAGGAATATCGGCCAGCCTAAGGCTTCGCATTTGGCATATATCGGAAAAAACGATTCATCGTCGAGATTTTTACCGTTGACGTTGGTCGCCATGTACACCCCGCGCAGGCCGGGCAGGCGGGCGGCGCGTTCGAGTTCGGCCAGCGCCAGTGCCAGTGCCGGCGCCTGCATCGGCAGCATCGCCATGCCGACGAAGCGTTCGGGCGCCTGCAGATGCGCCGCCGCGCAGGCGTCGTTAAAAACCTGCGACAAACGCAAGCCGAATTCGGGCGGTGCCCAATAGACCATCGGCGAACACATCGACAGCGCCTGCACATCCACCTGCTGCCGGCGCATCGCCTTCAAACGCAGACTCATGTCATAGAGCGGCGGGGTGATGACACTAATGCCGCGCAGAAGGTTCAACGCAAGACCATCGGCGGTGCGCTTGACCACTGCGCCGTTGCGATTGCCCTCGGCTTCCATGAGAGCGATCCACTCCGGCGGAAACCAGTGCGCGTGTGTGTCCACCACCGGCGGCGTCCCTGCACTGCGCGGCAGCTTGATCACTTACTTCCCGGCCGCCTTCCTGGCAGCGGTTTTCCTGACGGCCGCTGTCATCGCGGCCCCAGCAGGGTGAAAACAAAGCGTATCGGGGCGAGGTGATGGATTACGGTTTGCGTGGGCTGCTCCATATTTAAATACCGGGTCAAAAGAGACTGCGGATGATAGGCGAGAAGCGCCGGCGTGCAAATCAACGAAGCGTTTCAGGATGCTTTACTTCATCGCAGGCAACCGGTATTTTCGCCGTCTGGTTTAATTTTTGTGCGGGAAATATGATGCAAATCGATTGGGATGTGCCGATTACGATGGATGACGGCGCAGCAGTACGCGCCGATATTTTCCGCCCGGCCGACGGCGCGCAACATCCGGTGATCCTGGCCTACGGCCCGTATGCGAAGGGTTTGAATTTTGCAGAGGGCTATGCCGATCCGTGGAACATCATGCTCAAGTCGCACCCCGAGGTCGCGGAGAATTCTTCCAATCGTTATCAGGCCTGGGAGGTGGTTGATCCCGAACGCTGGGTGCCCGACGGTTATATCTGCATCCGCATTGATGCGCGCGGCTGGGGACGCTCGCCCGGTTACGTCGAACCGTGGGGCCCGCGCGAAGCGCAGGACATGCACGCCTGCATCGAATGGGCTGGCACGCAAACTTGGAGCAACGGCAAGGTCGGTCTGCTGGGAATTTCATATTACGCCATCAATCAATGGCACGCCGCCGGCCTGCAACCGCCGCATCTGGCGGCGATGATTCCGTGGGAGGGTTTCGCTGATTTCTATCGTGACTTCGCCTATCACGGCGGCATCGGTTGCGACATGAAAGACGTCTGGTACCGCCGCACTACCACCACGGTGCAACACGGTCTGGGTACGCGCGCGCTGACCAACCGCAACACCGGCGCACTGGTGGCCGGCCCGGACACCCTCTCCGACGCGGAACTGGCGCACAACCGTTCCGATTTTCCCGGCGAGATCAACGCGCATCCGCTCGACGACGACTTCCATCGCGCACGTTCAGCGCAATGGGACAAAGTGGTGGTGCCCTTTCTCTCGTCTGGCAACTGGGGCGGCTCATCGCTGCATCTGCGTGGCAACACCGAGGGTTTTTTGCGCGCCGCCTCGACGCAAAAATGGCTGGAAATCCACGGCCGCGAACACTGGACCGAGTTTTATACGGACTACGGCATCGCCCTGCAAAAACGTTTCTTCGATCACTTTCTGAAGGGCCTCAACAACGGCTGGGACCAACAACCGCCGGTATTGCTGCGCGTGCGCACGGTCGATGACAGCTTCATCGACCGCAATGAAAACGAATGGCCGATCGCGCGCACCCAATGGACACGCTATTACCTCGACACCAGCGTCAACGCGCTGGCCGCCACGGCGCCTGCCGCCGGCGACAGCGCTGCGTTCAAGGCACTGGAGAGCGAGGGCATCACGTTTTCAACGCCGCCGCTGGAACACGAAACCGAAATCACCGGGCCGGCCGCGGTCAAGCTATTCGTCTCGTCAGACACCGCCGACGCCGATCTGTTTGTCGTGCTACGCGTGTTTCGCCCCGACGGCAGCGAAGTGGTGTTCAAAGGCGCGGTCGATCCGCACACGCCGGTCGGACACGGCTGGTTGCGCGCCTCGCACCGCAAACTCGACCCTGCACTATCAACCGCTTGGCGGCCTTATCACACGCATGATGAAATGCAGCCGCTGACGCCGGGCGCGGTTTATGAGCTCGACATCGAAATCTGGCCAACCAGCGTGATCGTGCCAGCTGGTCATCGCATCGCGCTCACGGTGCGTGGCAAAGATTACGAATACGCGGGCGAAATCGCCGAACTGGATTTTTTCAAGAACAGCAAACTCAAGGGCGTGGGCATTTATACGCACACCAATGCGCAACTGCGGCCGTCGGCGCTGTATGGCGGTAGCACCACGCTGCACTGCGGCGGCGTGCATGCCGCCAGCGTGGTGTTGCCGGTGATTCCAGCGAAATAAAACGGGCGCTGCGCAGTCAGTCGACGATGGTGTCGAGGCCGCCCAAGGCCATTTCGGCGGCACGCAAGACGGCGCGCGCCTTGTTCTGAGTCTCCTGCCACTCGTTCTGCGGCACCGAATCGGCAACGATGCCACCGCCGGCCTGCACATACAGGCGGCCATCCTTGACGACCGCGGTACGAATCGCAATCGCCAGATCCATGTCGCCGTTGAAACCGAGATAACCCACCGCGCCGGCATACACACCGCGCTTGGTCGGCTCGAGTTCGTCGATGATTTCCATCGCGCGCACCTTGGCCGCACCGCTGACTGTGCCAGCGGGGAAGGTCGCCTTCATCACCGCAATGGCGTCCTGCCCGGCCTTCAGGCGGCCTTCGACGTTGGAGACGATGTGCATGACATGCGAATAGCGTTCGATCGTCATGTTATCGGTGACCTTCACCGAACCGGTCTCGGCCACGCGCCCCAAATCATTGCGGCCGAGATCCATCAGCATGACGTGTTCGGCGCGCTCTTTCGGATCAGCCAGCAACTCAGTGGCGAGCGCGACGTCTTCTTCCGGCGTCTTGCCACGCGGACGCGTGCCGGCAATCGGCCGCACCGTGACCTTGCCGTTCTCAAGGCGCACCAGAATCTCGGGCGAAGCGCCGACAACATGAAAATCACCGAAGTTATAGAAGAACATGTACGGCGACGGGTTCAACGCACGCAAGGCACGGTAGAGCGTCAGCGGCGAGGCCGGGAAATCCTGGCTCATGCGCTGCGACAACACCACCTGCATGATGTCGCCATCAAAGATATAGCGCTTGGCGCGATCCACTACTTTGAGATAAGCGGCCTCGCCAAATTCAGAGGCCGCTTTCTGCGGGGCGGTGGGCGCGGTCGCGGGGATCGTCAGCGGCTGGCGCAAGGCCGCAAGCAGTTCGCGCAATCGTGCGCGGCCGCGCGCATAGGCGTCCGGCTGGCGCGGATCAGCGTACACCACGAGGTAAATCTTGCCTGAGAGGTTGTCGACTACCGCCAGCTGTTCGGATACCAGCAGCATGATGTCGGGCACACCCAGCGGGTCGGGTTTCTTCGTCGCCGCCAGCTTCTTTTCAATGTAGCGGATGGTGTCGTAACCAAAGTAGCCGACCAACCCGCCGCAAAAACGCGGCAAGCCCGGCTGCGTCGCCGCCTTGAAGCGGGCCTGGTATTCACGCACGAACTGCAGCGGATCATCACAGGTCGTGCTGCGCGCCGGTTTACCCTCTTCATATTCGGTACATTCGAACCCGCGCACCTCAAGCCGCGCTTGCGCGGCAAGGCCGATGAAGGAATAACGGCCGAAACGCTCGCCGCCGACGACCGATTCGAGCAGATAGGTATACGGCTTGTTGGCCAGCTTCAGGTAGACCGACAACGGCGTGTCGAGGTCGGCGTAGGTTTCGAGCACCAGCGGAATACGGTTATGTCCCGCCGCCGCCAGTTCGTTGAATTGTGATTCGGTCATGACTGCACTCCACAAAAAATCCGGAAAGAAAAAACGGCACCGCTATTCAGCAAACACGCCAGCGACGCCAGTGCGCGGGTGGAATGACACGCGGTTTTTTCAGTTGCGGATCGATCATGACCGTATGATGAGCCTGGAAGCTTCAAGTATCGTTTCGACTATAGCATCAACATCCAGCGACCGCACATCGACGCCCTCGTTGTAGCCGTAGCCGACGCAGAAAATCGGGCAGCTAGCGGCGCGCGCCGCCTCGGCATCGTTGAGCGAATCGCCGATCATCAGCAGTTCCGACGTCGCCACACCAAACTCTTGGGCGACATGCAGCAAAGGCAAGGGGTCGGGCTTTTTTTTTGGCAGCGTATCGCCCGCCACCACCAGCGAAAAATAAGCGTCGAGTTTGGTCTGCGCCAAGAGCGGCAGCGTGTAGCGCTCCGATTTGTTGGTGACGCAAGCGAGCTTGAAACCCGCCGCCTGCAATGCGTCCAGCCCCTCGCGCACCTGCGGATACATGGTGGTATGGCGGCCGTTGACCTCGGCGTAACAGGCCATGTAAATCGGCAGCGCTTTTTCATACAGCGCCGGATCGGGCTTGCCCTCGAGCGCACCGACCAGCGAACGCTCGACCAGATTGTTGATGCCCTTACCGACAAAATTGCGCACCAGCGTCTGATCAAGCGGGGCGCGGCCAATGCGTTCGAGCATCATGTTGACGGCGATCGCCAGATCTTCAACGGTGTCGAGCATGGTGCCGTCAAGATCAACGGCAACGGCTTTGACGCGCAGGGGCGGGACAATTTTCAGCATGACAGGCTCGGTCTGTGAATGGGGGAAGTAATCCGCCGGCGGCACCGGCGATGCGTCTCGCGCGCGCTAGACGGCAGCGAGTTCGCTACGCATTTTGGCGATGGTGGCGGCGTAATCCTTCGTGCCGAAGATGGCGGAGCCGGCGACGATGGTGTCGGCGCCGGCGCGGGCGATCTCGGCGATGTTGTCGACTTTAACGCCGCCGTCGATCTCCAACCAGATGTCGCGCCCTGATTTGGCGATACGTTCCCGCACCGCACGCAGCTTGACCAGCGCCTCGGGAATGAACTGCTGTCCGCCAAAACCCGGATTCACCGACATGATCAACACGAGGTCGAGTTTGGCGAGCACGTGGTCGAGGTAATGCAAGGGCGTGGCCGGATTGAACACCAGCCCGGCCTTGCAGCCGTGTTCCTTGATCAAGCCGATGGTGCGGTCGATATGCTC
>CAMDSO010000149.1 GCA_945906935.1 Bordetella parapertussis
GGTACAGATTGCCGGTTATCTATACAGGGGGCGTAGCGCGGATCATCAATCGTCGTGGCGCGTGCGCGATGCGCACCCTACAACGCTGCGCAGGCGGAAGCGTGAAGGTCGGCGTTGCTGAGTTAGGTGGAGTTAGGCTGATTGGCGGAAGAGAGTGGGAGTCGAACCCACGCAGGACTGTAAACAGCCCCTACCAGGTTTGAAGTCTGGCCGCCCCACCGGGAGCGATTCCCTTCCGCTGTTTGGATGTCTGCAGCGATGTCTTGCTGCAGGGGCCCAATCTTAACCGGCTAACGTCGCCGCGGCTACTTGCCGAGAAACTTTGCTGCCGCCGCGCCGGCTTTTTCACCATCGTTTTTCGCGTCGATCAGATTGCCGCCGCAACCGGCGCGCACCACGCCGGCGGCGAACACGCCAGCGAGCGAGGTTTGCAGTGTGTCGTTGGTGGTCAGGCCGCCGTGGTCATCGCGCGCGATGTCGGTCGGCACAAATTCAGCATTGGCTTGCAGCCCAACGTAAGCAAAGAAGCCGCTCGTCGCTAGTTCGCTGCTATTACCACCGCTGTTGATGCGGACCTTGCGCACCATGTCGTCGCCCTCGATCGCTTCGACCACGGTGTTCCAGTGGGTTTCGATCACCGGTTGTGCGGCCACGGTGTCGATATAGGACTGGCGTGCGCTGAACTTCGCGCCGCGATGCACGAGGTGCACGCGTTTGCAGAAATGCGCCAGCACCAGCGCTTCCTGTAGCGCCGAGTCGCCGCCGCCGACCACCACCACGTCTTCGCCCTGATACATGGGGCCGTCACAGTCGGCGCATTGCGACACGCCACGATGTTCGAACTCGGCTTCGCCCGGCACGCCCAAGCGCTTGAGGCGCGCGCCCGAGGCGATGATGACGGCGCGCGCTGTGTGCGTGCCGCCGTCGGTGGTCACCGTAATGGTGTCGCCGCTCTTGCTGAGGCCGCTGACGGTTTCGTTGATGCTCTCAACGCCCAGATCCGAGGTTTCCATCATCAGGTTGGAGGCGTAATCGGTGCCGGAGCCTTCGATCTCGCCATCGAGTTCATTGATGTTGACGACCAGACCGCCGAACAGGAGTTGTTCGGCGGCGGCGGTGCGCAACCCTTTTTGCGCGGCGACTTTGGCGGCGGCCAGCCCGGCGATACCGGTGCCGATAACGATGAGGTCAAAACTGGTTGCAGACATGGTTCCCTCTTAGTGAGTTTTGATGGATGGATGACGCGGCGCCTTCAACCGCAAGGCCCGGATGGGGCAGGCCGGGCGTGCAGGGGCAGGGTCGGTTTTTAAATTAACGCATCAGTAACGTTTAACCGGACGCGGGTTAGGACGGCGCTGCGCGGCAGGCGCGGCGGGTTTGTTTTGCGCGGGAGCCGCCGCTTGTTTCGGCGGTGCCGGCGGTGCGACGGCGGCGCCCAGTATCGGCACAAAGTCGCGGCGCATCTTGCGCGCATCACCGATGCGTTGCGTGATGCCGAGGCGGTCGAGGCATTCGAGAATTTCAATCGCCAGACCGCGGCCGACACCGGTGCGGTCGCGATACAGCGCCGCGGTGAACTGGTTACCCGGCGCGTTCTGCGCCACATCCACCGCACAGGCGGCGAGCTGTGCGAGGGTCGCGCGCGGATAAAAACGCTCCGGCGTGACGCGGATCACTTCGTTGGTTTTCGCCTTGCGATGCAGGAAATCCTTGAGGATGAGTTCCTTCAGATTCGTCAACGGTGCCAGTTCGCGCAAGGGCGGCACGTTGAAACCGGCCGACTCTATCACCGGCCTGACCGCCTGCCACATTTTCTGGTCGGCCGGGTTGTCGGTGGCGATGTGCTGCGGCAGGCGTGCGTGCGAGCCTGCCACCTCGAGTTTCTTTTCATCGGCGAGCACGCGCAGCAGCGCGCTAAAGGTTTCGGCACCGAGGGCGGGCGCGTGTGTCTTGTGCAGCGCGTCGATTTCGGCGCCGGTGGCCTGCGGGGAATCGCGGTGGAATTTCACCAGCGCCTCGACCACCGCCTGTTTGATTTTTTCAACCGCCGCCTGCGGCAGGGCGACGCGTTGTTCCCTCCCAATGATGTTGGTATCGAGTGCGACGATCAGCGCGTCGACGCGCTCGGGCTTCAAATTGAAAGTGCGTTCGAACTGCGCGAGATCAACGCCCGCCGGCGTGGAGGACAGCAGCGCGCCAAGCGCGGTGGCCGGATCGTCGTGTTCGAGGGCGGCGAGTTGCGCGGCACGCGCGGCGGTGTTGCGGCGGGTGGCCGGCGCATACGGGTCGATGATGGTGCCACCGCCGAGCGTGCGCGTGGCCGACTGGTCGCGCACGATGAAGCGGTCGCCGTGCAAAGCTGCCAGCGGCTGGTCAAGGATAAGTTGCACCATCGCGAATTCACCTGGCGCGATTACCGCGCCGCGGCGGATCGACACACGTGCGGTGACGTCTGCAGTGCCCAAGTGCATGTGCACCGGGGTCCAGTGTTTGAGTGCCTGCGCTTCGCTGGCGAGCACCTGCAGGCGCGCGTCGATGCGCTTGGTCGGCGCGTGTACGGCGGGGGCCACCAGCCAGTCGCCGCGGCTGACTTGCGCCAACTCGACGCCCGAGAGGTTGATGGCGCAACGTTCACCGGCCGCCGCCTGTTGCGCACCGCTGCTTTGTTTTTGCATGCCGCGTACGCGTACTTCGATGCCGCCCGGTGAGAGCATCAGATGGTCGCCGACGGCTACCGCCCCCGTGACTACCGTACCAGTGACGACGGTGCCGCTGCCCGCTTTGGTGAAGGCGCGGTCGACGGTGTAACGGAAATGGCGACCGGCGTGTTCGCGTTGCTGATGCGCCTTGGCGGCGGTTGAGAGTTCGCCACGCAGCGTCTCGATACCTTCACCGCTGATGGCGGAGGCCGGCATCAGCGGGATCGCCGCGAGTTTAGTGTCGGCGAGCAGTGCTTTGACGCTGGCCACCACTTCAGCCACGCGCTCGGGCGCGACGCGGTCGCATTTGGTGATCACCGCCACGCCATGCGAGACGTTGAGCAGGTTGACGATGTTCAGGTGTTCGATGGTCTGCGGCATCACGCCGTCATCGGCGGCGACGATCAGCATGATGTAATCGATACCGGAAACACCGGCGAGCATGTTGCGGATAAAACGCTCGTGACCGGGCACATCGACAAAGCCGATCAGCGTGTCAGGTGTTTTCCAGTAGGCGAAACCGATGTCGATCGAAATGCCGCGCGCTTTTTCTTCGGGCAGACGGTCGGTGTCGACGCCGGTGAGCGCTTTGACCAGGGTGGTCTTGCCGTGGTCGATGTGGCCGGCGGTGGCGATGATCATTGCTGTGTCACCCCTTTGAGTTGGCCAAGTTGCGCGATGAATTCCGCTTCGTCATCAAGACATCGAAGATCAAGGATGAAAGCGCCGTCCTTGACGCGGCCGACCACCGGCACCGGTAGTTTACGGAAGGCGTTCGACAGGCGTTCCGCAGCGCTGTTGCGGTTTTTGCCGCGCGGCGTGATGGCAACGCCGGCGCTCGGCAGCGCATCGACGGGCAGGGCGCCGCTACCGATCTGGCTGGCGCAGTCGATCACGGCGGTGTCGGCGTAGTCGCCGACGACAGCGGCGAGCGCGGGTAGCAGACGTGTGGCCTGCGCTTCGATGTCCTGTTGCGGACGCGTCAGCAAACGCAGCGTCGGCACTTCTTTGACCAGTTTGTCGGGGTCGGCATAGAGGCGCAGTGTCGCTTCGAGGGCGGCCATGCGGATCTTGTCGATGCGCATGGCGCGCTTCATCGGGTTCTTGCGAATTTTGGCGATCAAATCCTTGCGGCCGACGATGAGGCCGCATTGCGGGCCGCCCAACAGTTTGTCGCCGCTGAAGGTGACCAGATCGGCGCCGTTGCCGATGGCGTCGCGCGGTGTGGGTTCGTGCGGCAGTCCCCAGTGTTCGAGATCAACCAGTGTGCCGCTGCCGAGATCGACCCAGAATGGCAATTGATGTTCATGTGCGATCGCCGCGAGCTCGACTTCAGGTACCGCCGCGGTGAAGCCCTGTATGGCGTAGTTGCTGGTGTGCACCTTCATCAGTGCTGCGGTGCGTTTGTCGATAGCCTCGACAAAATCTTTGGCGTGGGTGCGGTTGGTGGTGCCGATTTCGCGCAGCTTGCAGCCCGAGCGCGTCATGATGTCCGGAATGCGAAAGGCGCCGCCGATCTCAACGAGTTCGCCGCGCGAGACGATGACTTCTTTTTTCTGTGCAAAGGTGTTGAGCACCAGATAAACGGCGGCGGCATTGTTGTTTACCACCACCGCGGCTTCAGCACCGGTGAGACGGCGCAACCACTCTTCGACGTGGCTGTCGCGTTCGCCGCGTGCGCCACCGTCGATATCGAATTCGAGATTGACCGCGCGCGTCATCGCCTGCATCGCCGCTTCAGCGGCGATCTTGCCGATGAGTGCGCGACCGAGGTTGGTGTGCAGCACGGTGCCGGTGAGATTGAACACCGGCCGCATCGAAGGGCGCATGGCGGTGGCGAGGTTTTCTGCGCAGCGTTCAATCAGGGTGGCTTCGTCAGCCGGTTCGGCGTTTTGCGCCATCGCCGCGCGTTGCGCATCAATGACTGCACGGATGGTTTCGACGACTAGCGGCCGCCCATACTGTGCAATGAGTTCGACGACGCGCGGCTGTTGCAGCAGGCGGTCGACCGAGGGGAGCGCGCGACGCGCGCCAGCAGGCGAACTCACCATGGCCGCTGGCGATCTGCGAGGATCGAATCAATGTGTTGCAGCATGGTCATGCGGGCGGGGCGCACACGGCGCCGATGATGTCGTTCGGGAGACTGATTCTAGCGCAATCCGGGCGGAGCGGTTTTGAAACTGGCGGCGTGCAGGTGTATTCGTTATCACCCCGCAACGCAGAAACTCGGCGCCAGGGTGCGCATCGCGCACGCGGTACGACGGTGGAGGGGGCGCGATGCGTAGCCGACACGGTGGGCAGATTGCGCCTCAGCGGCATCTTGGCTACTCTCGGCCCTCCATCGTATCCATACACCAGGTGAACCCAATGATCGAATGCTCCGCCCAGGCCCGCGCCGAACTGATGCCCGAAGGCACACTGCGTGTCGGTATCAACTTCTCGAATTTTTTGCTGACGCATAAAGACCCTAAAACCGGCGCACCGGGTGGCGTTGCGGTCGATCTTGGTCGCGAACTCGCGCGGCGCATCGGTGCCGAAGCCGAAATCATTGGCTACCCCTCGCCAGGCGAACTCGCGGAAGCCGCGCCAACCGATATCTGGGATGTCGGCTTCCTCGGTGATGAGCCGGCGCGCGCCAAGCTCATCGACTTCAGCCCCGCGTATGTGGAAATCGAAGCGACCTATCTGGTGCCGCCGGGTTCCGCTATTCAAGCGGTCGAAGAAGTCGATCGCAAGGGTGTGCGCATCATCGTGCCGGAGAAAGCCGCCTATGATCTTTATCTGGTGCGCAGCCTGAAAAACGCAGAACTGTTGCACGCCGCCGGCGCTGACAACGCGTTCAATAAATTCGTTGCCGACAAAATTGATGCACTGGCCGGTTTGCGTCCACGCCTCATTACCGATCACGCCAACCTGCCCGGTTCGCGCATTCTCGAAGGCCGCTTCACTGCCGTGCAACAGGCGGCCGGTGTGCCCAAGGGGCGGCCTGCAGCGGCAGCGTTTCTGGCGGCGTATATCGAAGACGTCAAGGCTTCGGGCTTGGTGGCTCAGCTGATCGAGAAACATCAGGCGCACGGGTTGACGGTGGCGGCGAAGGCCTAAGACCTAATGCGCTGAATAACCCGCATTGCCGCTGAACTGCTCGAAGACTGAAGTTCAGTTTTTTCTATCGGGCTCTGCGTTCATGGTTCGATAACATCGCCATGAACGCAGAGGTATTCCAGCGTTTTTGTGAGTGTGCATCAGGCGATGCGGTGTTCACGTAGGGTTGACCCCGCCATCGCGCGCCACCTTGGCCCCCTTGCGCAAATCCTTCTGCGCCATTGCGGCGAGTAAAATGCAAAATGGATACAGGGATGTCCTCCCTGCGCTGTGCTGACTCAATGGTCTGTGCGAGCATCCGGCACCTTGCGTGCCAATGTTGATCGTGCGGCCGGGATTTCAGTATGAAACTGGCGTCATCTGACCACAACGCCAAGGTGTTTTTAAATTTCGATTTTTTTAAAACTGGTTTTCGATTACGCGGAAGGTGCCTGTATGGCGCGGCCAGATTTCAGTCCGCCATTAAAGTGTTCAGGCGGGCGTTACCATGGTTTTCTCATCGGCACCGCGTTATCGAACTCGTTGATCGAATGTTAGGCAGATGGAAAAATGGAAACAATTTTCGTTTTTTTTGCTTATATTGGATTTTTGCTGCTAACCCTGTTTTTACAAGGCAGGACTATGACGGGGCCATGGTTTTTTTTATTGCGCAGTTTTTTTCCAAATTGGCGCTTCTACCATCGTGTCGGCCCGCTCCCCGTTTTATACGTTCGCGCGTCTAGTCGCGAGGGCGTGTGGCAGGATTGGCATCTGGTTATGCCGCGTGCGCGTCGAAGAGTTTCTGACCTATTTCATAACCCGAAAAATAACCTGGCGCTGGCTAATCAGAGTCTGGTTGAGCATTTGTGGTCGGATATCAGAGCTGCAGAGAATAGCCGCGCGGTGATGGGTTTTGTGAGCTATCGACTGGTCGTGCTTTTAGCTCTGGAGGCGGCCCGACTTGAGTCGGGCGCCGGCGTATGTTGCCAATACCAATTTGAGATCCGCCTGTTGCCCGCCTATGGCAATGAGGTGGCGGCGGCTACCGTGTTGACCTCGCCTGTTCTTGAGGCTTAGTCATGCTGCTTAATGAATTTAATCTTTTGCGTGCAGTTGAAATCATCTTCGCCATCAGCCTTCTGCTCCAGGGGGCAGAGTTCTTGTGCATGCGCTCAGCCTCGGCTGTGAACTTGGGTTGGAGTTGGTCTGTGCAACGCGAGGATTTGTGCCATGTCGCGCCCTGGCTGCGGCGTTTTTTTGATCTTGCCTTTCGCCCTGAGGTTTATCGCGCGCATCTTTTCCTGCGCATGGCCGTTTCATTTTATCTTTTGCTTTATGGCGGCACTATTTTTTGCGTGTTATTTTTATTTTTTGGGACCTTGTGTATTTTGATTCGCTGGCGGGGTGCATTTAACGGCGGCAGCGATTTTATGACGCTGGTTGTGATCACAGGTTTGATGATTGCCCGGCTTGGCGCCCCCTGGCTTGGCGATACACTTGCGTTCAGGGCGGGGCTTTTATATATCGCCATCCAAGCCCTGAGCTCTTATTTTTTGTCCGGTACGGTGAAATTATTTTACGATGGTTGGCGCGACGGTCGGGCGCTGTCCGCACTGCTTGACGGCGGGATCTTTGGCCCGCTAAAGGCGGACAGTATATTCCGTCGCCAGTCGATCGCTCGTGTGTGTTCGTGGGCTTTTATTGTTTGGGAATGTGTTTTTCCACTGACCATGATAAGCACGCGGTGGACTTTAATATGGTGCCTCCTGGCGCTAGGGTTTCACTTTTTGGTTTTCTGGTATTTTGGGTTGAATCGTTTTTTCTGGGCGTGGGCGGCTACATTGCCGGCGATCATTTACTGCTCGACCTGTTTTTGATTTCCAGTCGTGCTAATTCGGGGATTTTCGGGCTGATCGGCATTAGTGGCGGCGGCTTATCGACGGTTTGAGATGGCGGTCTGCAAGCTCTCCGCCAGTTTTTGCGCCGCGATTAATTCTGGCGCGCTCATTTTGGCGCCGACAATATCGCGGTTGGTGAGTGCCGCCGCCCGCAAATCTTCAGCCCATTTTGGGTAGCCGTTGGCGGCGTTCGTGGACCAGGCATAGGAGCGCACAAAGTCGGCTTCCACGCCGCGGCCATAGGCATAGAGGACGGCGAGATTACCTTGTGCATATGGGTTGCCTCGTTCCGCCGCCTGGAGATACCAGAGCGCAGCTTTGGACATATCGCTGCGCACGCCTTCGCCGAGTTCGTACATGCGGCCCAGATAGAGCTGGGAAGTGCTGTCGTTTTCTTGGGCCAGTTTTCGCCAGATCGCGGTTGCCGCGGCATAGTCTTTTTCCTGGAACGCGCGCAGCCCGCTTGCCGCATCGTCTGGCGCGCAGCCGCCGGCGAGCAGCGCGAGACAGAGCAATGCCGTCCGCGCGAAAACTGCACGCAGTGAAGTGGACGCTCTATAGGTCAGCCGATTCTGATCCGACGCAAGCAACAAACGGTCTCCAAAGTTTGGCGGCAAACGCCGCCGCTGTGACGGCCGCTCACGCAGCGCACCGGTCCAACGGTCATTACAGTGAGTATGCCCGCCGGGTTACGATCTCAACGTGCCTTAACGCATGGCCACGGAGAGTAGTGTAGCGCCGTTCGGAAATTCTACCGGACCGTGTTCGACGCTTTTACGCTGATAGAGAAAATCCCATACCCCGAAAGATTCGCCGCCTATCATGGCACCGCCTTCGACGATCAGCGATGCGCGCATGAATGGGTGAGTTTGTGGCGCAAGCTTCGCGCCGGGCGCAAATTTAACCGCGCGTAACAGGAGTCGTCCGGCGCCATGATCGACCAGCGTTTTGCCTTCGCCGGCGCCGCTCTCTGATTTTTCCCACGCCAGTGCGTCGGCCTGGATCAGCCGATAGTGGCGCTCGGTGCCGAGTTGTTTCACTTCGCTGTGATCGTTGCTGCCTTGAAAGCAGGAAAACAGCGTGCAGCTGTCGGGGTATTCGAGCGGGCCGTGGGGTTCGTGGCTGGGGCCGAGGATGCAATCGAGTGGTTTTAGCGTCAGGCCGTCGATGATGGCGCGGCCTTTGACCACGGTGGTGGCGTGGGTGCCGGGGTGCACATGGCGCGGTTCCACCGACCCCAGCGGATATTCGACGATCGACATACGCAAACCGTTTTCGAGGTCGTCGTTGTACATCGCAAAGCGGCTTTCGCGGCCATCGAAGCGCACCCGTTTCTGCCACGGTGTTTCGGCAATGCGAACGATTTCGAATCCGGCGATTTTGATCATGGTTATTGTTCTCTTGCGGGACGGCAATTTGAGACGAAGAGTTTACTGAAAATTATAGCATCGCCTCCCACCGCTTCCGCGTTACGCGCAGGGCGGCGATGCTAAAATCGCTAGGCATAAAACGCCGGCCTTGATTCATCGAAAACAGGGACCATCACATGCTCGAGACATTTTCACGTGCAGTCATATTGGCACTCTCCAG
>CAMDSO010000150.1 GCA_945906935.1 Bordetella parapertussis
ACTCTTAATCCGTAGGTCGAGTGTTCGAGCCACTCACGCCCCACCAAAATTCTGTTTTACGTTTCTTGCACTTAGCCCGGCATAGACAACCGACAAGGTTGGGAATGGCGAAAAAACGGTTTGAATGTCGCCTGCTCGGCACTACGGCAACTTCACGCGGTAGAGTAGCCCACCGCCATTCTTCACACTGTCAAACATCACCACAAACTCCAGTGTATCGAGGCTTTCACGGAGTACTGCAACCACTTCCGCCTTCCCGTTTGGCACCTTTTCGAGGCCGCCGATCAGTATGGGCGGTGCCGCGGTATTCAGATCAACCAGATGCAGACGGTAGTCGATATCCTGATTCTGCGCTGGTCCCGACAGTAGCAGCAGGCGGCCCGCAGACAGGCTGGCAAGATCGCGTATGCCTCTGCCCGCGCCCAGCGGCAGGATCCGAACGTCAGGCGCCCCCTTCCATTTGGCGCTTCCCGGCGCGAACAGTTCGTTAATAGGCGCGCCGATGAGATAGGCCTTGCCGTCATCCACCGGTGCGCGCAGGCCCACCCATAGTTTGCCGCCCGAGATGGCTATGCCCTCAATATTCAAGCCATTACCCGCCGTGTCCAAAGGCTTCCCAAATCGGTCGCCAGCCTGTGCGGTCGCCACGAGCACATCGGACAGGCGGTAGGTCAGTTCTATGGATTTAACGGTTTCACCGGTGCCTGCCATAGAGACACGTGCGAGAATAAATGAGGACAGACGGAAGCTGTTCGAATTGCGCGAACAGCCGTGCGAGCCGACGACGTAGAACTGCCGGTTTTCATAGGCTACGCCTTCACCGTCCAGATCCGCGAATTTCTTCGCGCCCGCGCAGGTGATGGATGGCGGCGTACCCACGGCATTGTCCGGTGCGGCCCGACCGATGATGGGTAAAACCGCGCCGGGTTGCAGCACGCTACCGTTCAGGCTGACGAACTGGGCACTGGCGTTTTCATCATTGATCAATAGGCAGAGTGTTTCCGATCCTGCCGCCGGGATACAGGCCATCCCGCTAATGTCTTCTGCAACTCCACCTTCCTTGCCATTGATCTGACCCCCTACGCTGAGCCGGGCCAGAGGCACAAGTACGTCTGCCCTTTCTTGTGACAAAGCGGGAGCCGCCGCCACCATGGCCAATGCTAGCCATGAAATGACATGACAGATTGCCCGTGTGAGAAGTGGGCATGGCATACGCGGTTTATGCTGCATGACAGGAGGGGCTCCGGATTGGTTCAAAAATACTTTCCACTCTGTCGGGGAAAATACGAAACCAGTGAAAGTCAGATGTCATTCACATATGCCAAAACCGGTGGGCCGGCTATTTGGTGCAGGCCCGTGTCGCATCTTTACTGACCAGACCCTGTTTAAATTTAACTGAGTCTGGATCATTTAAATTCAACTTAATAACGTTTTCAATATCGACTTTGCTTCCACAGCCAAATAAAAATATTAATAAAAAGATGAAAAAATATTTTTCAGTAACATCAGAAAAATTAGTGGCATTTTAATTTGCCATTTTTTATTCTATGTAGGCGCTGTGCAGGTTTTTAAGGCGCTTTGCGAAGGCATCAATAAATTGCCTGTCCCAAGTAGACCGCTCAGCGTAAGTCATCTTCTCGCCCGCCAGAACAAACACCTCCAACTCGCTCAAGCGGCGTTGAGGCCACGAAACGTGTGGGGCGCAGTGCCAAAAACTGCTGACTGCGGTTCCGGAATTTTCCCGCAAAAACCGTCTCAAACCCCCGGTTATCTCAAAACCCCTGAGTTTTCGGGCTTAGTACGGACGTCTCTCCTTGGAGATTTCGGCGAAAAGGCTGCGAACCTTGATGAACGAAAGTTAGCCGTGCGGTGTGGTTTGGGTGGCAGGTGACATTTCTGTTTATGGAAAAAAGGCTAAGGTTTTCCTAGAAAATCGCGCTTCCCAATGTCAATCCCGTTATGCCG
This sequence comes from Bordetella parapertussis, assembly GCA_945906935.1. Lineage (GTDB taxonomy): Bacteria > Pseudomonadota > Gammaproteobacteria > Burkholderiales > SG8-41 > PALSA-1004. The sequence goes on from CAMDSO010000150.1 coordinate 1,966, forward strand.
GAGGATATTGTATGTGGTTGTCACATGAAAATAGAAATTCGGTAACGCATGGCCAAGCAAGAATTGCATTCCCTTGTAATGCGTTTCTTTATCACCGCGCTTCGTAACAATGTCTTTGTCTTCTGTACCGTCAATTTGCGCAGGCGTCACCGACTGTATGAAGTCAACGGTCTTGGCAATTCTTGCCTTCAATTCAGCCAGAGTCTTCTCATTATCTTCGTAAACGGGAATCTCAATTCCAGCTAAGCGAGCAACAACACCTTTCGCCGCATCACAGGCTATTAGAACTTGCGTGGTCATGGGCAGCATATCTGGGAACAAGCGATAGGTTGCCAGCACTGAGACATCGATTTTCTTGGCATCAATATGAGCCTGCGCCTTATCAAGAATGCCGGTCAGGTTATTGAGGATATTCACAAAACGAGGAACGCTCGCTTGATACATGGAAATAGTCATGGTCTGTTTTGGCCTTAATTGTTGGTTAGGTTTTGCAATGATCGGGCAGTCTAACCGTACTGCGCGCCACGACAAACCCTCAGTTTTTAGGCCGCCACTCCCACGGCGCAACAGGGGACACTTTTTGCCATAACCCCACGCGAGCGACCCACGCCGCCACCTTGGCCTCTGCGTAGGCCTCACTGACGTGCTTTGGTATTATTTGCTATTCAACATAGTGCCGGCCGGCGCGCGGTTTTGGTCTGCGCAAGACGCCCGCTGCCGCGGTTTTGTGCATACTTCAATTAGGTTACACTTCGCGCCCACTCCGTTTGAATAGCGACTGCGTATGACACAAACGCGCAGCAAACGGATCGTTCCGGGCACCACTGGCGGCATCGCGGCCTATAAGAGCCGGCCGAACTGGTGCGCCTGCTGGTGAAAGACGGCGTCGATGTGCAAGTGGTGATGACGGCAGCCGCCTGCGGCTTTATTACGGCATATTAGGAGGAGTAGTCATGCAAGCGTTAATTTTCTTATCACTGGGTGCGGCGGTGCTGGCGAGCGCGCTATTCGAATCGCAGACCGTGGCAGCTGCCGGTCGCGACTATCCGGACCGCCCCATCCGCATCGTGGTGCCGCAATCACCAGGGGCATCCACCGATCTGACCGCGCGGCTGATCGCACTGAAGCTTAACGAGACGTTCAAACAGCCTGTAGTGGTCGACAACCGGCCCGGCGCCGGCACCGTCAGCGGCACCGAAATCGTTGCGCGTGCTGCGCCCGATGGCTATACGCTGCTGGTGGTTGCATCGTCGATCACGATCAACCCCAGCCTTTACCAGAAGCTGCCCTACGACCCGGTAAATGACTTCACTGCAGTCGCGCAGATATCAAAGTTTCCCAATCTGCTGGCGGCCCATCCGTCGGTGGCGGCGAAGGGCCTGCCAGAGGCGTTGGCGCTGATCAAGTCAAAACCCGGGCAACTTAATTACGCCTCGGCCGGCACCGGCACCGGCACCCACATGTCGATGGAACTGCTCAAGCAGATGACGGGTATTGATATCGCACACATTCCCTACAAAGGCGGCGGCCCGGCGGTGACGGCGGCAATCGGCGGACAAACCCAGTTCATCATCGGCACCACCATAGGGTTGTTGCCGCATGTGCGCTCCGGCAAGCTGCGTGCCCTAGCGGTAACCTCGGCCAACCGCTCGGCGGCAGCACCGGAAATTCTGACCTTCGCGGAATCAGGCGTGCCCGGCTACGAACATGAGCCGTGGAACGGTCTCTTCGCCGCAGCCAAGACACCCAAGCCTGTGATTGCCCGCCTCAACGCCGAGGTCAAGCGGATATTGCAATCTGCCGACATCAAAAAAATATTCGCCAACGAAGGTGCCGACGCGGTCGGCAACTCGCCGGAAGAATTCGCCAAAGTCGTCAAGGCCGAATTCGAAAAATGGGCGAAGGTGATCAAGACGGCCGGCATCAAGATCGACTGAGCACTGATTGCGAAACGGGCGCCTTGGGCAGTCCAAAATTGTGCGTAGTCCAAACAGGCAAACGCCTGTCTTAACCCCTATGGGAGCTTTGATGTACGAAAAATTGATTTGTGTGACGGCTTTGATGGGTGCCGGTTTTGCCGTGGCACAGACTGTCCCCGAAACTGCCTACCCGGTAAAACCGCTGCGCATGATCGTGCCGAATTCGCCCGGCTCGGCGACCGACACGGTGGCGCGCATCATCGCGCTCCGCCTGGCGCCGCGTCTGGGCCAGCCGGTGCTGGTCGAGAACCGCGGCGGTGCCGGCGGCATGATCGGCAGCGACATCGTCGCCAAGGCGGCGCCGGACGGCTACACGATTGGCCTCGTCAGCGGCACGCATACAGTGAACCCGAGTCTCTACGCGAAGATGCCGTTCGACCCGGTCAAGGACTTCGCGCCCATCACGCTCGCGACCGCACAACCTTACATGCTGGTGTCGCATCCCTCGCTGCCGGCGCGCAACATCAAGGAAATGGCCGCGCTGGCAAAAAGCCGTCCAGGGCAGATCAATTTTGGTTCCTCCGGCAGCGGTTCGCTGGGGCATTTGACCATCGAGCAGATCAAGCTCACCTTCGGCATCAACATGACGCACATACCGTATAAAAGCATCGGCCCAGCCCTCACCGACGTCATGGGCGGCCACATTTCGATGCTGTGCCCGACATTCGTTTCTGCGCTGCCGCAGGTCAAGGCCGGCCGGCTCATCGGCCTCGGCGTTTCGACTGCCAACCGCGCGATACTCGCGCCGGAGATCCCTACCATTGCGGAGCAGGGACTTCCGGGCTTCGATGTCAGCGGCTGGTTTGGCCTCTTCACGACAGGCGCTACGCCAGCGGCCATCGTAAACCGGCTCAACAGCGAGATCGTCGCCATCTTGCAATTGCCGGAAGTCAAAGAGCGCTTTCTGGCGGACGGTTCGCGCGCCGTTGGCAACACGCCGGCAGAGTTCGACGCCCACATCAAGGCTGAAATAGCGCGCTGGGCCAGGGTTGTCAAAGCGGCGAACATCAAGCCAGAGTAGCGGGCAACGCGCAAAAACGCCGCGCGCGGCTCAGCTTGCAGCCGTTCGTAAGCCGAACCGCAGCTGCGCGGGAACGCGCAGCAGGCCGCAGATGTTACCGCTGATTGCAATATGACCAGTTTCGGCAGATTGTGCAGATCTGCTATTGACCACCGCCACCACTCGATGAACACTGGCCAATGCGCAATCGGCACGAGTGGTGTATTTGGGGCTGGCGGCAACACCTAATGGTTATCAATGGCCCGGCCGCGCCAGCACACTCGGCCAAATAGGCGGGGCATTCAGCGCGGCAATTACTTCGTTCATTTGCGAAAAGATGCGCACGCCCTTGGGAGGCTTTTTGATCGCCGCTAAGCCTTTCCCCCCTGCCCAAATTTGAATTTGGATCGGCAGCAAGCGTCGAAAATGCCGCAATGTTGGTATCACTTCGCGCGTCGGAAAAGCAAAACTGAAGGATAGCGAGACCACATCTGCCTTGCATGCAGTAGCGGCCAGCGCAAGATTGTCCAGAGGAATATCCGATCCAATGCTGATCGTTCTGGCACCCTGCTCTGCCATTACAGCCTCCGCCATCAACAGTCCGATAAAATGATTCTCTCCAGGCGGGAGCGCAAACAAGACAATCGGCAAACCATTTTTAGGTTTTAACTTCATGATCTCTACTTGCAAATATCGTTCGGTGCAAGAGGTGCAAAGATGCTCATGAAAAATTTCTATTTCATTGCGCTTCCATGCCTCACCAATATTGACCAGTAGTGGAGCGACCGTCTCACAGATGAAGTCAGACAGTGTTCCCTTGGCTCTACGCTCAGCCAATAACAGTTGGAAACCCGCCATGTCCGTCCGCTTGATTACATCGGTTAGGGTCTGAATAAATTCATCAGGGCATACTGCCTGAGCCGACAGGGCGAGGCCAACTTTCACCGTTTCAAGTTCCGGGGTGGTCATGCCCACAATTTGGCTGGGCCGAAAACCGGCCGCGAGCAGGCGTTTGATCAAACACAACTGATCGACAGTTTTTCGTGAAAAGGCGGCTTTGCCGTCTGCCGTTGATTCAATCGGAGGAAAGTTGTAGCGCTGGCGCCACTTCCGCAGTTGATCTTTGCCCAAGCCCGTTTCGCGCTCGATGTCTGAGGGCGAAACAAAAGGGGTAGTAAGCATAGCTGGCAAGGTAACAGCTAAATAAACACCTGTCCGATCTTTTTTGTCACGGACGAACCCGATATTGTTTTGTCATCTTAATTTGATCGACAACCCAAAGTCGTCATAACGGCGAGACCATGAATAAATTCAGTTCTGAATATGCCTCAGTACTATCAATGAGGATGGAATGCGAGATGATGAGTCTGTCGAAAGATGAATATAAAAAAAAAGCAACTGAACTATCAGAATCAGCCAAAAAAAGCTTAGGGTTGAGAATTGGACAACACTACTCTGACGAGCTGACTAGAGCCGGGCTCCAAGAAGTTGAGGTGCTTGCGCTACTTCTTGAGAGGGAAGACGCGCACCTTAGTGAGTGGCGTCAAGCCATCGAAAAGATTCGGGCTGGCGGAGATGGCAAATCTTAGCTTATGCAGCCAGCGGGATCCGAAACGGCTCGCGACAATGGCCCCGCCAGCCGTGACGGCCCAATGACGCACGCGATACGCTGAATACCGCCCCGCAAACACCGCGCCCTGCGCTTGCCAAGCCAGTGGCATCACCCGGCGCAGCACGCTCTCCGGATTGTTCGCCACCTCGGGGTTGGCGAGCCGATTGTCCACAACCGCCGTGGCCAGCAACGTCAAGCGCAGCAAGCCGAAGCGCTGGCGCCACTTTTGCCGGGATCTTTTCCAAAGCCCGTTTCACGTTCTATTTCTGACGGTGAAAAAAGGGCGCAGTAGTGCGCATAGTCAGTCAAGGTGGCCGCTAAATAAACACTTGTCCGATCTGTTTTGTCACGGACAAAGCCGCTATTGTTATCCAGTTTTGATTAGTCGTTCAAAACCAGCATCTTTACAGATGCCAATGCATATCCACCCAAACCTCCTCCTTTGGTGGATCTTCGGCGCAATCCTTCGGGATTGCGCTTTTTTTTAAAAACGATTTGTTCGAAATATATGAAAAATATATGAACATAAAAATAATTGCTGGCGGCGTAGCGGTGTTGACCATCGTCGGCCTCTTAGCTATCACCAAAAAAAATCTCGATACCATCAAAGACTCCATTATGGAGCGGTCATCGCAAGACAACCTCTTACTCGCCAAGGCGATTGTCAAGCATGACAATAAGTTACTTGACGCTGCGATGCTCCCTTCAATAGTTTTAGCCAAAGGACTCAGCACAAACAAAAATCTGCTGTTGCTCAACGGCCACGGTCGTTCGCTGCCGCTACCCCCAGACGTGTTGGATCTTGCTAATTACAATGCTAACGGCAGATGCGTCTGGTCTTATTTAGCGCGGTGTGCCCAGATCAATTCGCGCGAAAAAGGCCAGACTGCGGACTACGAATATTTCCAGTCCCATCCCGCAGCAACACTGTTCGTCTCAAGAACCACTAAATCACAAAGTCTAAACAGGATGGTTTTCACCATCTCAAGGCCTGTGTGGACCAAAACGAACGATTTCAACGGAGTGATCCGCACATTCATCGATCCCAAGATCTTTGTAGACGCGTATCAGGATTTGTTGAAGAATAATCTCGCCCGAATAAGCTTGGTGGGAAACGACGGCTATACCCGAGCCCGCTTAACTGGTGACGGTCGCATTACAGTGGATGATGATGTCACGCAGAGCCTGCCGAATACCGCGACCCAATCAAAGGTCAGCGGCACAATCATCCATGCCGACCTTGACGATGGCGGCACAAGACTGGTCGCGTGGCAGGCTCTGGCCGATTACCCGCTCTACATCACCAGTTCAACATCACTCGAACTAGAACTGAGTCGTTACGAAAAAGCGAAGCGGGCGGGAATTGGATTTATGGCCGCTATCATATTGGCAGTGATTGGAATCTTTGGTGCGTTTATGTACTGGTTGCATATTTCTGACACGGCGCGGGTGCTGCTAAAACAGAAGCTCGACAATGCCGAAGAACTCAACCGGGTTAAAACCACCATCGTTTCGACCGTTGCACATGAATTGCGTACGCCACTTTCCGCCATCCTGGGCTTCACAGAATTAATTAGTCTCATGACCAAAGAAGAGTCAACACGCGACTACGCCAGTACCGCCAGCGTCGGCGCCCACAGACTGAGCCTGATTATCGATAACATGCTGGATCTGTCGAAGATCGACGCAGGGCGCTTTGACAAAAAAATAGAACCGATTGAGATCAAACATTTTATTGAGACAACCGCGGCGCTCTACGCCCAAGCTCTACGCAGTCAAAACCTTGCGCTGCTGATCGACATTCCTCAACCGATCACCATTGAATGTAATGAAACGGCACTTTCACGCGTGTTGTTTAATCTGTTGAATAATGCCATCAAGTTCACAAAAAGCGGCACCGTCACCTTGCGCGCCAGGCAGGATGACGTCAACGCCATCATGATCGAGGTTGAAGACAGCGGCATCGGCATTCCTCAGGAAGACATCCCCAAGCTGTTTGAGCGCTTCTCTGACGTTGACAAACAGCGCCACCCGGAAGGTAAGGGTTCTGGACTGGGCCTGTCACTGGTCAAAGAGTTGGTCACCGTGATGGCCGGGGAAATCAGCGTCAGCTCGGAGCTGAACCACGGCACACGGGTCAGCATCCGTCTTCCCGTTAATCCCCCGCCCCTACACGCCAGATCTTTAGCGCCATAGACCGCACACAGGTGTTGACGAGACCGGGCGATCTTGGCAGAGCGGTGTGACTGGCCTCTTTTGCCTGTCTTTTCCATCGATTGACCTTCATCGTGGCCGGTATAATTGGGTCGAGACAAGTCGTTTTATTGGCCTGTAACGTTGCCTTACTTTTTCCGGTGATCCAGTCTTGGCAAAAATTGTAACGGGCGACCTGCGTCTGCGCGACGCCAAAATGCTGCTGCAACAGGCGGGTTATGCGCTGGCAGACCACGACGCGCAGGCGGATGCCGCCCATTTGCAGACCATCATCGATGGCTTGTGTGAGATTTCCTCCAGTGATGCACTGACCGGGCTTGCCAATCTGCGCCAGTTTCGCGCCGTGCTTGAGCAGGAGCTCGATCGCGTCGCGCGTACCGGCGCACCGATGTCGCTGTTGCTGATCGATTGCGAT